>NZ_BAABAU010000004.1:0-300000 GCF_039537585.1 Frondihabitans peucedani
CGGTCAGGTTCAGGCCCGACCCGTCGTGCTCGAGGAGGCCCTGGACGTAGGGGCGGTAGTCGCCCTTGGGGGACCAGTACACGACCGAGCCGCCCGTGATGGGGAACTTGATGGTGCCGTCGGCGAGGGTCGCCGTGCCGTCGGTCGAGGGGGTCAGGCCGAGGCTCTTCAGCGCGGCGAGGAAGTTGCTGTCGAGGGCGACTCCGGTGTCACCGCCGAAGATCTCGGGGACCGCGGCGACGGGCGCCGGGATCTTCGCCGACGAGGCGGCGAGGTGGACGGAGGGGGCTGCGTTGGCGGCGGTGCCGATTCCGGCAGCACCGGCGATGAGGAGACCGGCGGCGGCGAAGCTGATACCGGCTTTGGAGATCTTGCGCATGAGCTGTTCCTTTGTTGGACGTTACGAGAACGTCTCATCGACGTCCGTTGGGTGTTCACCCGATGTGATGTGTTCGCCGCACCACCGAGGAAGGTTTGGTAGCGGAGTCGGCCGTGACCGTTTCGTTACACGAGCCCTCAGCAGACGAGTGCGCTGCGGAGGGCGCCGGGCGATCATGTGAATCCAGCCGAGTCCGCGACCCCGCGCATGATCGAAAGAAAAGGCGCTGTTTCAGAAGGACGACTCTCCCCCGCTCCGAAGCGTCGGCCTAGCGACCAATCGAATCCCCTCGCGAGTTCCGAACCGAACGGACATGACAGATGCGGACGGCCAGGGAATTTGAAGATCGTGAAACGGTGAACGTCACGCTGCGCATCGTGGAACACATCAGCGACGCTTCCACCGTCATCGAGTTCCGATCGAACGGGTCGTGGACTGCGACGCTGACAGGTAGGTCCGGGCAGACGACGGTGATCCCGACCGCCATCGTCAGGTACTGGTGGCCCGCGAAAGAACCCGAGGGCGCGGCCCTTCTTCTGAGAACGCGCGACGTCATCTACCGGCTTCCCGTCACCCGGACCACTCTCGCCGTCATCGCGGTGGAGCTCACCAAGCGGTTAGGTGAGAAGGGGTACCCAGCAGGCCAGGGCACGCCGCGATGACCTTCGGGTGAAGCGATTGCTGATCCGCCGGGGCTTGCGCGACAGTTAGCGTTCAGACCACCCTGTGTCTGAAACCGGATCGACTACCGGTCGTCAATCGCCAGGAACCGGAGAGCCTTCCGGATGCGAGGGAACGAGGCGAAGCCGGGTGGTCAGGGGCGGAAGACCGCTCGCACGCACCCGTCGGTCTTCTCCTTGAACATCGCGTACCCACCGGGCCCGTCCTCCAGAGGCATGACGTGCGTGGCCAGGTGCTCGGTGACGAGCTCGTCTCTCGCCATCCGCTCGAGGAGCATCGGGATGTACCTCTGCCCGTGCTGTTGCGCGGACCGGAGAGTGAGGCCCTTGTTCATGACAGCGCCGAGGGGGAACTTGTCCACGAAGCCGCCGAAGACGCCCAGCACGAAGACGCTGCCGCCCTTCCGCGCAGCGAAGACCGCCTCGCGGACGGCCGTCGGCCTGTCGGTCTGCAAGCGCAGCTGCTGCTTCACCTGGTCGTAGGCGAAGTCGGGGCCGTCGCGGTGGGCCTCCATCCCGACCGCCTCGATACAGACGTCGGGGCCGCGCCCACCTGTCAGTTCGCGCAGCTCGGCGTTCACCTCGCTGGTCTCGTAGTTCATGGTCTCGGCGCCGATGACCTGCTCGACCTGCGCCAGCCGTTCCTGGAAGCGGTCGATCACGATCACCCGCTCGGCGCCGAGCAGAAGCGAGGCGCGGGCTGCCATCTGTCCGACGCCGCCGGCCCCCCAGACGGCGACGGTGTCTCCGGGTCGGACGCCGCCGAGATCCGCTCCCATCCACCCGGTCGGGGCCGCGTCAGAGGCGAAGAGCGCTCTCTCGTCGCTGACCCCATCGGGAACAGGGAAGGCCCCCTGGTCGGCGTACGGCACGCGGATGTATTCGGCATGACTGCCGGCCCACCCCCCGAGCGCGTGGGAGTAGCCGTAGCAGCCGCCGGGCGCCTGGCCCCAGAGCGCCTCGGGGATGCCTGCGTTCGGATTGCCGTTGTCGCAGAGCGAGTAGAGCTCGTTGCGGCAGTACCAGCAGTTCCCGCAGCTGATGAATGAGCAGACGACCACGCGGTCACCGACCTTGTGCTTGGCCACGGCCGAGCCGACCTCGACGACCTCTCCGATGAATTCGTGGCCGAGCACGTCTCCTGCTCGCATGGTCGGGACGTATCCGCCGAGGAGGTGCAGGTCCGAGCCGCAGGTCGTGCTCAGCGTCACCTTGACGATGGCATCCTGCGCATTGAGGATCCCGGGATCATCGACGTTCTCCACCGACAGTTCGTTCACGCCGGTCCAACACAGAGCCTTCACAGCACACCCTCGCCCTTCGCATCGTCTTCCGCCTTGTCGACGGCGCCTCCGAGCAGCGTGCTCGGTCGATCGCCGTGCGGCCTCGGTGTCGCCCTCAGGATCTCGCCGGTCTCGACGAGCTGCTTGGCGTCGCGCAGTGCCTCCCGGAGCGCCTTCGCAGGATCGCCGTCCGCGGCGAGGTCGATCCCCTCCCGGATCCGGGCATGGACCTCGAATCCCTTGTCGCCTGGGGCACGTTCGACTCGGATCTCGAGCGAGTCCGCCAACCGCTGCAGCGGCTCGGGATACCGGCCGCTCGAGAAGTCCCCTGCCTCGCCCAGGATCGTGACGGCCTTCCAGCCCTCGGGGTGCGCTCCGTCCCCGTCCGACTCGCGCTCCTTCTTCACGAGGGTGCGCGCGACGAGGCCCGCCGCCACTCCTGCGGCGCCGACTCCGGCTGCGACCGCTGCCTTGTTCGCCATGATCATGCCGCCTCTCCGGGCTTGAGGACGACCTTGGTCCAGCCGTCTTCGCGCTTGTCGAAGTGCTCGAAGGCCTCCGGAGCTTGGTCGAGTGGCAGCTCGTGACTGACGATGAACGACGGAGTCGCCTTGCCTGCCGCGATCAGGTCGCGCAGCTGGCGGTTGTACTTCTTGACCGGCGCCTGTCCCGTGGCCATGGTCTGGCCCTTGAACCAGTGGAGTCCCATGTCGAGGGCGACCTGCCCCTGCTTGGCGAGCTCGTCGGCGCCCCCCGGATCCTGGGGCACGAACACGCCGACGGTACCGATCCGTCCAGTGAATCGGACGGACTGGACGAGCCGGTTGAGCGTGAGGTTCGGCTGCTCGTCTCCGCCCGGATCGTGCGCCTGATAGCCGACGCACTCGCACCCGTTGTCGGCCCCGAGCCCCATCGTCTGCTCGAGGACGGCCTCGACCGGATCGACCTTCGAGTCGTCGATGGCGATGGCACCGATCGACTCCGCCAGTCGAAGACGATCTGGCTGGCGGTCCACGACCATGACCTTGCTCGCGCCCTTGATGGTGGCCGACAAGGCAGCCATCAGACCCACGGGGCCCGCCCCGTAGACGACGGTCTGGTCTCCCGGCCGCACTCCCGCCATCTCCGTCGCGTGGTAGCCGGTCGGGAAGATGTCGGCCAGCATCACGTAGTCGCTCGACCTCTCCTCGGCGTCCTCGCCCAGTCGAAGGCAGTTGAAGTCGGCCCAGGGCACCCGGAGCAGCTCAGCCTGACCGCCCGCCCACGGCCCCATGTCGGCGAATTCGTACGCCGCGCCTGCCCACTCCGGGACGGGCTGGGCGGTGAGGCAGTAGTTCGTGAGTCCCCGCTCGCAGTTCTTGCAGTGCCCGCACGCCACATTGAACGGCAGGACGACGTGATCCCCCACTTCGATCTTGTCGACGCCGCTGCCCACCTCGACGACCTCGCCCATGTTCTCGTGCCCGAACCACCGTCCTGTCTCGAAACTGGTGCGGCCCTCGTACATGTGCAGGTCGGACCCGCAGATGTTCGTGGTCGTGACTCGCACCAGCACGGGCGCCGTCAGCTCGCTCGCTGTTCCGCTCGTCGCGGTCCTGGGCATCGCGAGGTCTCTCGTGGGATGGCGCTCGTCGAGAAGAAACGGGGCTCACCGAGCCTGGTGGGCGCCTCTGGTAGCGACCGCTGTCGTAGTGGGCGTCACTGCGCTCTTCGTCTCGCTCGTTTACGGCGCCACGGACTAGCCGCCCACCGCTGAGGCGGTCGCTGGCAAGACGGCGCACCGCCTAGTCGGCGGCAGGCCCGCTGAACAGGTTGACGACGTTGCCGTCGGGGTCGCGGATCAGCGCGGAGCGGTTGCCCCAGGGCATCGTCGTCGGCTCGAGGACGACGTCTTCGCTCGGGAGTCGGAGGCGAGCGAAGTCGCCGTCGACGTCAGCGACCTCGAACTCGATGAACACGGACCGGTTCGTGGCAGGAGCGAGAGCGCCGCCGAGCATCGCGACGGTGGCGGTGCTGGCGATCGCGAGGTTCGCGCCAGGGCCGCTGAACTGGGCGAAGACCGGAGCGGGGCGCTCGGCCTGCTGGCCGGTGATCTGCTCGTAGAAGGCGACGAGCCCTTCGAGGTCGTCGGTGACGATGCGGATGGATGCGAATGACATGGGGATCCTTCAGAGGGCGGAACTGACTCGGAAGCATCAGCCTCGCCGGTCACCGCGACACCGTCCTGTCGGTGTTCAGCGAGAAAAGCAGCTGCGGATCAGCGGTCGGCGTCGACGACGGAGCGGAGTCGTCCGTACTGGATTGCGAGGTCCTCAGAGCGGAGGGCGCGCATCGGCGACCTCTCGCCGGTGACCGTGATCGACAGCATCCGGTCTCCGCGGAACGCTCGCACGCCGTCTCGGAGTCGGCACCAGGCGATCAGGTACCACTGCCCCTCCTTCACGATCGACCCCAGCGGTTCGGCATCCCGCGTCGACTCCGCACCGCTGGCATCCTGGTATCGCAGCTGCACGACACGGTCCGCACGCAGAGCCTCGGCGAACTCGACCGGAGCGATCGCGTCTTCTTCGCTCTCCAGGAAGTGCACGCGGGAGGCGACGGCGCTTGCGCGGGCCGCGTCGCGGTCCGGCATGACCGCAAGCATCTTCCGGGCGGCAGTCCGGGCAGACTGCCGGAACGGGCTGTGCTGGAGGGCGCTGAGCCCGATCAACACTGCGAGGGCTTCGTCCAGGGTGAAGCCCGCCGGTCCGAGGGTCGCCGACGCGTCGATGACGTACCCACCGGCTCGGCCGGCCTCCGCCCAGATCGGCAGACCCGACTGCTGCAACGCGGCGAGATCCCGCTCGATCGTCCGCACGGACACCTCGAACCGCTCTGCGAGACGACGCGCGCTCCGCGGCCGGGGAGACACCGCCCGCAGCTCCTCGACGAGAGCGTAGAGACGATCGGTGCGATTCACCGTCCCATCATCCGACAGGTCGCGCCCGCGCAGTGATGCGACCGACCGCCCCGCACAGCATCCGCGAGAGTCCTCACGGCGAGCGCGCAGGCTCCTGTCGGCTCTCCCATTGGCGACACCAGAAGTCTCTTCCCGGGCACAGGATCCGTCCTGAACTCCCGATGAGCTCTCCTGCTCGCTCCGCCTCTCGCCGAAGAAGATCCATGAACAGCACCTCCGTGACGCACTGGTTCGAGAACCTGCCGATCACCACTCTCCCGGTCCTCCTCACGGTCGACGTCGTCGCCGCGGTCCTCGTGATCGCCCTGCTGCTCCCGACGCGGAAGGGCCACTGGTGGCGGTGGATCGTCCCGGCCGTCGTCGTCGGGGCCGCTGCCGGCGGGGCGACGATCTGGTACGTCGGCGACGTGCAGAACGCCTTCGACGTGTCGCCGACCTGGGTCGACCGGATCTGGACCGGGGCCGCGTTCGCCGCCGTGCTCGTCGGTCTCGTCAACATCGTGCGGGCGGGGGCGGTGCGGAAGATCCTGGCGATCCTGATGATCGTCGCGACGGTTCTCGCGGCGGGCCTCGCGATCAACCGCGACGTGGGCGAGTTCCTGACGCCGGGACAGCTGCTGGGGTTGAACGGGTTCCGCCGGATCCTGCTGCCCCAGGATCGCGCGCACACCCGCGCCGACGGGAAGGGCGCGGCCACGACGTCGGACGCCTTCGACCCGACGCTCTACCGCACCTGGAAGGCCCCGGCCGGCATGCCGACGAAGGGGCGCGTGGGCGAGGTGGCGATCCCCGGCACGGTCTCGCACTTCGCAGCGCGCGACGCGATGGTGTACCTGCCGCCGGCGGCCCTGGTGAAGGACGCTCCCGCCCTGCCCGTCGTGATCCTGATGTCGGGTCAGCCGGCGAGCCCGAGCTCGGTGATCGACGCCGGCAACGTGCCCGAGACGCTGAACGCCCTCGCCGCGAAGAACCACGGCCTGGCGCCGATCGTCGTCGTGCCCGACCAGCTCGGAGCCAGCGAGGACAACCCGATGTGCGTCGACTCGCCTCTCGGGAACAGCGCGACCTACATCCTGACCGACGTCACGACCTGGATCCGGCAGCACCTCCACGTGGCCGCGGGCCGGCAGGCGTGGGCGGTCGGCGGCTTCTCGCAGGGCGCGACCTGCTCGATCCAGTTCGCCTCGGCCCACCCCGACGTGTTCGGCTCGTTCATCGACGTCTCCGGGCAGGAGTACCCGACCCTCGACACCGACGAGCAGGCCGTCGCGCAGGGCTTCCACGGGAGCACGGCCGCCTTCGACGCCGCGAAACCCGCGACGATCATGGCGAAGCACGGCACGTACCACGACCTCGTCGGCGTCTTCGCCGTCGGCCAGTTCGACAAGAAGTACGGCGCGAACACGAGGGTGATGTCGGCCCTCGCCGCCTCGCACGGCATCGCGGTCACGCGCTACATCAGCCCCGGCAGCGCCCACGACTGGACCACCGCGACCAACGGCTTCGCCCGCGGGTTCGAGGTGCTGTACCCGCGCTTCGGGCTCTCGGCCGCGGCGGCGCGACCGTGACCGCCCCGACCGACCAGGAGCCGCGCAGGATCACGACGCGGCGCGACGGCTGGGTGACGCACGTCGTCGACGCGGCCCGGCAGCAGCCCCTCAGCCTCGCCGTCGCGGTGGTCGTCGCGATCTATCCGGGCCCCCTCACCGAGCGGATCCTCGCCGCCCTGGCCGCAGTCGTGCTGATCGGCGTCGCCGAGCGCCGTCTCGGCTGGGTCCGCGCGCTGATCGCCGCCGGGGCGGGAGTCGTCGCGGCCGGGACGGCGGCCGCCGTGACGACGTTCGCGGCGCAGCGGATCGACGCGGACTGGGCGACCGATCTCGCCACGCACCCGACCTTCGCCCCGCTGACCCCCTCCCTCGCGGCCCTCATGGCGGCGAGCGCCGTGGTCGGCCCGCTCTGGCGACGCCGCATCCGCCTCCTCGGCTTCGCGGCGATCATCGCGCTCGTCCTCTACGACGGGCGGGCGTCGAGCATCGACGCCCTCCTCGGCGCCCTGGCCGGCCTCCTCGTCGGGCGGCTCCTCCGCGAGGGCGGCGCGGCGCCGGTGGCGTGGGCCCGGAGCTCCAGGCACGAGGCCCGCATCCTGCTGTCCGGAGTCGTCGCCCTGACCGCCGTCGGCCCGCTCATCACCCTGTCGGCGCACGCCCCCGTCGGCCTGCTCGCCCCGCTCGGCGGCCTGTTCCGCGACCGCTACGCCGTCAGTCGCGCGGCTCTCGAGCGCTGCGCCACGCGGCCGCTGTTCCCGGCTCAGCCGCCGCTGAGCGAGACCTGCCTCCGCGACAGCGCCCTGGCCGGCGCGCACGGCCCGGGCACGATCGCGCTCAGCGTCCTCCCCCTCGTCACCCTGCTGATCGCCGCCGCGCTGATCCGCCGCGGCAGCCGCCTCGCGGTCCTGGTGGCGATCGGGGTCGACCTGCTCCTCGGGATCCTCGCGCTCGTCTACTACGCGGTGCTGCCGCTCGCGGTCGACCCCGAGACCGGGGTCCGGCCCGACCGCTTCCGGGTCCTGGTCGTCCACGGGCTGTCGATCGCGGCTCCTCTCGCCGTCGCGCTCCTCCTGCTGGTGTTCCTCCGGCACTTCGCGGTCGAGACCCCGAAGCGGGTCCGGCGGGCGTTCGCGGCCACGATCGTGGCGGGCTTCGTGGTGCTGCTCGCGGTCTACCTGCTCGTGGCGCTCAGTTACTCCGACGACTTCCGCCCGCGCGGGCAGGTGACCCGGCTGATCCTGCTCGCTCCGCAGCGCTTCGTGCCGGTCGGCTTCATCGGGCCGGAGCACCTCGGTCCGGTCCCGATGGGCGGCCTCGCCCGGGTCGCCTTCGACTCCGTGGGCGCGCTGTTCTGGCTGCTGCTCGCCGTCGCCCTGCTCGTCGCCGCCCGGCGTGCGGAGCGGCTCGAGACCAGCGGCGACGACCGGGCGCGGGTGCGCGCGATCCTGCGCCGAGGCTCCGCAGGATCGCTCTCGCACCTCGCCACCTGGCCCGGCAACGCCTACTGGTTCACCCCCGACGGCCTCGCCGCCGTCGCCTACCGCCGCGTCGGCACGACCGCGATCACGCTCGGCGACCCCCTCGGCGACCCCGATCGCCGCCCCGAGGTGGTCGCGCTCTTCGCCTCCTGGTGCGACGACGAGGGCCTGACGCCGGTCTTCTACAGCGTGTCGGCGGACCTCCGCGGGGCCTTCGACCGGATCGGCTGGACGTCGATCCAGGTCGCGGAGGAGACCACGATCCGGCCGCGGGAGTTCCGGATGCAGGGGAAGAAGTGGCAGGACATCCGCTCCAGCATCAACCGGGCGGCGGCGAACGGCGTCCGGGCGGAGTGGACGCGCTTCGCCGAGCTGCCGCCCGCGATCCTGCGCCAGATCGAGGAGATCTCGGAGGCCTGGGTCGCCGACAAGGCCCTGCCCGAGATGGGCTTCACCCTCGGCAGCGTCGAGGAGATGGACGACCCCGACGTGCGGCTGATGCTGGCCGTCGACGGCGACGGCCGGGTGCTCGCGGTGACGAGCTGGCTGCCGACCTGGCGCGACGGCGTCGTCGTCGGCTGGACCCTCGACTTCATGCGGCGCGCGCCCGAGACGATGAACGGCGTCATGGAGTTCCTCATCGCGAGCACCGCCCTCCGCGCGCAGGCCGACGGCATCGAGTTCGTGAGCCTCTCCGCGGCACCGCTGGCGACGCAGGTTCCGGCGAGCGCCTCCCCCTCGCAGACCGAGCGCCTCCTCACGTTCCTCAGCCGCACCCTCGAGCCGAGCTACGGGTTCCGGTCGCTCCTGACCTTCAAGCTGAAGTTCCAGCCGGAGCTCGAGCCGCTGCTGATGGCCTACCCCGACCCGCTGCAGCTGCCCGTGATCGGCACCGCGCTGGCCCGCGCGTACATGCCGACGCTGTCGCCGCGGCGGATCCCGTCGCTGCTGCGCCGAGGGGGCCAGGGCTGATGGGCGAGGGCGTCCGCCGGGGCGTGCGCCGTGGCCTGCACCGCTACGGCTGGCTCGGCGCCGCCCTGCTCGTCGGCATCGCGGCCCCGCTCGCCGTCGCGGGCCTCTCGGGCAACCTCTCGATCCCCCACAACGACGCCTGGTCGTACAGCAGGATCGCGGAGCACTTCGCCGAGACCGGCCGCATCCGCCTGCTCGGCTGGAACCGCTCCGCCCTCCTCGGCCAGGTCGTCGTCCTCGGCCCGCTCGGGCGGTCGCTCGTGGCGCAGCAGGTGTTCGTGGCCGTGCTGGGCGCGGTCCTGCTGTTCTGCGTGCACGAGATCCTGGCCCCGCGCGTCGGCCCGCGCCGAGCCGGCGTCGCCGTCGCGGCGCTCTCGTTCTGGCCGGGCTTCACGCTCCTGACGACGTCGTTCATGGCCGACATCCCCACAGTCGCCGCCGCATTCCTCGCCCTGTACCTCGGCGACCTCGCCCTGCGACGCGACCGCGCCTGGATCCTGGGACTGGCTGTCCTCGCCGGGCTCTGGGCGTGTACGATCCGGATCCAGGGGATCGCCGCGCCGGTCGCGATCCTGTTCGTCGCCCTGACGCAGTCGGGTGCCGGTCACCGGATCCGGCGCCGGCACGTCGTCGCCCTGGCCGTCGTCTTCGCCGGGCTCCTCGCCGCGTTCAGCCTCTGGCAGAGCCGCCTCCCGGACGGCGACCACGTGGCGCTCGCGCTCCGCCCGGACCCGCTCGACTCGGTGAGCCTGAACTCGGTGCGGGCGTACTTCGAGCTGGCGCTCGTCGTCGGCCCCGTCGCCCTCCTCGTGGCTCGGCCCGCGCGCTGGCGGACCCGCGGCTGGGTGGCCGCCCTCGCGGTCGCCCTGGTGGGCGGTCTGGCCTATCGGCAGACGGGAGCACGAGGCTTCTTCCTACCGAACTACCTGTCGTCGAACGGCGCCTACACCGAGGCCCTCGCGCCCGACCGGGTCGTCTTCAGCGAGAGCCACTGGCGGCTGGTCGTGCTCTTCGCGCTGATCTGCGGGGCCCTCCTGGCGGCCGAGCTGACCCGGCCGCGCGTCCGGGACGTGCCCCTGCTGACCGCCTTCGGCGTGCTCACGATCGCGGGGACCGCCGTGACGTTCGCCGCCGACCAGCAGGTCTACGGGCGCTACCTGATCCCGCTCGCGCCCTGGATCCTGCTGCGGGTCCTGACGCCGACGGCGGAGCCGGAGACGCTCCGGCCGCGCGGGCTGCGGCGCTTCGCGGTCACTGCGGCGCCGCGACTGACCGGGGTTGTCGCCCTGCTCGCCGTCTTCGGGCTCTCGTCGGCGATCGCGGCAAACGCGTGGGCGTTCGACAGGACGCGCTGGGACGTCGGCACGGCCCAGGAGCGGCGAGGGGTCCCGGCGACCCGCATCGACGCCGGCATGGAGTGGCTCGGCTGGCACTCCCCGCGCGGCGTGATCGACCGCGATCACGCCGGCGGTTCGTTCGCGGGCCTGTTCTCGAAGTCGCCGTCGTGCGTCGTCGTCAGCACCGAGGCGAAGCCGAACCCTCCCGCCGCGTGGCGTCTCGTGGGCGACGTGCCGTACCGGAGGTTCCTCGTCGCGGGCGAGGCGCGGCTGTTCCTGTATGAGACAGGGGCTGCAGGGTGCGGTGCGGCGGACAAAGCCGAGAGCGGGGCCCGGCCCCCGAAGGCCGAGCCCCGCTCGCCGTGACGCCGTCCCCGCGGCGCCTCCGGCCCTCGCCTATCGGGTCAGCGTGATCGAGTCGATCTCGGCATAGCCCGTGCCCCCGGCGAAGTTCGGTGATCCCTTGGCGAGTCGGATCACGTTCGAGCCCGCCTTCAGCGTCACGTTCGTCGAGACGGAGTTCGAGAAGGTCCCCCAGGTGCCGGTCGACGGGTAGGAGACCGTGGAGAATGCGCCGCCGTTGTAGGCGAGTCCCTGCGTCGACGTGGTCGTGCCGCCGTTGGCGTAGCGCACCGCCATCGAGTAGGTGCCGGCGGTCGGGACGTCCACCAGGAAGTCGACGAAGCTGTCGGTGCGAGCGTCGCCCGTGCCGTCGATGCGTCCGACGTAGCCGCCGTTGGAGGCGGTCGGCGACGACAGGCGCTGGGCGTTCACCACGGTGGCGTTCTCGGCCTCGTAGGTCTGCTGCGTCGCGGTCGTCGGCCCGTTCAGGGGCGTGACGACGAGCTGGTAGGCGCCCTGGTAGTCGGCGGCGGCGGACACCGGGACGGTGACGGAGCCGTTGACGACGTCGAGGGTCTGCGATCCGAGAGCGGTCGGGGCTGCGACGTTCGTCTGCCGGCCGGAGCCGGGCGTGAACTTCAGCGTCGCCTTCACCTGGGTGCCATAGCCGCTCAGGCCGTCCACGCGGACCGTGGTGGTGCCCGCCTGGCCGCCGAAGACCACGTTGACGATCTTGCGAGTCGAGTCCTGCGCCGCGATGCCGTCGAGGAAGTTCGACGCGGTCACGGGCAGCATGGTGCCGGCCATGTCGCCGTACCACTTGTACATCCAGTACGAGGCGGTGGGCTTGTCGTTGTACAGCAGACCGTTCACCGTCCCGGACTCGAACCAGTAGGCCCTCTCCGCGTCTCGGACTCCGGCCCGTTCGAACTGCGCGACGTAGTGCAGCGCGGCGCTCGGGACGTCGACCTGGTCGGGGGCCGCGTACTCGTTGATGGAGATGGGCCGGGGCGTGATCCCGAGCTGCGCCTCGATTGCCTTCAGGTCGGCGACGTGGCTGGTGATGAGGTTCCAGCCGTCGGCGCCGCTGTTGAGTTCGTGCCAGGAGATGACGTCGGGCACGGTGTTGTTCGCGACGTCGTTCTTCAGGAACGCGAGCATCGTGTCGTGGTTGTAGGTGCTGATGCTGGGGCCGACGATCGGCGTCACGGTGTCGTACTTCTTGACCTCGTTGTAGATCTTGACCCAGGCGTCGTTGAACGGGCCGTTGTTCGCGGTGTCCCAGGTCCCGTCGGGCTCGTTCCAGAGCTCCCACCCGTTGAGGTTCGTGGTAGACGCGGCCGCGAGGCGCGCTCGGACCATCGTGTCGACCTTCTGGAGGTAGCCCGGGACTGTCACGCCCTGATACGGGAAGCCCGGGTAGATGTCGGCCATCCGGATCGTCGTCTGAGCTCCGACGCTCGTGGCGACGGGCGCGACCTTGAGGGCGTCGCCGGTGGCCACTGTGGCACCGTTGCCGATCTGCTGGACGCCCGGTGCCGGCTGCGTGAGCTGATTGAGTCGGAGCGGCGGGAGGAGAGTCGGGTCGGGGGTGGTGGTCGTGGCGAGCGAGTAGAGCCCGCCGTCGGCGACGTGCGTCACAGGGCGGAGGACCGCCCCGGCGTTCACGACAAGGGTGTTCGTGTCGGCCTGTGCAGCGCCGGCGCCGACGAGCACGCTGCTCGCTATCAGCGCGGTCGTGGCGAGGGATGCGGTCAGTATTCGTTTTCTCATGCCGTGCTCCTTTGCAGGGGATGGGGAGGATGCCCGGGTGGGCGGGTCGCCGGAGCGACGTCTCGGCGGGTCAGGCCATGGGCAGCCAGACCCGCATGGTGGAGGGGCCGTCGTTCGCCCACTGCGCGTAGGGGATGAGCTGACCCCGGACGGGAGGCTCCGACTCGGTCGCCGGTTCGCCGTAGGGCCAGCCCGACTCCGGAGTCGCCGTCCGCTTGAGCGAGACGGCGGCACCGCGGTCGGTGGTCCAGAGGGTGTCGGAGGTGTCGACGACGAGGTCGTTGACGGAGACGGCGTCCGCCGGCTGCTCCAGACACAGGACGAGGGGGCCGCGCTCGACGGCGACGGTGCCTCGGACGGCGTCGATCCGCGGATCGGGGCGAACCCAGCGCGCCTCCATCGGCAGCTCCAGGACGACGACGTCGGCCGGCTCGAAGACGCGGCGGATGACGACGGAGTCGCCCTCGACAGTGACGGGGGCGTCCGATCCCACGGTGACGACGGCGCTCCCCGCCCACGCCGGGATGCGGAGGGTCAGCGTCGTGGGCTCCGACGTCCGTGTCCGGGACGTGACGACGACGTGTCCGTCGAAGGGGTAGCCGCTCCGGACGCTGAAGCCCGCGACGGCACCCGAGTCGAGCGTGACATCGACGTCGTAGTCGCCGTACTGGTGCAGCTGGACTCCGTCGGCGGTCTTCGTGGCGAAGTACAGCTCGACGCTCGCCAGTGTCCGTGCGACGTTCGTCGGGCAGCAGGACACCTCGAACCAGGGGGCCCGGAGGCTCGAGAGGGCCCGGGCGTTGATCCTGGTCTCGTCCGGCGCCGTGCCGGGCACACGCTGGTGGAGGGTGTTCGTGTAGAAGAAGGCGCGGCCGTCCTCGCGGGGAGAGGCGAGGACCGTGTTGAGGAGTGTGCGCTCGAGGAGGTCGGCGTAGCGGGCGTCGCCGTGCTGAAGCAGCAGCCGCCACGAAAGCATGTTCGAGGCGATGCCCGCACAGGTCTCGGCGTAGGCGCGGTCCGGCGGCAGTTCGAAGTCCGCCCCGAAGGCCTCGTCCTGGTGGTGCGAGCCCATGCCCCCGGTGACGTAGGTGCGCGTGCCGACAGTGTGCCGCCACTGCCGGGTCACCGCCTCCGCGAGGGCCTCGTCGCCCGTCTCGACGGCGACGTCGAGCGCCCCCGAGGCGAGATAGAGAGCGCGGACGGCGTGCCCGCGGAGCGTGGAGGCCTCTCGGACGGGCACGTCGTCCTGGAAGTACTCCTGGCCGTACTCGATGGGCTCGAGGAGGCCGTGACCCCGGCGCTCGACGAAGAGCCGGGCGAGCTCGACGTAGCGCGCATCTCCAGTCGCGCGGCCGAGCTCGACGAGGGCCGGCTCGATCTCGGGGTGGCCGCAGACCGCGATCCTGCCGTCCGGGCCGAACGTCTCGTAGAGGTGGTCTGCGAGACGGATCGCGACATCGACGAGCCGACCCGAGCCCGACGTGCGGATCCTGGCGACGGCCGCCTGGATCAGGTGCCCGAAGCAGTAGAGCTCGTGACCCCACTCGAGGTCGGAGTACCGCTCGCGCTGCCAGCGCCGCCCGAAGCTCGTGTGGAGGTAGCCGTCCGGATCCTGCGCGGCCGCGACCCTCGAGACGAGCGCGTCGTAGCGGTTCTGAAGGTCGCCGTGCGGTTCGCGTCCGAGTTCCCAGGCCATGCCCTCGAGCAGCTTGTAGACCTCGGAGTCGACGAACTCGATGCCCGCGTGCTCCCAGCCCTCCTCGTGCGACGCGGCACGGTCGAAGTTGCCGATCCAGCCGATCCGCTCCATCCAGTGCTCGCAGTGCGCCAGGACGACGTCGGCGTTCAGCCGCTGCCAGTCGCGCCAGTAGCCCTTGGTGAGGTGGATCTCGCCCGCGTCGAGGGGCTGCAGGATCGAGGTGCTCGGCCGCACAGGACCGCCTCGGCGACCGGGCGCCGCCGATCGGACGGGGGCCGCGGTCTCGTTCATCGTGTCGGTCATGGTCAGTCCTTCACGGCACCGGCCGTGACACCGGCGGCGACGTAGCGCTGGGCGACGACGAGGAGGATCGTCGCGGGGATGGAGGCGACGACGGCGGTCGCCATGATGGAGTTCCAGTCCTGGTTGTTGTTGCCGATGTACCGGTAGATGCCGAGGGTGATCGTCTGGAGGTCGCCGCCCGAGTTCAGAGTCGAGGAGAAGACGAAGTCGCTCCAGGCCCACAGGAAGGCGAACAGGCTCACCGTCACGATGGAGTTGCGGCTGACGGGCAGGACGATCGACGTGAAGGTGCGCCAGGTGCCGGCGCCGTCGAGCTTCGCGGCCGACATCAGCTCGTCGGGGATGCCCGACATGAAGGCGGTGAAGATGAGCACGCCGAACGGGACGGCAAGTGTCGAGTCGGCGATGATCAGCCCGACCGGCTGGTTCAGGATCCCGAGGTTCAGATAGATGGCGTAGAAGCCCATCGCGACGATCACCTGCGGGATCATCTGCGCTACGAGCAGCACGAACGACAGCGCTCCTCCGCCTCGAGGACGCAGCTTCGCGAGCGAGTACGCCGCCGGGGCCGAGACGGCGACCGTCAGCAGGACCGTGCCGAGTCCGATCACGAGGCTGGTGCCCAGGTATGGGAGCTGCTGCTGCAGGACGGCCGCGTAGCCGTCGAAGGTCGGGTGGAAGGGGAACCAGGAGGGCGGGGTGCTGCGCATCTGCGACTGCGGCGTCAGCGAGACGTTGATCATCCAGTAGATGGGGAAGAGCATGATCGCGGTGAAGACGATCCCGAGGAGGGTCTTGCCGAGACCGCGCTTGCGACGCCGGACCTGCGCGTCCGGGGTCGAGGGGATCGTCCGCGCACGGCGACCGATCGGGGTGACTGTGGCGGACATCACTGGGCCTGCTTTCTCTGCACGCGGAGGTAGAGGAATCCGAAGATCAGGGCCATGACGATCAGCAGGTTGCCGACCGCGGCCGCGGGGCTGAAGCTCGGCAGGGTCGACCCGAAGCCGAGCTGGTACGACCAGATGGCGAAGGTCGTGGAGGCGTCGCCCGGGCCGCCCTTGGTCATGATCCAGATGATGTCGAAGACCTTGAGCGTGTAGACGAGGCCGAGCAGGATCGTTATAGCCGAGACCGGCCGGAGCAGCGGGAAGGTGATCCGCCAGAACTTCTGCCAGGCGTTCGCCCCGTCGAGGGCCGCGGCCTCGTAGATGTCGGTCGAGATGTTCTGGAGGCCGCTGTACAGGATGACGAGGTTGAACGGGATCCCGATCCAGATGTTCGCGATGATGACGGCCGTGAGCGCCCACTGCGGGGAGGTGAGCCAGTTCACCTGACCACCGCCGAACGACGAGATGACCGAGTTGATGACGCCGGAGTCGCTGTTCATCATCCACGACCAAGTCGACGCGCTCACGATGAGCGGGAGGAGCCACGGCACCAGGAACAGCGCCCGGAGCGTCGAGGAGAGACGGAAGTTCTGGAAGAAGAACACGGCGAGGGCCATGCCGAGGGAGAACTGGAAGAGGATCGAGACGCCCGTGAAGAGCAGCGTGTTCGTGAGCGCCGGACCGAAGGTGGGGCTCTGGAACACCGCCACGAAGTTGGCGAGGCCGACGAAGGGGGCCGATCCGTCGATGAAGCTGCGCACGGTGTAGTCGCGCACCGACAGGTCGACGTTCCGATACAGCGGGTAGGCGTAGAAGATCGCCAGGTAGGCCACGACGGGGGCGATGAACGCCCACGCGGTGAGCTGCTCGGCGCGGAACCTCTTCGCGAGTGTCGGGCGCGGGGGGCCGGCCGAGACGGCCGGCCCCCTCTCCGGCACGGGGGCCTCAGGTCGATCGATGATCGTCGTGCTCATGGTGTCGTTCTCCTGTTCGGCCACCGTGCCGGAGTCGCCCGGCGGTGGAGGCGGTGCTGTGTTCGAGCCGGCGCTCGGCCGACTGCTGCTACTTGGTGGCGGCCGCTGCGGCCGTCTGAGCTTCCTGGAGCGCCTTCTCGGGGCTGGTCGAACCGCTCAGGCTGTTCTGGACCGCCTTCCACAGCTGCTCCGAGATCTTCGGGTACTTCGTGCCGAGGTTGTCGCTCGTGCGCCCCTTCGCATCACCGACGGCGGTCACCCAGGGCTTGAGGTCCGGGTCGGCGGCGAGCTGCTCCTTCTGAGCGGCCTCGGTCGGGGCGACGTACGACAGCGTGGTGTCGGTCGAGACGAAGTTCTTCGTGCTCGTCAGGCACGACTGGATCTTCTTCGAGACCGCGTAGCGGGCGGAGTCCTTCTGCACGGGGAGCGTCAGGAACTCGCCTCCGGTCGGCGCCGGAGCTGCGCCGCCGTCCTTCGCGGGGATCGAGATGATGCCGTAGTCGATGTCGGAGGCCTTGACGCCGGCGAGCTGCCAGGTGCCGTTCTCGCTGAACGCGAAGTTCCCGGTGAGGAACTCCTGCCAGGAGGTCGTCTGCGTGTTGTTGATGACGGAGTTCGGCGCGTAGCCCTCCTTCACCCAGTCGGTCCAGAGGCTGAGCGCATCGACGGCCTTGGAGGAGTCGAGCTTCGTCAGCTCGGCACCGGAGCCCCAGTACCAGGGCAGGAACTGGAAGCTGCCCTCCTCCGTGCCGATCGCCGAGAACGTGATCCCCTTCTTGCCGATCGCGTCCACCTTCTTCAACGCGGCCGTGAGGGACGACCAGTCCGTGATGCTCGAGGCGTCGACGCCGGCGGCCGTGAGGATCTTCTTGTTGTAGTAGAGCGCCAGCGTGTTGGCTCCGATGGGGACGCCGTAGGTCTTCCCGTCCACCTGCCCGGCGGCGAGGATGTTCTTCTCGATGCCGCTGGTGCTGGTCTTGGTCTCAGAGGTGTCCGTCAGGATCCCGGCGTCCGCGAGGGTCGAGACGACGGGGTTGTCGACGAGGAGGAGGTCGGGCGAATTGCTCTGCTGCCCGGCGAGGAGCGCCTTGCTCGTCAGGTCGGAGGTGTCGTACCCGGTGCGCTTGACCGTGACACCCGCTGCGGTCCCGCACTTCTCAACCGCTTTCGTCCAGGCGGACGAAGCATCGAACTGGGGGTACGGGTCCCAGAAGGTGTAGGTGCCCTTGGCGGCGGAGCCACCGCCGGATCCGGAGTTTCCGGCACAGCCCGTGAGGGCGACCGAGGCTGCTGCGATGCCGACTACTGCGGCGATCGTGCGGCGGCGAGTGAAGAACGAGACCACTGGGATTCCTCTCTGAATGCAGTGCTTCTGCAGGGTGCGGGGCGGAGAGGCCCTCGGTGCGAACAGGATCTCTCCGTTGAAATCAAAACCGAAACTGTTTTCGGTGAGACCATATTCGGCCCGCGACTTGCCTGTCAAGGCATTCCTGAACTAATTTCGGGTCATGACGACGACGAGCGGTCTCGGTCGGGAGCAGCCGCCCAAGGTGACCCTCTCGGATGTGGCGCGGGCTGCGGGCGTGTCCGTCGCCACCGCATCCAAGGCGCTCAACAAGCGCACGCACGTCAAGGAGGCGACGAGACTCCGAGTCGAAGCTGCCGCGGCGGCTCTCGACTTCACCCCGAACTTCTTCGCCAGAGCACTCAACTCGTCCCGGACCAACACGATCGGCATGGTCACGAGCGATCTGGACAACCGCTTCGTCCTGCCGATCCTGCTCGGGGCCGAAGACGCTTTCGGATCGGGTTCGCTGAGCGTCCTGCTGGCGGATGCGCGAGACGACGTCCTGCGCGAACAGCTCCACATCGAGACCCTCATGAGCCGGAAGGTCGACGGGCTCCTCATCGTGGGGCGGACGACGAACCCCAGGCCCCCGGCATCCGTCTTCGCCGACGTGCCGGTCGTCTACGTCTACGCGCCGTCGACAGACGACTCGCACATGTCGGTGACGCCGGACAACGTCCTGGCAGGCCGACTCGCGGTCCGACACCTGCTCGACTCCGGTCGACGCAGGATCGCACTCGTCAACGGAGAGGCCTCCTATGCTGCGGCGCAGGATCGAGCAGCCGGTGTGACAGCAGAGCTGGCCGACCACGGGCTCGAGCTCGTCGGTGGGCACTCCCTGTTCGGCCAGTGGGGCGAGGCCTGGGGCCGCGACTGCGGACGGCTCCTCGCCACCGGCGACTCCGGCATCGACGCTGTGATCGGAGGCAGCGACCACATCGCTCGCGGAGTCCTCGACAGCCTCCGCGATCTCGGCAAGCGCGTGCCCGACGACATCGCCGTCATCGGCTTCGACAACTGGGACATCCTCGTCCAGGAGTCTCGGCCGCCGCTCACGAGCATCGACATGAACCTCCAGCACCTGGGGCGGGTCGCCGCGCAGCGCCTCGTCGACGCGATCGCCGGGACCGTGCAGCCCGGCCGGTCGTATGAGCCCGTGCACGTGGTCGCACGGCAGTCGGCCTGACGAATCGGAACCAGCCCCGCAGAGTCGGTCACTGCGGCAGCGGCTGCGGCAGCGACAGAAGTGCGGCCGACCCCCGGGGGAAAGGGCCGGCCGCAGGATCACGAGACCAGGCGCGGTCCCAGAAACGGCTGAGAAACCCGCGGCGCGCGCCTCACGGGACGAGGATCACCTTCCCGTTCAGGGTGCGCGACTCGGCGAGCTCGAGGGCTGCGGCCGCCTCGGACAGCGGGAACCGCGCCGCGATGTTCGCCGTGATCGTCCCGGTGCGGAGAAGCTCGAAGACGTGCCCGAGGTCCTCCTCGAGGCGGCGGCGGAACCGGGCCGGGCTGGTCCGGTGCCCGGCCCAGAGGTCGTAGAAGGTGGCCCTCCGGCCGTTCGGGAGCGCCGTCCGGAGCAGGGCCAGCCCGAATGCGCCCAGGAACGGGCGCAGCAGCCCGCCGGTGCCGCTGACGGCGTCGATGATCGCGTACGAGACGAGCGTGCCGCCCCGGGCGAGCAGCTCCCACGACGTCGTGGTCGTCGCACCGCCGATGTTGTCGAAGACCGCGTCGACCCCGCCGGGGGCGACCCGACGCACGACCGCGGCCAGATCGGGGTCGTGGTAGTCGACCGGGATCACGCCCGCGGCGCGGAGAGCCTCGTGGTGGCGCGGGGACGCGGCCCCGATCACCCGGACCCCGTGGTGCTGGGCGAGCTGGATCAGGATGCCGCCGACTCCGCCGTTCGACCCGAAGACCAGGATCGTCTGGCCGGGCCGCACCCGCGCGGCGCGGTGCAGCATCTGCCACGCGGTCACACCGTTCACGACCACGGTCTCGGCGTCCTCGGCCGAGACGCCGTCCGGGACGACGACAGTGTCGCGGGCCTCCACGACGACGCTGCCGGCCCAGGCGCCGGTCTTGGTCATCGACGCCACCCGCCGGCCGACGAGCGCAGGATCGGCACCGGCACCGGCCTCGACGACCCGCCCGACGAGGTCGTACCCGGGCGTGAAGGGGAACGCCGGCTGACCGAAGTAGCGGCCGCGGCGCATCGCCTGCTCCGCGTACGAGATGCCGGTGGCCTCGACCTCGACCAGGTACTGGCCGGCTGCCGGACTCGGGACGGGAGTCGTCGTGACGACGAGCCCGGACGCCTCGACGAGGCCCGGCAGGATGACGCGCGTGGCGGTGGCGGAGACCATGAGGCCCTCCTTCTGCGACTCTCTGTCGCTTTGTGAATACCCTTCACACTATTGATGGGGTGTTACTGTGTCAAGGAGTAGTACTCGACAGCACCGGAGGGGTCATGACGACGGAGACACGACGGCCCACGCGCCGCGAGGAGCGGCGCCTGCAGACGGTCCAGGAGATCAAGTCGCTGGCCATGGAGCAGATCCGGGAGGGCGGGCCCGACGCCGTGTCGCTGAGCGGCATCGTCCGGCAGATGTCGATGTCTCCGGCCGCGGTCTACCGCTACTTCGAGAATCGCGACGCCCTGCTCGCCGACCTCGTGGTCGACGCATACGACGACTTCGCCGACAGCCTCGCGGCCGCCTCCGCCGATGCGACCGCAGCGGACGCCGGCGACGACGCCCGGCTCGTGGCCGTCCTCACGGCCAGCCGCACCTGGGCGACAGCGCACCCGAACGCGTACCGCCTGATCTTCCAGACCGGCTTCGGCTCCGGCCGCGAGTTCGCCGCCGAGCGCACCGTCGCCGCCTCGTCGAAGAGCATGGCGGTCATCGTCGACGCCATGATCGGCGCTTCCCGCTCGGACTCCTCCCCCGAGGGGCGCGCAGGATCGACGCCGCTCGCGCCCGAGCTCGAGGGGACGATCCGAGCGTGGTCGGCCAGGTCGGGTCTCGCCGAGGTGAGTCCGCTGATCTTGAGCACGGCGGTCTCCGCCTGGACGCGCCTGCACGGCGTGATCAGTCTGGAGCTGGGCGGCCACCTCGAGGCGGCCGGGCTCGACCCGGCCAAGCTCTACGCGGCCGAGGTGGAGGAGCTGCGCGAGCGCCTGGCCCGCGTCTGAAGCCCGTCGGGGCGGGCCCGCGGCAGACGCTCCGTCAGGCTCGCGTCTCGGCCTCGAGGGCGGCGCCGGTGTAGTCGTCGGAGTCGAGGCTCAGCACGAAGGGCGCGAAGAGCTGCGGGATCGGCGTGCCCGCGCGGGGTCGCGAGATCACGCGCGGGTGCGGCGGACGGGAGTCTTGAGGGGCTCTACTGGTCATGACCCTGCAGGTCTACCGGCAGCCACCGACATCGGTCTCCCCGTGCTCCAGAACGGGGGGCTGAAGAGCTTGTTGCAGACGCATACTCTTTGCACCAGGGGAGGTGGGTCACCATGGAACGACGACGCCGCACACGGGGGTTCGTCCTAGCGGGTCTGTACCTCTGCGCCGCTACAGCCGCCGCCCTCGCCATCACGGCGATCCTCCACGCCGTCTACCTCGGCTGGGCGCTCGGTCTCGTGGCGTCCGTCACGGCTCTGCTCGTCGCCTACCGGATCCGGACCGGCCGCCGCCCGTGGTCGCGCGAGGGCGCCTGATCGTCCTCGTCGTTCTGCGTCGTTCGCGTCGTCCCCGTCGTTCTGCGTCGTCCTCGTCGTTCCGCGTCCCTCGGTGGGGAGCACCGAGGGTCGAGGGTCACTCTGGTCTCATGACCTCCAGCGCACCCGACACTGACGACGACCGCTCCGACCGCCGCGTCGGCCGGAGAGACGTCACCGAGTGGCGGTCCCGGACCGGGCAGCGCCTCGCCGAGCGGCACCGGAGCCTCGCCGACCGCGTGGGCGACCACCGCGCCCTCGTCGGGACGCTCGCCGTCGGCGTGGCCGTCGCGGCAGCCGCCTCCTTCGGCGCCTCGCGCATCTACGACGGCGTCACGAGCCGGAACGGGATCGAGAGCCTCGACGGTCCGGCCCTGGCTCTCGGCAAGCGCCTCCGCTCCCCCGCCCTCGATGCGGCGGCCGCCGGGATCGCGCGCGGCTTCGGGCCGGTGGGCATGCCGATCCTGGCGCTCGGCGGGGCTCTGGCCCTGGCGTCCCGCGAGCGGCACCTCACGCCGCTGACCCTGATGACCGCCGCCGGGGCCGGATCGCTCGCGATGACGCTGGCCGGTAAGGGCATCATCCACCGCAACCGGCCGCACCGCCGCGACGCGATCCCGCCCTATGAGAAGTCGCCGTCGTTCCCGTCCGGGCACACGCTCAACGCGACGACGGTCCTCGGCACGGCCGCCTACCTCGTCGCTCTGCAGCAGCGCCGCACCGGGCCACAGGCCGCGACCGTCGGCGCCGCGGCCGCGACTGCGGTCACGGTCGGCCTCTCGCGGGTCCTGCTCGGCGCCCACTGGTTCACCGACGTCGCGGTCGGCTGGACCACGGGCACCGGCTGGCTGGCCCTCGTCATCACGAGCCACCGCCTCTACCTGACATCGCAGGATGCGCGGGGCTGAGCCGGCACGCCTCCTCGCGCTCGGTGCGCCGGGCCGTCGCGTTCGCGGCCCCTGCAGCCCTGCTCCTCGGGCCGCTCGCCGTCCCGGCGTACGCCACCCCGGCCTCTCCTGCCTCGTCTCGTTGTGGAACAAGGAGTCGGGCTGGAACGTCTACGCCTACAACCCGGCCGGCGGAGCGTACGGCATCCCGCAGTCGTTCCCCGGCTCGAAGATGGCGTCGGCCGGAGTCGACTGGCAGACGAACCCGGCGACGCAGATCACCTGGGGCCTCGGCTACATCGCAGCCCGCTATGGGACGCCGTGCGCCGCCTGGGCGAACAGTCAGGCGTACAACTCGTACTAGGGGCTCGGTCTACCGTTCGGCTGCGGTCAGCGGTGGGCAGTCCGGCCAGCGGTGCGGACCGGCACGAAAAAGCCCCGCACCTCGGTGCGGGGCTTCTCGCTGCCGGAGAATCTCTTCTCCCAGCAGTACTGTCTCAACCAGTGTGCGCCTGGAGGGACTCGAACCCCCAACCTTCTGATCCGTAGTCAGATGCTCTATCCGTTGAGCTACAGGCGCATTTCTCAGAACCGCGCTTCAGGCACGTTTCTAGTGGCCGATTGGCCAGAGGAAACATTACACGAGCGTGGGCGGGGGCGCGAATCGGAGCCGGGGCGAGCATCCTGCGCGGCCTCTCGGTGGGAGTCCGCTGTGCCCCGGCCGGACGTCTGCTCACCGAGCTTTGCCGGGCGGGACTGAGCCACTTGTCAGGAGGGGTGCGGTTGGATTGGACGGTGAACGCGACCACTGTCTCCGCCTCGACGGCTGTCCGCCGTCAGGTGCCGGCGCGGTGGATCCTGACGAGTGTCGCGTCGGTCGTCGCCCTGGGCGGCGTGTACTCCGTGGCGGTCCTGACGAAGCCCGGGCAGCAGATCGAAGACAGCATCCTGCGGTCGGTGGACGGCGGGACCCTCCTCAAGTCGGGGCGGGCGCTCGACGCCATCTCGATCCCGGCCGTGCTGGTCGTCGTGGGCGTCGTGGTCCTGATCGCCATCGTGCGGCGGCGGCCCGGCGCGGCCCTGCAGTCGGCCACACTCATCATCGGCGCCATCGCCACGACGCAGGTCATCAAGGCGATCGCGCCGCGGCCCGAGCTGACGACTCTCACGCTGAGCAACAGCTTCCCGAGCGGCCACGCGACGATCGCGGTGGCCGTCGTCCTCGCCCTGGCCACGGCGTTCGGTCGCCGGCTGCGCCCGGTCATCATGATCATCGGGACGGCCTTCGCAGCCCTCGTCGCCGAGCAGACGGTCGCCTACGGCTGGCACCGAGTCAGCGACGTGTGCGGGGCGTGCGCGGTCGTCATGCTGTGGCTCGCCATCGTCCGGAGCGCCGCGGCCCTCTGGTCGAACGACCCCCGCGACACGGTCGGGCGCAGGGCGCACGGCTTCACGTCGGGCGTGCTCGGCCTCGCCATGGTCGCGACGCTGGCTGCTGCCGGGGCCGTCTTCTCGATCGGCATCGGCTCCGACATGACCGTCACGATGTCGACCGGCCCCGGAGTCCTCGTGGGCGCGCGGCTCCTCTCGGCGGGCGTCGTCATCGCGACGGCCTGGCTCGCCTGGAAGCTCGACCGCTCGATCTGACGGTGAGCCCGCTTGCTGCGCGGGTCTCGGATTCTCGCGCCGAGATCGCACTTCGACAGGCTCGCGCGGCATCCTGACCCGTCGAACTGCGATCTCGACAGCAGGAGCACCCCCGCGCAGGATCCGGCCCGCGAGATCGCAGCAGACGTCGCACGCGGGGCCCGCCACCCGACGGCTACTGCGACCTCGCCGCCGCGCCGCAGCAGGCCCGAGCGAGATCGCACTTCGACAGGCTCGCGCGGCATCCTGACGTGTCGAACTGCGATCTCGACAGGAGGAGCACCCCCGCGCAGGATCCCGGCCCCCGAGATCGCAGCAGACGTCGCCCCCGGGGCCCGACACCCGACGACTACTGCGATCTCGCCGTCAGGAGCAGCCGCAGCGAGCACCAGCTAGCTCGACTCCACACCGAACAGGAAGCCCAGGCCGTACGTCACGGCGGCCGCACCGAAGCCGATCGCGAGCTGACGCAGCGCGCGACGGAGCGGCGAGGTACCCGAGAGGAGCCCGACGATGGCGCCGGTCCCGAGGAGGGCGAGGCCGACGAGCACCGACGCGATGATGATCGCGGTGAGACCGGTGGCACCGAAGAGGATCGGGATCAGCGGGATGATCGCCCCCGACGCGAAGAACAGGAAGCTCGACACGGCGGCGCCGAGGCCCGAGCCGATGGCCTCGTGGGCGTCCGACGAGGAGGCGGCAGCGGCCTCGGCGTCAGCGGGCGACAGCACGGGCGCGAGCTGCGAGGAGGCCGTGGGGACGGCAATCGCGCCCGTCCGGACCTGGAGCGCGGCCAGGACATCCTGCGCATGCTCGGCCGCATCGTCGGCGTCCATTCCGCGGGCGCGGTAGACGAGAGCGAGCTCGTTGGCGTCGACGTCGAGGTTCGGCAGGACATGCTGCGCCTCGGGGTCGGGCGTCGACGCGGCGAGGAGCTCCCGCTGCGACGAGACGGAGACGTACTCCCCCGCGCCCATCGAGAGGGCGCCGGCGAGGAGGCCGGAGAGGCCTGTGACGAGCACGACGCCGTGGGAGGCGCCCGAGGCGCTGACGCCCAGGATCAGCGCGAGGTTCGAGACGAGGCCGTCGTTGGCCCCGAAGACGGCGGCGCGGAAGGTGCCCGAGAGACGAGAGCGTCCCCGCTCGGCGAGGCCGCGGACGACCTCCCCGTGGATGCGCTCGTCGGCCGCCATGGCGTCGGTGGCGTCGGCGTCGGTCGCGTACGGCGAGCGCCCCTCGGCCCCCTGCACGAGGGCGAGCACGAACACCGAGCCGAACCGACGGGCGAGGACCCCCAGGATGCGCGTGCGCAGGTCGGTCCCGACCGGTCGCCCGACCCGGTCGCCGAGCAGGTCGCGCCAGTGCTGCTCGTGACGACCCTCGGCGTCGGCGAGCGCGAGCAGGATGTCGCGCTCTTCGCCGTCTCGGCGGGCGGCGAGGTCGCGGTAGACGGCGCCCTCGGCCCTCTCGTCGGCGAGGTACCTCCGCCAGCGCTTGATGTCGGCGGTGCTCGGCTGGCGGACGTCAGTCATGACGTCCAGGGTAGCGGGGCGCCGATCACGGCTTCCTGGGGCGTCGCCGCCGATCCTGCCGCATCCGCATTGCGCAGTGTGCAGAATTCACTTGGCAGGATCCCCCGGACGGGTTACGTTCAGCACGCGGCCGTACCCGATCGGGCGCGAGACGTGCTCCGGGGGGACGAGCGGAGCACGCGACGACGACGTCTCGCCACGAAGGACGACCACACGTGACCACGCACTCCTGGCGGAAGGCACTCGCCGTGCCCGCCGTCGTCTCGCTCGCCTTCGGCGGCGCCCTCCTCGCGGCCGGCCCCGCCCTCGCAGCCCCGGCCGAGCCCGCCGCCACGACGCAGGTCGAGGTCCCGGCGCCGACCGACACCACCGCCCCCGCGACGACGGCCCCGGCCGCCCCGGTGAGCACGACCGCGCCGACCCCGTCGGCCACCGTCGCTGCCGCGCCGGTCCCGGCCGCGACCACCGCTGCGCCGACGGCCCCGACCACGACGGCTCCCGCCACGACGCCTCCGGCGACGACGGCCCCGGCCACGCCGACGCCGACCCCCACCGACACGAGCACCGCCACCGCCTCGGCCTTCGCCGTGACGACTCCCGTCGACGGAGAGCCCTCCGCGACCACGACTCCGACCTTCGCGGGCACCGGCCTCCCGGGCTCGACGGTGATCGTGCAGTACCTCGGCGCTGACGGCGACCTCCACGACGCGGGCACGGCGACCGTCGACACCGACGGCACCTGGACCCTCGACACCTCCTTCGCCGACCTCGGCCCCGGCATCACCAAGGCCGTGCTGACCGTCGCCGAGCTCGACGCGTCGGGCGACCCGGTGACCGGCGTCGAGCCCGTGATCCGCGAGATCAGCTTCCTGAGCCCGCCCGTGCAGGCGCAGGGCCGGAGCATCGTCCTCACCCCCGACTACCCGACCGCCGACGAGGCGACCACCGCCGGCATCGGGCTCGCCACGACCGGCTTCGCGGCCGACGAGCCGCTCGTCGTGACCGTCACCGGTCCGGACGGCAAGGCCGTCGCCTACGAGAGCACCGTGGCCACGCCGACGGCCGACGCCGACGGCGCCTTCTCGGAGCTGCTCGGACTCCCCGCAGGATCGAAGGGCGGCACGTACCGCGTCACGGTCACCGGGACCGTGAGCAAGCTGCAGCTGTCGAAGACGGCGTACGTGCTCGGTGACCCGACGATCACGTCCCCGACCGCCGGCGAGAAGATCGTCGGCACGTCGGTGACCTTCACCGGGACCGGGACCCCCGGCTCCAGCATCGGCCTCGTCATCGCCCCGACCAGCGCGTTCGCCCAGGCCGAGGCGGAGGCCGCAGCGGCCGACGGCGACAGCAGCACGGGCAGCGGCACGACCGCCGCGAAGGCACCGGCCGCCTCCCCGCGCGCGGCCGGAACCCCGAGCGCCTCGTCCGATCCGCAGAACGAGGACATCACCGTGGGCGCCTCCGGCACCTGGAGCGTGACGGTCGAGCTCGCCCAGCCGGGCGACTACACGGCGGTCGCGATCGCCGGCGTCCTCGACGCAGACGGCAACCCGATCTCCGACAACACCGGCCTGCCGGTCCTGTCCGGCCCGTCGGCCACGGTCGAGTTCGTCCTCGCCGCCGCCCCGGTCATCACGACGAGCGCCACGGGCCCGACCCTGGCCTACACGGGCAGCGACGCCGAGCCGTACGTCGTCGCGGGCGGCCTCGCCGTCCTGCTCGGCATCGGCCTCATGGTCGCGACCCGTCGCCGCCGCGACGGCCTGATCGGCGCCGCCGAGTAGCGACGAGCACAACCGGCGACAAGCACCAGCACCAGCACCAGCGACAAGCACCAGCACCACCCCGAGGGCCCGCCCGCGCACCAGCGCGAGCGGGCCCCCTCGCGTGCGCGTTAGCAAACCGTAAGGGTTGCCCGGCCCACCGTAGGGATCCCGTGAGGACCCCGCTGCGCCCCTCGCGGCGGGTGTCGAATCAGTGCTGGCCGTGCGGAATGCGCGCGGCGCGGACCGCTTCGAGCGGATCCGACGGCATCGAATCAGGAGTCCTCGTGCTCGACATCGTCTACCTTCTCGTCGTGGCGGCCGCCTTCGCGGTCATCGCCCTCGTGGCCTCGGGGGTGGAGAAGCTGTGATCGTCGCGGCCATCCTGGCGATCGCAGCCCTCGGCTACCTCGTCTACGCCCTCGTGAAACCCGAGCGCTTCTGATGTCGGGGCTCAGCGACACCGTCGCGGGTCTCCTGCAGATCCTCACGCTCCTCGTCATCCTGGTGGCGCTCCACCGGCCGGTCGGCCGCTACCTCGCCTGGATCTATCAAACTCCGCGCGACTGGCGGATCGAGCGCGGCTTCTACCGCCTCATCGGCGTGGACTCGTCCGCCGAGCAGAACTGGCGCTCGTACCTCCGCGGGGTCCTGGTGTTCTCGGCGGTGGGCGTGCTGTTCGTCTACGCGCTGCAGCGGCTCCAGGCCGTCCTGCCGTACTCGCTCGGCTTCCCGGCGATCCCCGCGGGCCTGTCGTTCAACACCGCGGCCTCGTTCGTCACCAACACGAACTGGCAGTCGTACTCGCCCGACGTCACGATGGGCTACGCCGTCCAGCTCGGCGGCCTCGTCGTGCAGAACTTCGTCTCGGCGGCCGTGGGGATCGCCGTCGCGATCGCGCTGATCCGCGGGTTCGCACGTGTCCGCTCGGGCGCGCTCGGGAACTTCTGGGTCGATCTGACCCGCGGGATCCTGCGTCTCCTCCTGCCTCTGGCGTTCCTCACCTCGCTGCTGCTGATCGCCGGAGGCGTGATCCAGAACTTCAACGGGTTCACGCACGTCGCCACTCTCACCGGCGGGAACGCCGCGATCCCCGGCGGCCCGGTCGCCTCGCAGGAGGCCATCAAGGAGCTCGGCACCAACGGCGGCGGCTTCTTCAACGCGAACTCCGCCCACCCGTTCGAGAACCCGACCGCCTGGACCAACCTGTTCGAGATCGTCCTGATGCTCGTGATCCCGTTCTCGCTCCCCCGCACGTTCGGCCTGATGGTCGGCGACAAGCGGCAGGGCAACGCGATCGTCGCCGTCATGGTCTCGATCTACGCGGTGTCGCTCGCAGCGATGACGGCTTTCGAGCTGAGCGGGGCCGGAGCGGCGACGAAGCTCGCAGGATCGGCGATGGAGGGCAAGGAGCAGCGGTTCGGCATCTGGTCGTCCACGCTCTTCGCGACCTCGACCACGCTCACCTCGACGGGTGCGGTCGACTCGGCCCACGACTCGTTCACGCCGCTCGGCGGCATGATGGCGCTGCTCAACATGATGTTCGGCGAGGTCGCGCCCGGCGGCACGGGATCGGGCCTCTACGGCATGCTGATCCTGGCCGTCATCACGGTGTTCATCGCCGGGCTCCTCGTGGGCCGCACGCCGGAGTACCTCGGCAAGAAGATCGGGCCGCGCGAGATCAAGCTCGCCTCGATCTACATCCTGATCACGCCGACGCTCGCCCTCGCGGGTACCGCGCTCAGCTTCGCGATCCCGGGCGTCCGCGCCTCGGTGACCGGCACGAGCATCTGGAACCCGGGGCTCCACGGCCTCACCGAGGTGCTCTACGCGTTCACCAGCGCGGCGAACAACAACGGCTCCGCGTTCGCGGGGATCACGGCGAACACGCCCTGGATGAACACCGCGCTCGGCGTCGTCATGCTCCTCGGACGCTTCCTGCCGATCGTGTTCGTGCTCGCCCTCGCCGGCTCGTTCGCCGCTCAAGACAAGGTGCCCGCCACCGCGGGGACGCTGCCCACCCACCGACCGCAGTTCGTCGGTCTCCTCCTCGGGGTGTCCGTCATCGTGACGGCCCTCACGTACTTCCCCGTGCTCGCGCTCGGGCCGCTCGCCGAAGGGCTCCAGAAGTAATGTCCACCATCACTGAGACAGCGGCGCAGGATCCTGCTCCCGCCCCCACCTCGAAGAAGAGCGCCTTCACCGGCGCGCAGCTCCTCGAGGCGCTGCCCGGCGCGTTCAAGAAGCTCGACCCGCGCGCCATGTGGCACAACCCCGTCATGTTCATCGTCGAGATCGGCGCGGCCTACACGACCGTCCTCGCGATCGCGGAGCCGTTCACCGGCGGCCCCGGAACCTCGGGCGGCTCGGTCGTCCCGGGCTCGTTCACCTGGGCGATCGCGGTCTGGCTCTGGCTCACCGTCGTCTTCGCGAACCTCGCGGAGTCGGTCGCCGAGGGCCGCGGCAAGGCGCAGGCGGAGAGCCTCCGCAAGACCCGCACCTCGACGTCGGCACAGCGCGTCCGCGGCTACTCGTCCGCCGACCCGTCCGCGGAGGACGCCGAGACCGAGGAGGTCTCGAGCGCCGACCTGACTCTCGGCGACACCGTCGTGGTGGTCGCCGGTGAATTGATCCCGGGCGACGGCGACATCGTCTGGGGCATCGCGAGCGTCGACGAGTCGGCCATCACCGGCGAGTCCGCCCCCGTGATCCGCGAGTCGGGCGGCGACCGGAGCGCCGTCACCGGCGGCACCCGGGTGCTCTCCGACCGCATCGTCGTCACGATCACCTCGAAGCCCGGCGAGACCTTCGTCGACCGGATGATCCGCCTCGTCGAGGGCGCCGCCCGGCAGAAGACGCCGAACGAGATCGCCCTGAACATCCTGCTGGCGTCGCTCTCGATCGTGTTCGTCGTCGTGGCGCTCACGCTCGACCCGATCGCGTCGTACTCGAACGCGGCCGTCTCGGTGCCGGTGCTGATCGCGCTCCTGGTCTGCCTGATCCCGACCACGATCGGCGCCCTGCTCTCGGCGATCGGGATCGCCGGCATGGACCGCCTCGTGCAGCGCAACGTGCTCGCGATGTCCGGCCGCGCCGTCGAGGCCGCCGGCGACGTGACCACGCTCCTCCTCGACAAGACCGGCACCATCACCTACGGCAACCGGCAGGCCGCCTCGTTCGACCCGATCTCCGGTGTGACCGTGCGCGACCTCACCGAGGCCGCGGCCACCTCGTCGCTCGCCGACCCGACGCCCGAGGGCAAGTCGATCGTCGACCTGGCCGTGCTGCACGGCTACTCGATCCCCGACGCGCCCCGCGGCGAGATCGTCCCCTTCACGGCGCAGACCCGCATGTCGGGCCTCGACCTGGCCGACGGCTCGCAGATCCGGAAGGGCGCAGGATCGAGCGTCACCGCGTGGGTCGGCGACCTCGACGGCCGTACCCGCGACGAGCTCGACAGCATCGTCACCCGCATCTCGAACGCGGGAGGCACGCCGCTCGTCGTCGCGACCCGCTCCGCCGACGGGACCGGCCGCATCCTGGGGGTCGTGGCCCTGAAGGACGTCGTCAAGACCGGTCTCGCCGAGCGCTTCGCCGAGCTCCGCACGATGGGCATCCGCACGGTCATGATCACGGGAGACAACCCGCTCACGGCCCGCGCGATCGCCGCCGAGGCCGGGGTCGACGACTTCCTGGCCGAGGCGACCCCCGAAGACAAGCTGGCGCTGATCCGGCGCGAGCAGGAGGGCGGCAACCTCGTCGCGATGACCGGCGACGGCACCAACGACGCCCCGGCGCTCGCGCAGGCCGACGTCGGCGTGGCGATGAACACGGGCACGTCGGCCGCGAAGGAGGCCGGCAACATGGTCGACCTCGACTCCGACCCGACCAAGCTGATCGACATCGTCAGGATCGGCAAGCAGCTCCTGATCACGCGCGGCGCCCTGACCACCTTCTCGATCGCCAACGACGTGGCGAAGTACTTCGCGATCATCCCGGCGATGTTCGCGGGGATCTTCCCCAGGCTCGGGCTGCTCAACATCATGCAGCTGCACTCGCCGGCGTCCGCGATCCTGTCGGCGATCGTCTTCAACGCGCTCGTGATCGTGTTCCTGATCCCGCTCGCCCTCCGCGGCGTGAAGTACCGCGCGGCCTCGGCGTCGGCGATCCTGTCGCGCAACCTCCTGATCTACGGCGTCGGCGGCATCGTCGCGCCGTTCATCGGCATCAAGATCATCGACCTCGTCGTCTCCCTCCTCCCCGGCTTCTAAGGAACGCACCAATGAACACACGCACTCTCGCCCGCCAGTGGTGGGTGGCCGTCCGAGCCATGCTCGTCTTCACCGTCGTGCTCGGCATCGCCTACACCGCAGCCGTCTCGGGCCTCGGCCAGCTGCTCTTCCCGCACCAGGCGAACGGCTCGATCGTCGAGACCGCCGACGGGAAGGCCGCAGGATCGTCGCTCCTCGGCCAGTCGTTCACCACGAAGAAGGGCGCCGCCCTGCCGGAGTGGTTCCAGTCGCGCCCCTCCGCCGCCGGCGACGGGTACGACGCCACCGCGTCGAGCGCCTCGAACTACGGCCCGAACAACAAGGACCTGATCGCGGCGATCAAGGAGCGCAAGGCCGCCGTCGCGTCCTCGGACGGCGTCGACGCGTCGACGATCCCCGCCGACGCCGTCACGGCATCCGGCTCGGGCCTCGACCCCGACATCAGCCCCGCCTACGCCCTGCAGCAGGTCGACCGGGTCGCCGCCGCCAGGAACCTCTCGAAGGCGACTGTCCACAGGCTCGTCGAATCGAGGATCGAGGGCCGCGAAGCCGGATACCTTGGGGAGCAGACGGTGAACGTGCTCGAGCTCAACCTCGCTCTGGCGAGGCTCTGACCCTCCGACCGGTCTCTCCAGAGAGGAACACGCCATGAAGAAGGGGCGACTGCGGGTGCTGCTCGGCGCCGCCCCCGGCGTGGGCAAGACCTACGCGATGCTCGAGGAGGGCGCCCACCTCCGGGCCGACGGGCGCGACGTCGTGGTGGCCGTGGTCGAGACGCACGGCCGGGCTGCCACGGCGGCGCTCGTCGAGGGGCTCGAGGTGGTGCCGCGGATCCTGCGCTCTCATCGCGGCCTGCAGCTCGACGAGCTCGACCTCGACGCGGTGATCGCCAGGGCGCCCGACGTCGCGCTCGTCGACGAGCTGGCCCACACGAACGCCCCCGGCAGCCGCCACGAGAAGCGCTGGCAGGATGTCGACGCCCTCCTGGCCGCGGGCATCGACGTGGTCTCGACCGTCAACGTGCAGCACGTCGAGTCGCTCTCCGACGTGGTCGAGCAGATCACCGGGGCGCCCCAGCGCGAGACGATCCCCGACCGGGTGCTGCGCTCGGCCGACCAGATCGAGGTCGTCGACCTCGCCCCGCAGGCGCTCCGCGACCGGCTCGCCGAGGGCAACGTCTACCCGGCGGCCCGCATCGACGCCGCGCTGTCGAACTACTTCCGGCTCGGCAACCTCACCGCGCTCCGCGAGCTCGCCCTGCTCTGGCTGGCCGACGAGGTCGACTCCGCGCTCAAGGCCTACCGGGCCGAGCACGGCATCGACAACAAGTGGGAGGCCCGCGAGCGCGTCGTGGTCGCCCTGACCGGCGGGCCGGAGGGCGAGACCCTCATCCGTCGCGGCGCCAGGATCGCGGCCAGGTCGGCCGGCGGCGAGCTGATCGTCGTGCACGTGAGCCGGCAGGACGGCCTCGCCGACGCCCACCCGGGAGCCCTCGCGGCCCAGCGCTCGCTCGCCGAGAAGCTCGGCGGCAGCTACCACCAGGTGCTCGGCGACGACATCCCGCGCACCCTCGTCGACTTCGCCAAGGCGCAGAACGCGACGCAGCTCGTGATCGGAGTCAGCCGGCGCGGCCGCATCGCCGCGGCCCTGACCGGCCCCGGCATCGGCGCCACGGTGATCCGCGAGTCGGGGCTCATCGACGTCCACATCGTGACGCACTCCCGCGCGGGCGGCACCTTCACGCTGCCGCGCATCGGCGGGTCGCTCACGCTCGCCCGGCGCCTCGTCGGCTTCGGCCTCGCCCTCCTGCTCGGGCCGCTGGCGACCCTGCTGCTCGTCACGCTCCGCTCGCCCGAGTCGCTCACCAGCGACGTCCTCGCCTTCCAGCTGGTCGTCGTCGTGGTCGCGCTCGTCGGCGGCATCTGGCCGGCGCTGTTCGCGGCCATCCTGTCGGGGTTCACGCTCGACTTCTTCTTCGTCGACCCGCTCTACAGCGTGACGATCGCGAGACCCCTGCACCTCCTGGCGCTGGCGCTCTACGTGGTGAACGCCCTCCTCGTCAGCTACGTGGTCGACCAGGCGGCCCGCCGCACGCGCTCGGCGGCCCGCGCCCTGGCCGAGTCGGAGCTCCTCGCGACGATCGCCGGCAGCGTGCTCCGCGGTCAAGACGCTCTCGAGGCGCTCCTCGCCCGCACCCGGGAGGCGTTCGGGCTGTCGCGGGTGGCGGTGCTGAGCAACGGGGCGCTCGTCTCGTCGTCGGGCGACGAGACCCCGGGCGACCCCGTCACGAGCGTGCCCTCCGGCGAGCACGGCACCATCGAGCTGCACGGCCCGCCGATCTCGCTCGACGACCGCCGGCTGTTCGCCGTGATCTCGACCCAGATCGACGCCGCGCTCGAGCACAGCGAGCTGGCCCGGACGGCCGAGGAGGTCGCGCCCCTCGCCGCCGCCGACCAGATGCGCACGGCACTCCTCGCCGCCGTCGGCCACGACCTCCGCCGGCCGCTCGCCAGCGCGACCGCCGCCGTCAGCGGTCTGCGCTCGCCCGGCATGGTCCGCTCGGAGGCCGACCGCGACGAGCTGCTCGCCACCGCTCAAGAGAGCCTCGACTCGCTCGCGACCCTCGTCACCAACCTGCTCGACGTGAGCCGGGTGCAGGCCGGGGTCCTGGCGGTCTCGCTCGGGCGGATCGACGTCGACGACGTCATCCTGGGCTCCCTCGACGAACTGGGGCTCGGCCCCGACGAGGTCGAGCTCGGTCTCGGCGAAGACCTCCCGCCGGCGCTGGCCGACGCCGTCCTCCTGCAGCGGGTCGTGGTCAACCTCCTCGACAACGGCATCCGCTACTCGCCCGAGGGCACGCGCGTGCGGGTGTCGGCGTCGGCCTTCGCCGAGCGGGTCGAGATCAGGATCGCCGACCACGGCCCCGGCATCAGCGCCGAGCGGCGCGACGAGGTCTTCGTCCCCTTCCAGCGCCTCGGAGACACCGACAACACCACCGGCCTCGGCCTCGGCCTGGCCCTCTCGAAGGGGTTCACCGAGGGCATGGGCGGCACCCTGACGACCGACGACACCCCGGGCGGCGGGTTGACCATGGTCGTGTCGCTGCCCCTCGCCGAACACGAGGCCACCGCATGAAGATCCTGATCGCCGACGACGACCCGCAGATCATCCGCGCGCTGAAGGTCACGCTGGGGGCGAGCGGCTACGACGTCATCACCGCCTCCGACGGCGCCTCCGCCCTCGGCGAGGCGATCGCGCACCACCCCGACGTCGTCATGCTCGACCTCGGCATGCCGAAGCTCGACGGGGTGCAGGTGATCGAGGGGCTCCGCGGCTGGTCGCAGGTGCCGATCCTCGTCGTGTCCGGCCGGACCGGTGCCGCCGACAAGGTCGACGCCCTCGACGCCGGCGCCGACGACTACGTCACGAAGCCCTTCGCGATGGACGAGCTGCTCGCCCGCATCCGCGCCCTCACCCGCCGGGTCGTCGCGGCGCCCGACTCCCCCGCCGTGCGCTTCGGCGAGGTCGCGGTCGACTTCGCCGCGCACACCGTCACCCGCACGACGCCCGAGGGCGGGTCGATCCGGCTGACCCCGACGGAGTGGCGGCTGCTCGAGCTCCTGGTGCAGAACCCGGGCAAGCTCATCACGCGCGAGGCCATGCTCACGCAGGTGTGGGGCCCGAACCACAGCCGCGACACCGGGTACCTCCGGCTGTACCTGGCGCAGCTGCGCAAGAAGCTCGAGCCGGTGCCGGCGCAGCCGCGCTACTTCGTGACCGAGCAGGGGATGGGCTACCGGTTCGTGCCGGAGTAGCGGCCGCTGCTGCGGGCCCGAGCCCAGCGCGCGAGCAGCGGCCCGGGGCAGACTGTCCCCATGCTGTTCGTGGGCGTCGACCTGGCCTGGGCCGAGGGCTCCGCGACCAGGCCCGCGAACGAGACGGGCCTGTGCGTCATCGACCCCGCCGGGCGGGTGCTCGACGCGGGCTGGGAGCGCGGCGTCGAGGCCGTGGCGTCCTGGATCCTGCGCGCCACGACCACGGGCGGCGAACCGCAGGCCGCCGTCGTCGCGATCGACGCGCCCCTCGTCGTGCCGAACGCCACCGGCATGCGCGAGTCGGAGAAGCAGGTCGGCCGGGCGTACGGGCGCTGGAAGGTCGCGGCCAACGCCAGCAACCAGGCGCTGAAGTGGCTGGGCGGCGTGACGCTGCGGGACCGCCTCGAGGGCGCGGGATTCCGGGTCGTGTCGGGAATGGCCGATCCTGCGCCGGTCGACCGCGTGATGTTCGAGTGCTATCCGTACACGACCATCGTCGGCATCGAGGAGCTCGGCTACGACGACGAGCGGCCCCGCTACAAGCGCCTGCCGAAGGGCGTCGCGCCGGCGCTCGCCCGCGCCGACCGGGCGGTCGCCACCGACGAGCTGGTCCGGCGCCTGCGCCGGCTCGAGACGCTCGACCCGCCGCTGCTGCTCGGGTCGCACCCCCTCACGAAGACGCTGATCGACGAGCCGGCGCCGCTCCCAGGGCCCGCCCACAAGCACCGCGAAGACCTGATCGACGCGGCGATCTGCGCCTGGACGGCGTCGCTGTGGTTCCGGCACGGCGAGGCGCGGGTGCAGATCCTGGGGCGGGACGACCCGCAGGATCCCGCCGGCCGCCCCGCGACCATCGTCGCTCCGACCCGCGAGTCGCAGCGCCTCCCCTGACCCGCGGCGCGTGCCTCAGGCGAGGGGGCGGGTCATCTCCCACTCGAGGCCGCCGGGAGCGAGCTCGTAGGTGAGACGGCGGCCGGTGTTGGCGAACCCGTGGCGCTCGTAGTACCGGATCGCTCGCGGATTCGCCTCGTGCACGTGCAGCGCGAGCTCGGTGCCGTAGTCGCGGGCCCAGTCGACGACCTCCGCCAGCAGCCGGTCGGCCACCCCGGCCGCGGCCCCGCGGTACTCGGGCGCGACGAACACGCCGACGAGCAGCGGAGCGCCGGTCGGCGGGACGTAGCCGCCCATCGTGCCGACCCACTCCATGGTGGCGTCGTCGATGGCGACGAAGAGCGCCGAGCGCGGCTCCAGGCCTCGACGCCCGCGCATCCGCCACTCGGACTCCGGCAGGCGGAGCGCGTGCTCGAGCGTCTCACCGAACGCGATCGGGGTGTCTTCGAGCATGCGGAGTCGGAGCCCCCGGAACTCGCGCCAGTCCTCCTCGGTGACGGAGCGGATGGTGACGGTGCTGCTTCGCATCCTGACAGCCTAGGCGGCAGGATCGGCGCCCGCCGCCTGCCGGCGCGGCCCGACGGTGCGGCAAGACGGCCACCGCATCATGCCGCGGCGCGGTGCGGTGGCCGTCCCGTGGCGCCGCAGCCCGGCGCGAGCCGAGCCGCGGCGCCAGCCCGAGCTCAGGCCCGCGAGCGCAGCAGCGTGAACGACGCGTCGCGCACGATCAGCGTGGTCGTCGGCGACGACACCTGCTGCTCGGGATCGCTCGACAGCGCCAGCTCCCACTCGCCGAAGGGCGCCTCGGGCACGGTGAACTCGACGCCGTTGCGGGCCGCGTTCATCAGGAGCGCGAACGTGTCGGCTCCCTGGTGGCCGAGGACGAACGTCACGGCGCGGTTCTCGGGATCCTGCCAGTCCTCGTCCTCGAACGCCTGCGCGTCGGCCGCGAGCACCTCGACGGTGCGGAGCAGGGAATCGGCCGGAGCGGTGCGGAACCAGAGGGGTCGGAGCGCAGGGTTCTCGCGACGGAGGCTGATCAGCGAGGTCGTGAAGGCGAGCAGGTCGGTGTCGACGGACGCCCAGTCGAACCACGACACCTCGTTGTCCTGGCAGTAGGCGTTGTTGTTGCCGCCCTGGGTGCGCCCGAGCTCGTCGCCGCCGAGGATCATCGGCACGCCGGCCGAGAGCAGGAGGGTGCCGAGGAGGTTCCGCTGCTGGCGGCCGCGCCAGGCGAGCACGGCCCCGTCGTCGGTGTCGCCCTCGATGCCGCCGTTGAACGAGGCGTTGTTGCTCTCGCCGTCGTTGTTGTCCTCGCCGTTGGCCTCGTTGTGCTTCTCGGCGTACGAGGTGAGGTCGCGGAGCGTGAAGCCGTCGTGCGCGGTCACGAAGTTGACCGAGGCGAGCGGCGACCGGCGGTCGGCCTGGTAGACGTCGGGGCTGCCCATGACGCGCTGCGAGAAGGTCCCGAGCACGTCGCCCTCACCCCAGTACTCGCGGGTGTCGTCGCGGAACTTGCCGTTCCACTCCGACCAGTCGGCCGGGAAGCCGCCGACCTGGTAGCCGGCGGTGTCCCAGGGCTCGGCGATCAGCTTGACCGGCGCGAGCACCGGATCCTGGTGGCACAGGTCGAGGAAGGCGGAGTGCTTCTCGGCGTCGCCGTCCTGGCGGGTCAGCGTCGTGGCGAGGTCGAAGCGGAAGCCGTCGACGTGCATCTCGGTCACCCAGTAGCGGAGGCTGTCCATGATGAGGCGGAGGGCGGCCGGGTGCCCGACGTTCAGCGAGTTGCCGGTGCCGGTGGTGTCGAAGTAGTGGCCCTGGTCGCCGTCGACGAGGCGGTAGTACGCGGAGTTGTCGAGGCCCTTGAGCGAGAGCGTCGGGCCCATGTCGTTGCCCTCGGCAGTGTGGTTGAACACCACGTCGAGGATGACCTCGAGCCCGGCGTCGTGCAGGGCCTTGACCATGGCCTTGAACTCGGCGACCTGCTCGCCGCCCTGGCCGGCCGAGCTGTACTCGTTGTGCGGGGCGAAGAACCCGATGGTGTTGTAGCCCCAGTAGTTGCGGAGGCCCTTGTCGCCGAGGTTGTCGTCCTGCACGAACTGGTGCACGGGCAGCAGCTCGACGCTCGTCACGCCGAGGTCGGTGAGGTGCTTGATGGCCGCAGGATGGGCCAGCCCGGCGTAGGTGCCGCGGATCTCCTCCGGCACCTCGGGGTGCTGCTTCGTGAAGCCCTTCACGTGGACCTCGTAGACGACGGTCTCGTCGAGCGGGATCTCGGGCGAGGTGTCGCCGGCCCAGTCGAAGGAGTCGTCGGTGACGACGCAGCGGGGCATGAACGGCGCGGAGTCCTCGATGTTCATCACGGTCGGGTCGTCGAACTCGTGCGAGAAGAGGGCCTGGCCCCACTGGTAGTCGCCCTCGATGGCGCGGGCGTGCGGGTCGAGCAGCAGCTTGGCCTCGTCGTGGCGGACGCCGTTCTCGGGATCCCAGGCGCCGTCGGCCCGGAAGCCGTAGCGGGTGCCGGTGGTGACGTCGGGGACGAAGCCGTGGAACACGTAGCCGGTGCGCTCGTCGAGGACGGTGCGGATCTCGGTCCCGTCGTCGTCGAAGGCGCAGAAGTAGACGACGGTGGCGGTCTCGGAGTAGACGGCGACGGAGACGCCGCCGTCGACGAGGCGGACGCCGAGCGGGTACGGGTAAGAGGTGGTCATGGGTCTTTTCTACGGGCGGCGGCTGTGCGCTCGCACGGGTGTCCCCCGATAGCCTCGATCCGTGCCCACCCTCACGCCGCCCCTGCGGATCGCTCTCGTCTGCCTGCACACCTCACCGGCCTCCGATCCTGGGATCGGCGACGCCGGGGGCATGAACGTCGTCGTGCGCAACCAGGCCCTCGCGCTCGGTGCTCTGGGGCACGCCGTCGAGGTGCTGACCAGGCGGTCCTCGACGGAGCAGCCCGCCGAGACCGAGCTCGGCGAGAACGTCGTCCTGCGCTTCCTGGACGCGGGGCCGCCGGCGCCGCAGGCCAAGGGGCGGCACGAGGAGTACGTCGACGAGTTCCGCCAGGCCATGGAGGCGTTCGGCCCGTACGACATCGTGCACTCGCACCACTGGTTCTCGGGCATGGCGGCGCTGCCCTTCACCCGCGAGCACGCGCTGCCCCACCTCCAGAGCTTCCACTCCATCGCCGCCGACCCGTCCTCGCCCCTCTCGGACGGCGAGCGCCCCGAGTCTCCGGGCCGCCTGGCGGGCGAGGCGTGGCTCGCGAAGGAGTCCGACGCGGTCATCGCGATCAGCGCGGCCGAGGCGGAGACCGTCGTGCGTCGGCTGGGCGGCGACGCCGAGCGCGTCCGCGTGGTCTCGCCCGGCGTCGACTCCGAGGTCTTCCGGCTCCGGCCCCGCTCGGCGACGCCGTACGTCGTCGTCGCCGGCCGCCTCGACCCGCTCAAGGGCTTCGACCTGGCCATCGAGGCGCTCGGCCTGATCCCCGCCGAGTCGCGCCCCCTGCTCGTCGTCGCGGGCGAGGAGTCGGTCGACTACCGCTCCTACCCGGGCGAGCTCAGCGAGCTGGCCCGAGCGCGGGGCGTCGGCGAGGCCGTGCGCTTCGTCGGGCCGCAGTCGCGCACCGAGCTGGCGGCCCTGCTCGCCGAGGCCGCCGTCGTCGCCATCCCCTCGCACTCCGAGACGTACGGCCTGGTGGCCCTCGAGGCCGCGGCCTGTGGCACCCCGGTCGTCGCCGCTGCCGCCGGCGGGCTGCGCGAGGCCGTCGTCGACGGGGTGACCGGCATCGTCCTGAGGTCGCGCGAGCCGGCAGCGTGGGCAGACGCGATCAGCAGGATCCTCGACGACCCCGCACTGCAGGAGTCTCTCGCGATCACCGCCCGCGTCCGCGCCACCGGCCTCAGCTGGGCGCACTCCGCCGACGCCCTCGTCGCCGTCTACCGCCACGAGCTCGCCCTCCGCTAGGTTCGTGGCCATGAGCCGCATCGTCGCAGTCGAGTACGTGACCCTGGACGGGGTCTTCGAGGAGCCGGCCTGGTCGGGCCCCTTCTTCGGCGAGGAGCTCCAGGCGTTCCAGTTCGCGAACCTCATGGAGGCGGACGCGCTGCTCCTCGGCCGGGTGACCTACGAGGGCTTCTCCGACGCGTGGCCGCGGATGGAGGCCGAGACCGGCGAGTTCGGCGTGAAGATGAACTCGATGCCGAAGTGGGTGGCCACGTCGACCCCCGCCGACCTCCGGTGGAACGCAAGAGCACTCGAGGGCGACGTCGTCGCGGCCGTGACCGCTCTGAAGGCCGACGAGGCGACAGGATCGCTTCTCGTCAACGGCAGCGCCGATCTGTTCAATTCACTCAGCGGGGCCGGGCTGATCGACGAGTACCGGCTCATGGTGTTCCCGGTCGTGCAGGGCGCGGGCAAGCGACTCTGGGCCGATGCCGCGACCCCTCGGGCACTCGAGCTCGTGAAGTCGGATGTCACCGCGACGGGCGTGGCGATCCTGACGTACCGGCCGGCCTCGGCCTAGGCGGCGAGGACCGCGCGCGACGGCCGTCGCGCGCTCAGCCGGCGGCGGCTGCGGCCCCGGCGAACGGCCCGTCGGGCGCGAGGCCGGGAGCATCGCAGTGCTGGCCCTGCGTCAGGAGCTCGCTCGTCACGGCGGTGACCACGAAGTACGCCTCACACCCGCCGAGCGGCTGCACGGGCGGCGCGTCACTCCCTACCAGGGCGTAGTCGCGCTGCGTCACCGGGAGGCGGAACACCCAGGCCGCGGTCTTCCCGCCCTCCGGAGCCCGGACGCCCAGCGGCGTGGTGAAGCCGATCGCCGAGTCGGAGTAGCTCACGAGCTGGGCTGTCGGCTCCGCGGTGAGCATCTGGTGCTCGACGACGCTCTGGAACTCGGTCTCGATGGTCTCGTAGGCCGCCTCCGGCGACACGACGAGCCCCGGAGCCTTCGTGATCGGCCGGAGCGTCGTGGAGGCGTCGGCCCATCTGACCGGCGAGCCGCCGGCGACCACGAGGTACGGGCCCGCACCGGTGGACACGCCTACGGGCATCGACGCCGAGGGGACCGGGGTCGGCTGGGCGGCGGCGGGGGCGACGCTCGCCGCAGCGTCCGGCGGAGTGGCCGTGCAGGCCGTCGCGCACAGAGCAGTCGCCACGAGGGCGCAGCCGACCAGCAGCATCCTGCCCGCCCCGCGTCTGCGCATGGCTCACCGTAGCCCCGCGGAGCACGCGCGCGCCAGGACCTACTGGACCGCCGCGGTCAGCCGCATCACGTTGTCGAGCACCCGGGCGAGGAGCGGCCGGTCGAGCCACGCCTCGAGGGTGAGCTCGCGCGACTTCGAGCGGTAGTCGTCTTCGATGGCGCGGAGCCGGTCGACGAAGCGCCGCCCGCGGATCATCACCGACACCTCGAAGTCGAGGCTGAAGGACCGCATGTCCATGTTGGACGAGCCGACGACCGCGACGTCGGAGTCGATCGTGAAGTGCTTCGCGTGCAGCACGATCGGCTTCTCGTAGAGGAACACCCGGACGCCTGCCCGGAGCAGCGTCTCGTAGTACGACCGCTGCGCGTGGTACACCATGAACTGGTCGCCGACCTCGCACGCGAACAGCTGCACCTCGACGCCGCGCTGGGCCGCGGTCGTGATCGCGTAGAGCATCGAGTCGTCGGGCACGAAGTAGGGGCTGACGATGATCAGCCGCTCTTGCGCGCCGTAGACGAGCGCGTTGAACAGCCGGAGGTTGTTCTCGCCCTCGAACCCGGGCCCGGACGGCACGATCTGGCAGTCGAGCGTGTCGGGCTCGTCGACGGCGTGGATCGGGTCGGCCTCGCGCTGCAGGAGCTCGTCGGTCTCGGCGAACCAGTCGGTGATGAAGATCGCGTTGACACCCGCGACGACCGGGCCCTCGAGCCGGATCATGAGGTCTTTCCAGCGCAGGTGCCGTCGCCGGTTGCTCGCCTTGTTGTAGTCGGGATCGACGAGGTTCTGCGAGCCCATGAAGCCGACGATGCCGTCGACGACCACGACCTTTCGGTGGTTCCGGAGGTCGGGCCGGCGACGCAGGATCGTGCGCGCCCGCACCGGGAGCATCGCCCGGAACGGGATGCCGGTCTTCGTGAGCCAAGCGATGGTCGCCTTGCCCGCCGGGTTGCGGAGCGTCGTCCAGTCGTCGTAGAGCACTCGGACGATGACGCCCCGCCTGTGGGCGTCTTCGAGGGCCTGACAGAACTCGATGGTCGCCTTGTCTCTCGCGAAGAGGTAGAACTCGACGTGGACGTAGCGCTCGGCCTTCTTCACGGCGGCGGTCATCTCGCGCATGATCACGGGGAAGTCGTCCATCAGCTTCGCGTCGTTGCCTCCGACGAGGGGCATCGCGCCGAGCTTCCGGTTGAGGTCGACCACGGAGCCGAACCAGCGCGGCCAGCTCTCCTCCTTCGTGACGAGATCGAGACCCGACGTCGTGTCGAGGATGAAGTCGTTGATCTCGGTCTGCTTCTCGCGCCGGCCCTTCGGCAGGCGCGTCGACCCGAACAGGTTGAGCGCCGCCGTGCCGGGGATCGGGAGCGCGAAGATCACCAGCAGCCAGGCGAGCGCCGTCGTCGGACGCCGATTGCGCGGGATGGCGATGAGCCCGCCGAAGCGCAGGAAGAAGTTGACGACAGTCACGACGGCGGCCACGGCCTTCGTCACCGATTTCCAGTTCATGGTGCGAGGCTATCCGCCCGCGCGGCTCGCCGTGACCAGCGCGCCCTGGCCTGTGGAGAGAGGGCGCACAGCGGCTACGCGGAGGGAGCTGCGCCCGGCGCGAGCGATCGCAGCGCCGCCTCGACCTCGTCTCCGTCGTGCAGGGCCAGCGCACGGCCGGGGGCCTCCCCCACGGAGGCGGCGATCGTGACCCGCCCGACGTCGACCGCGTCGACGGCGCCGGCCGCGTGCCGCGTGCTCACCGGTCCGAGCTGCAGGGCGAAGACGCGCTGCAGAGGAGTCGCCTCCGCGACGGCGACGCGCTGCATCATCAGGATCGCGGCCTGCTCCATGCTGACGAGGCCGCTCCCGGGCACGGGCCAGACGGCCGAGTCGCCGACGACGACCGAGTAGGCGCCAGCGCCGGACAGCACGGGCAGAGCGGCGCGGAGGACCGCCATGTGCGCAGTCGCGAGCCCTGTGAAGGCCTCGGCCCAGTCGGCGGGGGTGATCGCGTCGAGACGGCCGCCCTGCCACCACCCGCCGACGGGTGCGACCACCGAATCGAGGGACCCCCGGAAGCCGACCGTCTGCTCGACCAGCCGGGCCGCCCCCTCGAAGGTCGTGTAGTCCTGGACGACCAGGTGGAGCCGGTCTGTCGCCGCGCCGCCGAGGACGTCTCGGAACTCGGCCGCCCGCTCCTCGGTGCGGGTCGGGACGACCACGTCGGCGCCCGCGGCCAGCCAGGCGCGGACGACCCCCTCGCCGACTCCGCCGGTCCCGCCCGGGACGAGGACCACGTGTCCGGTCGCTTCGATGGGTGCATTCATGGTGGTGCCTCTCGTTTGATCGTTGTCAGCAACAACGTTGCCGCCGACAACGATAAGCGCAATCGTTGTCGATGTCAACGATCGGCGTGCGAGCGGCTAGTGTTGCCGCGTGGTGGAAGACGACTCGGAACGCGCCCCCGCCCGCCTGCGATCGCTCCTCACGTGGCAGGCCGGCAGGCTCAACCTCCTGGGCACGCGTCTCACGGCGGCGCAGCTGCCGGCGAACGGGCGCTCGGACTACGCCGTGCTCGCAGCTCTCGAGGAGCGCGGACCGATCAGTCAGGCCGACCTGGGGCGGATCCTGGGCCTCGACCGGAACGCCGTGAACACGATCGCGACCCGACTCGACGACGCGGGCAGGATCACGCGCACCACCGACACGTCCGACCGGCGCCGCAACGTGGTCGCCCTCACCGCCGCCGGGCGGAAGGCCCTCGCCGAGCTCCAGTCGGCGACCGACCGCGTGCAGGCCGAGCTCGCAGCCCCGCTCACCGCGGACGAGGCGCGCCGCCTGAGCGCACTGCTCGCCAAGATCATCGACGCGAACCCCGGCCTCCCGAGCTGACGTCGACCCGAGCCCGGTGGTCGAACCCGCCCCGAACGGGTGCTCCTGAGCACTGCCGGGCCGCCGCTAGGCTTTCGACGATCGGGGGGGGACATGAAGTTCGAGCGCATCGCCGTCGGGGCCGCTGCTGTGGGAGCGGTCGCCATCGTCGCGATCCTGGCCTTCGGGCCGCGGACGACCGACGGTGCCGGGGCAGACACCGGCGCAGGATCAGCGGGCACGACCCCGATCCTGCAGCCCGTGACGCCCTCCGGGTACCCCTACTCCTCCCTCGCGATCCTGCGCACCCCGCGGCTCGCGGCCGACGTGCTGCCCGCGAAGGCCGACAAGTCGGACTCGGACACGTACCTTCCCGGCACCGTGCGGCACCTCGTGACCTCCGCCTCGTCGGATGGCTGGCTCGGCGTCGACGGCAGAGGCGAGGTCTGCGTGTTCACGACGGATCACGACGACGGTGCCATCGTGTCGAGCGGCTGCGGCGCGGTTCCGTCAGCGGCGCCGACGCCCGGGAGCCCCGTCTTCGCCTACGGGGCCGGCGACCACTTCGCATTCGAGATCGCCGCCGACGGCACGCGGCCGGCGGGCACCGTCGGAGCCGGCTTCCATCAGATCCTGCCGAACGTGTGGTTCAAAGGCCGGGGCGAGGCTGTCTCTCGCCCCCGTGTCTCTGGCGACCCCTCCGCATTCCCGCTCGGACAGCCCTACGCCTCGTTCGCCATCCTGCGGAGAGATCGGACGCCGGCGGATGCCCCGCCCGCCTTCCTCAGGCATCCGGCGTCGGACGTGTTCGACGGTCTCCGGCTCGATCAACTGCGCTACGCGGGTTCCTTCGGGAAGGCCCGGGCCTGGGTCACCGTCGACACCGCCGGTCGCGTCTGCCTCATCGCGGTAGACGAGGTGTCGGGGTCCTCCTGTGCGTCGAACGCGCAGCTGAGAGCCAACGGCGGCGCGGTCGCCTTCGGCGCTCAGGACGTCGTGTTCGAACTGCGCGTCGACGGCAGTCGGCCCGACTCCGGGCCCGGTCACCTCACGAAGACCGGCCCCAACGTCTGGGCCGGCAGGTCCGGCGACTGACGAGGGCCGCTGACGAGAGGGCCCGACGAGCTCGCGGGCGAGGTGACAGAGTGGCGACATGCTCACCCGCACTCAGCACCGACTCGCCGCGATCGCCTCCGCAGCTGTCCTGGCCGGCTCGCTCGCCGGATGCACCGGCTCGCAGTCGACGCCGGTGACCGCACCCAGCAGTCCGGCCTCCTCGACCGGGACAGCAGGGCAGTCGTTGGCTCCGGAGCCGGCACCCCAGAGCTCCGCTCCGCAGACGCCACCCGCGAGCTCGCCGTCAGACGGTGCGACGTCGGGCGCCGGATCCTGCGGGCCCTCGAGCGGGCGGGCCGCAGCAGCGAAGGGCATCGCGTCGCTCGCTCTGCCGAGCGGCCTCCCGGATGCCACCTGGGACGCCGCGAACGCCGACTACTCCACCTACCAGCCCTGCTCGGCGCTGTCGTGGGTGACTCTCGGCCTGACCGGCGCGACGGCGAGTTCGCCGTACGCGATCCTGCTGTTCCATGACGGCGAGTACCTCGGGACAGCGACGAAGGCGGCGTACTCGTTCCACCCCGACGTAGCCCGGACGGGCGGGTCGTCACTGGCCGTGACGTACCACTACGCGAAGCCGGGCGAGAGCGACGCCGACCGGAGCGGGACGACCCGCGCGACCCTGACGTGGAGCAGCGCGGCGCAGAAGGTGCAGTTCAGCGGGCAGACGCCGCCGGTCGGCTGATCGGCGCCGCACGTCGGCGCAGGGCACCCGCCGCGGCGCGGTGCCGACGCCGAGCTGACCCGCCGAGCCCGAGCCCGACGCCGAGCCCGAGCCGCATGGCAGCGACCTAGACCTCGCTCACCCGCCCGGCCTCCACCCGCCAGTGCCGGTCGGTCCGGACCGCCTCGAGCATGCGGCGATCGTGCGTCACGAGCAGGAGGGTGCCGTCGTACGACTCGAGGGCGGTCTCGAGCTGCTCGATCGCGGCGAGGTCGAGGTGGTTGGTCGGCTCGTCGAGCACCAGGACGTTGACACCCCGGGCCTGCAGCAGCGCCAACCCGGCGCGGGTCCGCTCCCCCGGCGACAGCTCGCCGACGGCCCGCTGCACGTGGTCGGCCTTGAGCCCGAACTTGGCGAGCAGGGTCCGCACCTCGGCCTGAGCGAGGTCGGGCACCAGGCCCTCGAAGACGGCGGCCAGCAGCTCGGGCCCGACGAAGAGGCCGCGGGCCTGGTCGATCTCGCCGACGGCCACGGACGTGCCGAGCGACGCCGTCCCGCTGGTGGGGTCCTGCTGGCCGAGCAGCGCGCGCAGCAGGGTGGACTTGCCGGCGCCGTTCGGGCCGGTGATCGAGATCCGCTCGCCTCCGTTGACCTGGAGCGAGACCGGCCCGAGGGTGAAGCCGCCCTGCGTGAAGGTGGCGTCGGCCAGGGTCGCGACGACGGCGGACGACCGCGGCGCCGAGCCGATGGAGAATTCGAGCTGCCACTCCTTGCGGGGTTCGTCGACCTCGTCGAGGCGGGCGATCCTGGACTCCATCTGGCGCACCTTCTGCGCCTGCTTCTCGCTCGACTCGGAGGCGGCCTTCCGGCGGATCTTGTCGTTGTCGGGTGACTTCTTCATCGCGTTGCGGACGCCCTGGCTCGACCACTCGCGCTGGGTGCGCGCCCGTCCGACGAGGTCGGCCTTGGTGGAGGCGAAGTCGTCGTAGGCGTCGCGCTTCTGCTGCCGGGCGATCTCGCGCTCCTCGAGGTAGGAGTCGTAGCCGCCGCCGAAGACCCGGTTGGACGACTGCGCGAGGTCGAGCTCGAGCACACGGGTGACCGAGCGTGCCAGGAACTCGCGGTCGTGGCTGACCAGGACGACGCCGCCGCGGAGACCCCGGACGAACTCCTCGAGGCGAGCGAGACCGTCGAGGTCGAGGTCGTTGGTGGGCTCGTCGAGCAGGACGACGTCGAAGCGGGACAGCAGGAGTGCGGCCAGCCCCACGCGGGCCGCCTGGCCTCCCGAGAGCGAGGTCATCAGGGAGTCGGCGCCGACCACGGCCGGCTGCTCGCCGGCCTCTCCGGTCTTTCCGGTCTCCTGCATCCCTGCCGTCGACGGCTGCGCATCGCGGAGCGTGAGCCCGAGGTCGGCCAGGACGACGGGGAGACGGTCGTCGAGGTCGGCGGCACCGGAGGCCAGCCACCGGTCGAGGGCCGTCGAGTAGGCGTCGGCGGCGTCGTCAGGTGCGTCGAGGTCGCCGAGCGCGGCCGCCGCCTGGTCCATGTCGAGCGTCGCCTGGGCGCACCCCGTCCGGCGCGCGATGTACGCCGAGACCGTCTCTCCGGCGAGGCGCTCGTGCTCCTGCGGCAGCCAGCCGACGAAGGCGTCGGCCGGAGCGAGCGACACAGTGCCGGCCAGCGGCTCGTCGATGCCTGCGAGCAGCCTGAGGAGCGTCGACTTGCCGGCGCCGTTCACTCCGACCACGCCGACGACGTCTCCGGGTGCGACCGTCAGGTCGAGGTCGTCGAAGAGGGTCCGGGCGGCGTAGCCACCGGCGAGGCCCTTGGCCACCAGCGTTGCGGTCATGCGTCCATCGTCTCAGGTTCGCGGTGGGCTCGACGCGCGGCGCCTCGGCCAGGGCTCCGCTAGGGCCGTCGGCGACTGCGTGGCTCGGCCCTGAGCCTCAACACGGCAGCGGCACCGATGCCCCAGAGCCCAAGCACGCCGACGAGGACGGCCCCGACGAGACGCGGCACGCTGACGTGGCCGTCGGCGAGCAGGATGACGGCCGCCGCACCGAGCAGGATGCTGACGAGGAGGTTCGGTGGCGTGGTCCAGCGCGTCATGGCCGCCTCACCAGCCGGTGCAGCCGAGCCCGAGCGAGACGATGCCGCCCGCGGTGCCCCAGCCGACCGGGCCACCGAAGAGGCTCATGAGGAACACTCCCCCACTGAAAAGACAACTGAGCTTGTCTCCGGGTCCGAGTGTGCCGCCGGTGTTGACGCTTGCGACCTGCTTGCCCCCAATCGACGAGGAGACCCAGCCCCGGCAGGCTCCCTTCTTCGGCGTCGTCGTACCGAGCGTCACTGTCTTCCCGTTCTCGAGGAGGCAGGTGTAGACGTACTGCCCGGCCGGCTCGCGGGGCGAAAGGTCCGTGAACGAGGATTCAGATCGTGTCAGCTCGTGACGGATCTCGGGCGTTCGGCGCGATGATTCTGCATTCGCCGGGCCGACGGCGATCACCTGCATCGCGGCGACGATCGTGAGTGTGACGACCAGTGCGGCGGGTCGTGAGTATTTCTTTGCCATTTCGAGCTCCTTTGCTCTGAGGCGAATCGCTTTCGCCTGGAACACATCATGTCACATGCGCATATGCCCAGGAGTCGCGGGCCCGGAGGAGCTGGTCATAAGCGAGCGAGGACTCCGGGGCGCGCGACGGCAACACGCAGTTCGGCGGAAGACACGCGGCACGACCGGTGTCTCGGGCCGAAATGCATGTCGCGAGACGGAGACACGCAGCACGACCGGTGTCTCGAGCCGAAATGCGTGTCGCGAGAGTGAGCACGCACCACCGACCGCCCGCCCGAGCTACCGCCGCACGTGCAACGGGATCCCCGCAGCGACATCGCGCGCATCCGCCTCGGGGTCGCGCCCCACGCCGAGGATCGGCTCGACGATGCTGTCGAGCACGCGCGCGACGAACGCCTCGTCGAGCGGGAGCTCGCGCTGCGCGGCGTGCTCCACTGCGAGCGCGTGCACCGCCCGCGTCACGAACGCGGCGTCGTAGCGGACCGGCTCGGCCTCGCCTCGAGTGACGGCGCGCTTCACGACGACCGTGAGGCCGCGGGTGCGCTCGGCGTGCGTGGCGGCGTCGTAGGCGCGCCAGATGTCGGGGTCGCGCGAGATCGCCGCGATGACGTGCCGGAACTCGGACGGCGGGTAGCCGATCGGGCTGACCCACGCCCGGACCAGCGCCTCCAGGTCGCCACGGAGCGAGCCGGTGTTCGGGATCGTCGTGTCGATGTCGAACGCGGCCACGGCGTCGCGCACCAGCGAGCGCTTGTCGTCCCAGCGCCGGAAGAGCGTCGCCTTGCTCGCGCCGGCCCGCTCGGCGACGCGGTTGATGGTGAGCGCCTCGATGCCGACCTCGGCGATCAGCTCCTGGGTGACCCGCAGCAGGCGCTCCTCCACGAAGGGGTCGCGGGGCCTGCCGACCCGGCGCGCTCCTGGGGAATCCACGGCTCCAGCGTAGCGTCGCGATCCTGCGTTCCGGCGGGCCGCGGGGCGGGCACCAGGGCGGGCGCCAGGCGGCCGGCGGGCGGCGGAGCAGGTGCCCAGCGGCCCGATCAGGCCAGCGGCATCTCCGACGACTCGGTGATCGCGGCGGTCTCCTCGGCCATCTCGAGGATTCCGTCCTTCGACACCGACGTGTTGATCGCCCAGAAGTAGATCACCAGGCTGAAGGCGGCCGTGACCAGGATGTCGATCCCGAACGGGAACAGGTTCGGCCCACTCGGGTTCCAGTCGCTCAGGTAGATGATGAGCCCCATGCCGACGAGGTAGGGGAACAGCCACTGCGCGCTCCTCCAGTTGAAGTGCACGGGCGTCGAGTTCAGCTTGAATGCGCGGTTCAGCACGATGACGATGTAGCCCAGGATGATGCAGAGGCCGAGCTTCCAGTCGGTCTCCCACCCGGTCCAGAGGATGATCAGGTTCGCCACGATGAAGGCCAGCGGCGACAGGATGAAGGCCGCGGGGAGCCGGTACGGGCGCTCGACGTCGGGGATCCGCTTGCGGAAGGCGCCGAGCGCGAGCGGTGCGCCGGCGTACATCAGCACGGACGCGCTCGTGATGAGACCGACGAGCGACTGCCAGCTCGGGAACGGCAGGAAGCAGATGCAGCCGAAGACCCAGGCGACGACGAGGCCGAACCACGGGACCCCGCGGCGGGTGGTCGCCTCGAAGACGCGGGGGAAGTAGCCGTTCTTGCTGAGGCCGAACGACACTCGACTGGTCGCCGTGAAGTAGATGAGGCCGGTGCCGCCGGGGCTGATGACGGCGTCGATGTAAAGGATCACAGCGAGCCAGCCGAGCCCGACGGCGGTCGCGACGAGCGCGAACGGACCGGTGGCGAACTGCGTCGCCGTCGCCGTCCAGGTGCCCATGATCCTGTCGGCGGGGATCGCCGCGATGAAGACGACCTGCAGGGCGAGGTAGATGACGAGGCCGATCAGGACCGACCCGATCACCGCGCGCGGGATGTCGCGCTTCGGGTTGACCGACTCGCCGGCGAGCTGGTCGGCCTGCTCGAAGCCGAGGAGCGCGAACACGATGCCCGCATTGGGGATCGCCGCGATGACGCCCCGGAGCCCCTCGGGCGCGAAGCCGTTCGAGGCGGTGAAGTTGCCCCCGTGGAAGTTGAAGATCGCGAGCACCAGGATCGCGAACACCGGCACGCCGATCTTCCACCAGGTGGCTGCGGAGTTCGTGTTGGCGAGGGCCCGGACGCTGAGGAAGTTGATGACGACGAAGACGAGCATGATCAGGATCGCGGCCACGATCCCGGGCGGGGTCAGGAGCCCTTTGGAGGTGATCCACCCCTTGGCGAACGGCACGTAGTCCGAGCCGTAGCCGATCATCGCGCTCACCTCGATCGGCGCGACCGTGACGGCCTGCAGCCAGGAGAACCAGCCGAACGACGCTCCGGCGACGCCGCCGAAGGCGAGGTGCGGGAACCGCGCGGTGCCGCCCGCGATCGGGTACATGCCGCCGAGCTCCGCGTGGACGAGGGCCAGGATCAGGATCGCCACGGCTCCGATGAGCCACGAGATGATCGCGGCGGGCCCGGCCTGGGCGAGGCCCTTCTCCGCTCCGTACAGCCAGCCGGAGCCGATGATCGATCCGGCGGAGGCCCACATGAGGCCGATGAAGCCGATCTGGCGCTTGAGCCCGGTGTCCGGGATCGTCTTCGTGAGGTCGCTGGCGGTCATGGCGGGGTCCTCCTCCGTGTCGCGCACGCGGATTCGTGCACGCAGCGCAATCTTGCACCGACGGAGAAACTACTCCATTTCAGGCCCCACGCGTCACCGCCGAAACAAGAATTTCACAAGGGGCCAGGCGGCGGGGCGCCGACCGCACCTCAGCTCGGCGCAGCCTGCCGCAGAGCGGTGAACGACGGGATGCGGTCGCGCTCGATGTGCATGTAGGCGACGGATTCGGCCACGCGCTCGTTGCCCGAGCGGATCGCCTCGGCGAGCGCGACGTGGTCGTCGAAGGCCTCGTCGACGTCGAGCTGCGAGGTGAGGTAGAACAGCCAGAGCACGCGGCCGGTCACCGAGCGCATGACCTTCTTCATCAGGTCGTTGCCCGAGAGGTCGACGATCGCCTCGTGGTACCAGGTACTCGCCTCGGCGACCCGGTAGGCGTCGCCGGAGTGGACGACATCCTGCGAGTAGTGCAGAGCTTTCGCGAGGGGCTCGAAGTCGGCCCCGCGCGAGACCTCGCGGGCGGCGAACCGCGCGGCGCCGACCTCGAGGTATGTGCGCAGGTCGAAGAGGTCGTTGACGGCCTTCTCGTCCCACACCGTGACGAGGGCGCCGCGGCGCGGGAAGGTCCGGACGAAGCCCTCCTGCTCGAGCTGCGGCACGGCCTCCCGGAGGGGCACGCGCGACATGTGCATCTCGGCGGCGATGCGGGCCTCGGCCAGGCGGGAGCCCTGGGGGTACTCCCCCTTGATGATGCCCTCGCGGATCGCGAAGTAGGCCTTCTGCGACAGCGACTCGGGTCGCTCGGAGGCGCCGGCTTCGTCGGGGTCGGTCATGTCCGCTCCTCACGGGACGGGCTCTGAGGCATTCGCACCCCGAGCCGGGACGGGCTCCGGGGGGCGGGTGCCCCCCGGAGCCGGATCGGTGCTACTTCGCGATTCCGAGCTTGGAGAAGTCGAGCTCGTTCGCACCGATGTTATGGGCCTCGGCCACACCGGTCAGCCACTTCTGCGACACGACCCAGTCCTTGTTGTACGACAGGTTCATGTAGCAGCCCGTCGCCGAGTAGGTCTGAGCGGCCTTGGCGTAGAGCGAGGTGTCACCGGTGGCGACGGCCTGGTTGAGGTCGGCGTCGGTCGAGGGGCTGTCGCAGAGGAAGTAGTTGATCCCTCCGCTCTTGTCCCAGAACACGTGGCCCCACATGTACGGGCTGCCGCCGTCGGGGCCGTTGTTGCCGTCGATGAAGGCGTCGGGGCCCTTGGTGGGGTCGTTCGCCCAGCCGAACACCTGCGACGTCGGGTAGCCCTGCGCGGTGGCGGTGATGCCGTCGTTCTGCAGGTTCGCCGTGACGATGTTGGCCATCGACTGCGCGTTGGTGTTGTCGGACGCGTAGCCGATCGTCATCTTCGTGCCCGTGGGCAGTGTCTTGGCGTAGGCGGCGAAGACCTTCGGGTCGTAGCCGATGTCCTGCTTGTCCGAGCCGTCGGAGATCATGCCCTTGGCGTAGAGGGTCGTGGCGACCGACGAGCGGGCCCCGAGCACCTCCTTGACGAGCTGCTTCTGATCGATCGACTGCATGAACGCCGTGCGCGCCTCCTTGGTGGAGAAGAACGACTTCGACGGGTTCACCGTGAGGAGCGCCGACTGGAGGGTCGGCAGGAACACGCTGTCGAACTTCTTGTTGCCGTCGTACTTCGTCAGGCTCGACGAGGGGAGCGCGGCGACGATGGCCGACACGTCGCCGTTGTCGAAGGCGAGCTGGAGCGCCGACACGTCAGTGTAGACGGGGAGGTCGACGGTCTTGAAGGGCGACTTCGTGCCCCAGTAGCCCGAGTACTGCGTGAGGCCGTACTTCGACCCGGTGTTCGCCGTCGTCAGCTCGTAGGGGCCGGTGCCGAGGTCGTGTGTCTGCAGGTACGTCTGCGCGTCGTCCGATCCTGCGTGCTTCTCGAGACCGGTCGGCGACTCCATCTTCGGGCCGAACGGCGAGGCGAGGTAGTCGAGGAACGCCGAGTTCGGCGCCTTGAGCGTCACGACGGCGGTGAGGTCGTCGGGGGTGGCGACGCTCTGGACGCCCGCGGTCATGTACGCCGCGCCGCCCTTGACCGCCGTGCGGCGGTCGAACGACGCCTTGACGGCCTCGGAGGTGAACTTCGTGCCGTCGTGGAAGGTCACGCCGCTCCGGAGCGTGAACGTGTAGACGGTGTTCGTCTTGTTGACCGTCCACGAGGTCGCGAGGCGGGGCGCGATCTTCACGGTGTCGACGTTGTTCGCGTACTGGACGAGGCCCTCGTAGGTGTTCAGGACGATGGCGAGGCCGTTGTTGGCGTAGTAGATGTCGGGGTCCGGCGGCTGGCCGATGTCTCCGAGGAGGCCGACGGTCAGCACGCCGTCGGTGGGGGCGGCGTTGGCCTTCGTCGAGCCGCCGCCGGCGGACGAGCAGGCGGCCAGGACGACCAGGGAGCTGACCGCCAGGGCGGCGACGACCCCCCTGGTGGCGGTCTTGCGCAGTGCGTTCTTCACTTCGACTCCTTGCGGGATGGACCGGATGCTGTGCGTTCCGGCGGGAGGAATGGTGCGGTGACGGGCAGGTGCGGGTGCGGGTGCGGGTGCAGCGGGGTGGTGCTGGTCGCGGTCACGGCGTGAGCCGGGGGTCCGCGACGGCCTGGAGGACATCGACGACGGCGTTCGCGACGATGTAGATGATCCCGAGCACGAGCGTCACGCCCGCGATCGCCGGGAAGTCGGAGGTGGGGATGCTGGCGGCGAGGTAGTTGCCGATCCCCGGCCAGCTGAAGACCTGCTCGACGACGACGACGCCGGCGAACATGAAGCCGAGCTGGAGGCCCGCCATCGACAGGCCCGGCCCGAGGGAGTTCCTCACGACGTGCTTCCCGAGGACCGCGAGCGGCGTGAGCCCCTTCGCGCGGGCGGTGCGGACGTGATCGGAGGCGAGGGTCGTGTCCAGGCTGGAGCGCAGGATCCTGCCGATCGAGATCGACGGGGCGATCGCCAGGATCACCGCCGGCAGCACCAGGTGCTGCACCGCGGCCGCCCACTCCGACACGTCTCCGCCGAGGAGGCTGTCGACCAGCAGGAACCCGGTCGGCGACGACTGGTCGGCCCCGCGTCCGGCCGCCGGGAGCACCTGCAGCTGCGCGTAGAAGAGGATGATCCCGCCGAGCGCGAGGAGGAACGGCGGCGCCGTGGCCAGCACGAGCAGCGGTCCGCGGAAGAACGCGCCGCCCGGCCAGCGGAGCGATCCCGACACCGCGTAGAGGCAGCCGAGCAGGATCGCGACGACGAACGCCACGAGGACGAGCTCGATGGTCGCCGGCAGGAAGTCGTGCAGGTCGCTCGCGACCGGCCGGTGCGTCCGCAGCGAGATGCCGAGGTCGCCGTGCAGCGCGCGGACGATGTAGTGGAGGTACTGCACGGGCAGCGGCTGGTCGAGGCCGAGCGTCTTCCGCTCGGCGGCGACCGCCGAGGGCGAGGCGTTGGCGCCGAGGTACGCCTTCACCGGGTCGCCAGGCGAGACGGCCTGGAGCACGAACACGACGGCGGTGAGCACGAGGACGAGGACGACGGCCGAGAGGGTCCGTCGGAGCAGGAAGCGGGTCATGTCGTCTCCTACCGGTTCCGGCTGAGCAGGTTGCGGATGGCGTCGCCGCCGAGGTTCGCGACGAGGCTGAGGACGAGCACGGCGAGCCCGGGCACGACCGGCACCCACCACTGCGTGAGCAGCTGCTGGAGGTTGCGGGCGGTGTCGGCGCCGAGCTCCGGCGCGGGGGCCGCCTGTCCGAGGCCGAGGAACGACAGGCCGGCCAGCAGGATCACGACGTTGCCGATGTCGAGGCTCGCCGTCACGATCGCGGTCGGCACGACGCCCGGCACGATGTGGCGCAGGACGACGCGGGTGCGGCCGATCCCGGCCAGGCGCGCCGCCTCGACGTGGGGCCTCGAGGCGATGGCCTTCGTCTCGCCGCGGATGATGCGGGCGTAGTAGGGCCACCAGACGACGGCGATCCCGATGAGCGTGTTCTCGAGCCCGTAGCCGAGTGCCGCGACGAGCGCGATGGCGACGAGTGTTCCGGGGAGGGCCAGGAACAGGTCGGTGAGCCGCATCAGCAGGTTGTCGAGCCAGCCGCCGGCCACTCCTGCGGCCACGCCGATGATCCCGCCGATGACGAGTCCCGACGCGACGACCGCGAGCGCCGAGAACCAGCTGGTCTGGACGCCCCAGAGGGTCCGGCTCAGGATGTCGCGGCCGATCCCGTCGGTGCCGAGCAGGTGGTCGGGAGATCCGAGCGGGAGGTTCAGCCCGCCGACCGGCTGCACCGGGTTGTCCGGCGCGATCACCCGGGCGAGCAGGGCGACGAGGGTCAGCAGGATCACGAGGCCCACGAGAGCGAGGTTCAGGCGGCGTCCGGCGAACCGGGCGATCGTGACCTGGGGCACGCCGAAGCGGCGGGCGGTCAGGTCGGCGCTCATCCTGCGACCCCGATCTCGGGCACGGAGGCGAGGAGCGACCGCGTGTAGGGGTGCTGCGGCCGGTGGATGACGTCGTCGGCCGGGCCGTCTTCGACGATCGCGCCCTCGGTCATGACGACCACGCGGTCGCCCATCAGTCGGGCGACGGAGAGGTCGTGGGTGACGAAGAGCACGGTCATCGAGAGCTGCTGCCGCATCGTCCGGATGAGGTTGAGGACGCTCGCGGCGAGCGACGCGTCGAGGGCGCTCGTCGGCTCGTCGCAGAGCAGGACGGCGGGCGGGATCATGGTCGCCCGGGCGAGGGCGACACGCTGCCGCTGACCGCCGGAGAGGTCGGCCGGGCGCACCCGGGCGACCTGCGCCGGCAGCCCGATGGCCTCGAGGGCGGCCTCGACGCGGCGGAGGCTCTCAGCTCGGCCGAGACGCTCGGGGACGAGGCGCTCGCGCAGGATCTCGCCGACCGTCAGCCACGGGGTGAGCGACGACCCGGCGTCCTGGAACACCATCTGAGCGCCGCCGGGGGCGACCTCGACGGTGCCCGAGGTGGCGGGCGTCAGGCCGGCGACCGCGCGGAGCAGCGTCGACTTGCCGGAGCCGGACTCCCCCACGATCGACACGGCCTCGCCGGCCTCGACGACGAGATCGATGCCGCGGAGGGCGTGGACCTCGCGCCTTCTGGCACCGCCGCCCCGGACGACGAAGCGCTGGTGCACGCCTGCGAGGCGGACGGCCGGGCGACCGGCGGCGGCTGCGACCGGGGCGGCGAGCGCGGGCGACACGGCGGGCCGCTCGGCGGCGAGCGCCAGGACCTCGTCGGTGGCCCGCCAGCAGGCCCGGACGTGCCGGGTGCCGTCGACCGCGGCGGATCCGTCGACGGCCAGGAGGGGCGGCTGCTCCTCGCGGCAGTGGTCGTCGGCGAGCAGGCACCTCGACGAGTAGGCGCAGCCGCGGAGGCGCTCGGCGGGCGTCGCCGTCTCCGGGCGGAGGGTGCGCAGGATCGCGTCGCGGGGCGTCTCGAGCGAGAGGCGCGCGGCGAGGAGCCCCACCGTGTAGGGGTGCGTCGGCGCGCGCAGGACGACGTCGGCCTCGCCGAGCTCCGCGATCCTGCCCGCGTAGAGGACGGCGATGCGGTCGGCGATCTGCGCCGCGACGGCGAGGTCGTGGGTGATGAGCACGACGCTGCAGCCGAACTCGTCGCGGAGGTTCCGGAGGAGGTCGAGGACCTGCGCCTGCACGGTGACGTCGAGCGCGGTCGTCGGCTCGTCGGCGATGATCAGCGAGGGGCGGCCGGCCGAGGCGATGGCTGCCATGACGCGCTGGCGGAGGCCGCCGGAGAGCTCGTGCGGGAACACCGTGAACCGGAGCGCGGCGTCGCCGATCCCGACGGCCGACATCAGCCGGAGGGACTCGTCGCGGTCGTGCGTCGCCTCGGTGATCTGCTTGCCGACGCGCATGGTCGGGTCGAGCGAGGTCATCGGGTCCTGGAAGATGACGCCGAGCTCCTCGCGCCGCACGCGCCGCAGGCTCTCGGGCGACCCGGCGAGCATGTCGGTGCCGGCGATCTCGATCGAGCCGGTCGTCTGCGGGCGGGACGCCTGCGGCAGGAGGCCCATCATCGCCAGGGCGAGGACGCTCTTGCCAGAGCCGGACTCGCCGACGAGGCCGACGATCTCGCCGCGGCGGATCTCGAGGTCGAGGCCCCGCAGGACGTCGGTGCGGGCGCCGTCGCGCTCGAGGCTGACGGTCAGGCCGCGGATGGCGGCCGCGGGAGCCGCGGGAGTCTCGTCGCGGCGGCCGGCGATCGGGTCAGGAGAGGACATCCTGCGCCTCCTCGGTCTCGTCGACGCCGGTGCCTGCGCCGGTGCGGGCCCGGACGGCGTCGTAGATGTCGCGCGGCTGAGCGAACCAGACGTCGTCGCGGCGGGCGACGAGGTGCTCGAGAGCGCGGGTGAGCTGGCGGAGGCGGAACGGCGCCCCCGAGATGAACGAGTGGACGACGATGCTCATGACGAGCGGCTGGTCGCCGCCCGACACGAGGAGCTCGTCGAACTCGTCGATCAGCATGTCGGCGAACTCGGCGGCGCCGACTCCGCGGCCGATGACGGAGGTGGAGTCGTTGAGCTCCAGCGCGTACGGGATCGCGAGCAGGGGCTCGGACCGCGTCGTCAGCCACACCGGCCGGTCGTCGAGGCGGAGGTCGAGCAGGTAGCGGTAGCCGGTCTCGCCGAGGAGGTCGACCGTGGCGTCGGTGTGGGTCAGCCACGGGCTCGACCAGCCCTGCGGTGCCGCGCCCTCCTCGGCGGCGATCCGGTCGGCGACCGAGAGGAGGTAGGCCTTCTCGTCGGGCTCCGACAGGCCCTCGAGCGAGTCGGAGTTCGAGACGCCGTGGCCGATGAGCTCGGCTCCGTGAGCCCGGGCGTGCGCCAGGAGCTCCGGCGCGGTGTCGTACACGGCCGTGTTCAGGAGGATCGTGGCCGGGATGCCGAGTTCGGCCAGCCGGTCGAGCACCCGGAAGGCGCCAACTCGATTGCCGTAGTCGCGCCAGCTCGTGTTGACGAGGTCGGGGGCGGGGACGCCTTCGAGGAGGTTCTCGGTCTGGCCCGCGCCGAAGTGGTAGTCCTCGATCCCGAGGGCGACGTAGACGGCGAGCCGCCTGCCGCCCGGCCAGGTGCCGGGGGCGCCCTCGGTGATCGGCGAGTAGTCGTAGCGGTCGTGCGAGTCGAGGGGCACGTCGTCGCCGGTGGTGGTGCTCATGCGGGGTCTCCGATCCATCTGTTCATGCCGACGTCGGTGCGGGCCGCCTGGGCGACCATGGCGTCGTAGGAGGGTTGGAGCACGGCGGCCTCCGCGTTCGTGCGCTCGATCAGGGGGAGCTTCCGGGCGAACGTCTCGCGCGCCTCGGCCAGCAGGGCGGGCTCGTCGACGGTGGTGATCCGCTCGCCGTCGAAGACGATCCGGCCGTCGACCATCGTGAGCCGGACGTCGGCGCCGTACTCGCAGTAGACGAGCTGTCCGCGGACGTCGTTGAGCGGCGTGAAGGCGGCGCCGTGCAGGTCGAGCATCGTCAGGTCGGCGGCGTATCCCTCGCGGATGCGGCCCAGCCGGTCGCTCTGGAGGAGGGCCGCGGCGCCGCCGTCCCAGAGGCTGCCGAGCACCTCGCGGGCGGTGGGCCACTCCGAGCTCGGCCGACCGCCGATGTTGTGGATGAGGCCCGCGGTCTTCACGACGCCCCAGAGGTTGGCCGAGTCGTCGCAGATCGCCTCGTCGATGCCGAGCGCGACCGGGATGCCGAGGTCGAGCATCCTGCGGTACGGGGCGACGCCGCTGCCGAGCCGGAGGTTGCTTATCGGGTTGTGGGCGATCACGGCACCCGCCTCGGCGATGAGCTCCAGGTCGTCGGCGTCGGTCCAGACGGCGTGGATCACGTTCATCCGGTCGCTCAGCAGGCCGAGGTCTCCGGTGTAGCCGACGAGCGAGCGCCCGCCGAAGCGCTCCTGCTCGGTGCGGAGGGTGCGCTGCACCCTCGTCTCGAGCATGTGCGCGAACAGCGGCACGCGGTGGGTCCGGCTGAGGTCGTCGAGCGCCTCGAAGTACGGCACGTCGACGCGCTGCGGAGCCGAGATCGACACGGCCGCGGTGAGGCGCCCGTCCGCTGCGCCGTGCCACCGCGAGAACAGGTGGTCGTACATCTCGAGCAGGCCGTCGGGGCCCATCGGCGGTGCCGCGTCGAGCGCTTCGTCGAGCGCTTCGCCGAGGGCCGCGCCGTCGTACCCGCCGATGAACGGCAGCTTCTCGCGCTCGGTCAGCGTGGGCTGGTCGAGGGCGAGGCTGGCGCGGATCCCGGCGTCTTCGTACGCCTGCATCATCGCGTCGACGATCTCCGGCGTGGGGTGCGGCATGACGAAGGCGTCGTCCTGCACGGTGGTCGTCCCGGTCCGAAGCATCTCGAGCGCGGCCAGCATCGTTCGGAGGTACGCCTCGCGGGGCGTCGGCCGGAGCGCAGGATCCGCCGGCGACTCGTAGAGCATGAAGCTCTCGAGCGGCATGCTCGGGAGCAGCCCCTTCAGGTGGTTCGCCGGCGAGTGGTAGTGGGCGTTGATGAGGCCCGGGACCAGGAGGTGGTGTCCGCGGCCGTCGACGCGCGAGGCGTCGGGTGCGGCGAGCCCGGCCGCTGCAGCGCCGATGCTCAGGATGCCCGCCCCCGACACGAGGACGTCGAGCGGGCCGACCATCCCGGCTTCGGAGTCCTGGTCGTAGACGTACACGGAGGTGAAGAGCGTCTCGCTCACGAGGCTCCTCCCGGCGTCGGCGCCTGCCAGGTGGCGATGCGCGACGTGCCGAGGCCCTGGGCGAGCATCCCCTCGGCGAGGACCACGGCCGCAGCCACGCCCTCGACGACGGGCACCCCGAGGGCCTCGGAGAGCGGCTCCACGAGCTCGGCGAGCCCGGCGCAGCCGAGGACGATCGCCTCGGCGGCGTCCTCCTCGATCGCCCGGCGCCCCTCGGCCGCGAACAGGTCGAGCAGCTGCAGCGACGAGTCGGCGACAGCCGAGACGGGCTCGTCGACGGCACGCACCACGACCCGGTGGCCGAGGCCCAGGGTGAGGACGACCCGGTCGGACTGCTCGCGGGTGCGAGGCGGCATGGTGATGACGGTGAAGCGGTGGGCGATCTGGGTCGCGGTCAGGAGCGCAGCCTCGGTCATGCCGACGACCGGGCCTCGAGCCGCCTCGCGGGCGCCGGGCAGACCGGTGTCGCCGAAGCAGGCGACGACGTAGGCGTCGGGTCGCTCCCCGGGCGGGAGGGCCTCGAGCCGCTCGACCTCGACGAGCACGCTGAGGGCGGCGTGCACCTCGTCGATGTGGCTCTCGACGCTCGGCACGCCGCTCGTCGGGGTCACCGGCACCAGCACGGTGTCGGGCCGGGCCGCGGGCGTCGCCGCGGCGACGACGCGGTCCGTCATGGTCGTGGTCGTGTTGGGGTTCACGACGGCGATGCGGAACGGGCCGGTCACGCGCGCACCTCGAGCGCCTCGGCGAGGAGCTCCGTGATGCCGAAGCCGCGGATCGCGACGCGGGCCGCCTCCGATCCTGCGCGGGCCGCCTCGACGGCGTCGCCGGAGACCAGGTGCGCGGCGGCGAAGGCCCCGCAGAACGCATCGCCGGCGCCGGTGGAGTCGACCGCGTCGACGGGCTCGCTCGGCACGAGGGCGACGGCACCGCCGTCGAGCACGAGCGACCCGGCGGCCGCCCGCTTGATGGCGACGACGCTCGGGCCGAGCGAGGAGAAGAACCGGGCGGCCTCCTCGAGGTCGTGGGTGTCGGCGAGGGCGATCGCCTCGACCTCGCTCGGGAGGAACACGTCGGCGAGGGCGACGATCGCGAGGAGCTCGTCGCGGTGTCCGTCGAGGTAGTCCTCCTGGAGGTCGAGGTAGAGCGCGGCGCCGGTGCGCTCCCGGAGCCACGGCGTGAGCGCGAGCTGCGAGTCGAGGCTCATGGCCGAGAGCACGATCCCGTCGGCGGCGAGCACGCTCGCGGGGACGTCGTCGGGGTAGACCGACATGCGGTCGAAGTGCTCGTCGGTGCCGTGGAGCGCCCAGACCCGGGAGCCGTCGACGCCGTACGTGATGGTGTTGCGGACCGTCAGCAGGTCGCGGGCGGGCAGGTCGTCGACCTTGACGCCGGCCGCCCGGAGGTCGTCGAGGACCGACTCCGGCAGGTCGGTGCCGGTCGGGGCGAGCATCGACACGTCGTCGAGCACGCGTCGGGCGGCGAGGGCCGCATAGGCGGCGTCACCGCCCATCGCCGGTTCGGAGGGGATGCCGTCGTGCACGGCCTCGTCGATCGTGAGGTTGCCGACGCAGACGAGCGACCTCCGCGACGCAGCGCGCTCGGCGGCTCCGGTCGACTCAGCCACGGGACGCCTCGCGCTCGGCGACGGCGAACTTCGCCATGCCGAGGTGGTAGCCGATGAGCTGCGCGGGCAGCACGTAGAGCAGGGGGCTGAGCGCCTCCGAGACGACCGGCAGGCGCAGGATGTCGTCCGCGATCCCGTCGAAGGCCGTCTCGCCGACGGTCGTCGCCACGTAGAGCGTCCCGCCGTAGCGGTGCGCGTCGCGGCCGGTGTCGACGCCGCGCGGCACCGACGGCCCGCTCGGGGCGAAGAGGAACATCGGCTCGCCCGGCTTCTGGCTGTTGTAGTGGTGGAACTCCTCGACCTGGATCTCGACGGCGTGGTCGGGGCTCGTCTCCTTGACCTTCGCGGCACCGATGATGGCCGCAGCCCAGGTCGGGCCGCCGGCGGAGAAGAGGTACATGGTGCGCTCGGCCTCGATCCGGGCGATCTCGGCCACCTGGTCGTCGAGGTCCTCGAGGACCGTCTCGACGGTCTCGGGCAGGGTCTCGAGCTCGGCGCGGAGGGCCTCCGCGCCGTCGACGCCTCGGAGGCGGCCCACCTCGACCGCGAGGAGGAGCAGCAGCGACAGCGCGGTGGTCGACGACTGGGTCGGCCAGCCCACCCGCGTCGCGGCGAGCAGGAGGGTGTCGCCGCTCTCGACGTCGAGGGTCGAGCCGGGGGTGTTCGTCAGGGCGAGAGTCAGGGCGCCGGCGTGCTGCGCGACGAGGAGGGCCTCGACGGTGCGGGTCGTCTCGCCGGAGCTCGACAGGGCGACGACCAGCGAGTCGGAGGTGACGAGGTGCTGCTGGTAGTAGGCGAACTCGAGGGCCTGCACCGGCTCGCAGGGCACGCGGAGCATCAGCTCGAGGGTGCGGCGGGCGGCGATCATGACGGCGAGCGAGTCGCCGGCGCCGACGAGGAAGACCCGGTCGAGGCGGCGGCCGGCGATGCGCGCCGCGATGCCGGGGAGAGCGTCGGCGTTCCTCTCCCAGGTGGCGCGGATGGCGCCTTGCTGCCCGAGCATCTCGCCGCGGGTCGCGTCCACGCGGCGTCGGCGCTCGGGGTCCAGCGGGTCGTCCGTGGGGAGGGCCAGGATCCCGGCGCGCTCCTTCGCGGACACGCGCTCCACGACGGCCTTCTGACGGTCGTCGAGCGGACTGCCGTCGGCGAGGAGCGGGCTGTCGAGGGTCTGGTCGGTCATGGCTGTGCTGTCTCCGGGATCGGGGCGAGGCGGGGGGAACGAGAAGAAGGGGCGGTCGGCGCCGGTCAGGCGTCGAGGAGGCGGCCGGCTCGGCCGAGCGCCGTCGCCACCGTGGGGTCGATGCGCGCGTCGTGGCCGCGGCCGTCCTTCAGGACGCTGCCGAGGATCGCGCCGTCGGCGCCGGCCAGGGCCGTGTCGATCGAGCGCTCGGTCACGCGGCCGCCGATGATCGCGGGCACGTCGTCCGGCACGACGCCGCTCGCCCGGAGGCTCGCGATGTCCGCCACGGCGTCGTCCACGCCGGAGTCGCGGGTCACGACGACCGCGTCGGCGCCGCCGAAGTCGAGCGCCTGCGCGGCAGCCCAGGCGAGATCGCCCGCGAGCGCCAGGCTGGTCGCCTCGTGGAGGTCGGCCCAGACCTCGACGTCGCTGCCGAGGAGGCGCTTCATCTGCGCGACCTCGAGCGAGCAGCCCTCGAGGTAGCCGGTCGGCCCGACCGAGACCCCGGTGAGGACCTTGACGCGGACGAACGAGGCGCCGATCGCGTGGGCGATGGCGACCGCCGAGGCGCCGTCGTTGTGACCGACGACGACACCGAGGCCGATCGTGGTGGCGGCACGGACGGCGGCGCCGACCACGGCGAGCGCGGCGACGGTGGCGGGCCCGACGACCGCGGGCTGCGGCTCGTCGCTGGCATCCTGGACCATGACGTCGGTGAAGCCTGCCTGCTCGAGGACGACCGCGTCCTCGGCCGCGTTCCGAGCGATCTCGGCGACGGAGACACCGGCGTAGTTGGCAGCGCCGGGCAGCGGCGGGAGGTGCAGGACGCCGACCAGTCGGAACGCGTTCATCGGTACTCCTCCGGGTCGCCACCGCCGTTCTGGCGATAGAAAAACGGTATACCGTTTGGTGTTTCGCGCAGGTTTCAGCGCGTTAAATCGGTGTGACGATGCCCGACGGTAGACAAGGCGCTCCACGACGCCGAGGTCGAGCGCCCCGTGGCACGCTGGCCGGAGACATACCGCACGCCGACGACGGAGGCCCCGTGACCACCACCCGCACCGCCTCGCCCGCGACCCGGACCGTCCGCTGGCTCGGGATCGTCCTCGCCCTCGAGGTGGTCGGGCTCGTGATCGCGACGGTCGCGCAGGATCCTGCGGCTCGGCCCGTCAGCGCAGCCCTCGGTGACGCCGCCCGCGAGACGGTCTCGCAGGTCGACGTCCGCTGGGCCCTCGTGGTGGTGGTCGCCCTCGCCGCCGTGGCCCGCCTCGTCGCCGCGCGGCTCTCTTCGTGGCTCGACCCGCTCCTCACGATCCCCGTCACGCTGTTCGTCGTCGCCCAGCTGAACGGGATCACCGACCTCGGCGCCCTCGTCGGCGTGTACGCGCTCGCGTCGGCGGGCGTGCTCCTCGCAGCCCTCGACGCCCGCGTCGACGTCGTCCACGGGCATCCGCGGCTGCCGCTCTGCTTCGCGGCCGCCGTCGGGATCGTTCCGTGGGGCATCGTCGCGTTCCACCAGGTCGGCGCCGGCATCGTCGGTCACCCGCTGTCCGGCATCGCGGTCGTGGTGACGCTCGTGGCGCTGGTCTTCGCCGTGGCCGAGTTCGTCGCCGTCTGGCGCCGGGCCGGGGTGGTGGCGCTGATCCTCCGCCTGGCGGGCTTCTCGGCGGTGGCCTGGCTGGTCGTCGCGGGGCTCTGACGCGGCCGGTCGGGTCGTCGGCGGATGCCCGAGCGGCCCGTCTTCGCGGGGCAATTCGATGAGACCACTGTGAAAGATGTGACTGATGTGACAGGCTCGTCGGGTGTCTGCGACCGAAACCAAGCCCTCACCGCTCCGCGCCCGGGGGCGCCTGGCGACGATCGCGCTGGCTCTCGCCGTCGCCCTGCCGGCCCTGATCGCCGCGCCCGCGCAGGCTGACGACTCGTTCCCGACGTGGGAGGAGGTGCAGGCCGCCCGCGGAAGCGAGACGGCCAAGCGCAGCGAGATCTCGCGCGTGAGCGCCGCCATCACGCAGCTGCAGCAGGCGACGACGCTCGCCGCCGCCCGCGCCCAGAAGAGCGGCGCCGACTACCAGAAGGCGCAGGACGCCCTCGACGACGCCACCGGCACCTACGACCAGCTCATGGCCGAGCTCACGAAGGCGAAGACCGAGGCGAAGCGCTCCTCGGAGGCCGTCGGCCAGGTCGCCGCGACGCTCGCGAAGCCCGGCGGCGGCAGCCCCACGGCGTCCCTGCTCTCGGGCGAGGAGAACCCCACCGACGTGCTCCGAGGCCTCGGGATGTCGAGCCAGATCGGCAAGAAGGTCAGGCAGCTCCAGGAGGAGGCCGAGCAGGCCGCCGGCGTCGTGCGGTCGAAGTCCGACCAGGCCGCGGTCGCGAAGGAGGCCCGCCGCACGCAGGCGAAGAAGGCCGCCGACGCTCTCGCGGAGGCCACCGCCGCCTCCGAGGCCGCCGCCTCCGCCGAAGCCGCCGAGCGCGACAACCTCGGCACCATGCAGGCGCAGCTCGCGACCCTGAAGAACGACACCCTCACGATCGAGCAGGGTTACCAGGAGGGCGTCGCGGCCCGAGCCGCCGCTGCCGCCGCCGAGGCCGCCCGGGTCGAGAAGGCGCGCAGGGCCGCCGCCGCAGCCGCTGCCGCGGATGCCGAGCGCCGCCGCGCTGCTGCCGCGGCCGCCGCCGCCGCAGCTGCCGCTGCCTCCAACGGCTCCGGCTCCGGCTCGGGCGGGGGCTCGTCCGCCCCTGCCCCGTCGCGCCCCGTCTCCGGCGGTGGCGCCACGTCGAGCGGCGGCTGGACCAGGCCGATCACGTCGTACAGCTTCTACCAGGCCTACGGCTACCGGATGCACCCCGTCTACCACACCTACAAACTGCACGCCGGGGCCGACTTCGGGGCCAGCTGCGGCACCTCGATCTACGCGACGGCGGCCGGCACGGTCACCTACGCGGGCCCGTACGGCGGCTACGGCAACCTGATCATCGTCGACCACGGCAACGGCATCACGAGCGCCTACGGGCACGTCTTCACGAGCGGCATCTACGTCCGCCCCGGTCAGCGCGTCTCCGAGGGTCAGAACATCGCCGGCGTCGGCAACGCCGGCGTCTCGACCGGCTGCCACCTCCACTTCGAGATCCGCCGCGGGGGCATCGCGACCGACCCGATGGCGTTCCTCCGCACCAAGGGCATCGGCTGACCCCGATCCGAGCTGTGGGCTAGGAGTCGCCGTGCTCCGGCGCGGCCGGGCTCTCGGCGGCCCGGGCGCGGCCCTCTGGCAGACCGCCGGCGAGCGACGCCAGCAGGCGCAGCCTCTCCGCCGCGTCCGAGCCCTCGTCGGGGTAGTAGAGGACGACGAGGAGCTCGCCGACCGGCAGCTTCTCGCGGTTCAGCGTCAGGTCGCCGACGGCGGGGTGATGGACGGTGGCCGTTCCCCCGACGAGACGCCGGACGTCCTGCCGCGCCCAGAGCGACCGGAACCGCGCGCTGCTGATCGAGAGCTCGCCGACGAGCTCCACGACGCGCGCATCGTCGACGTCGTCGCCGATCGTGCTGCGGAACGCTGCCACGGAGTCGGCGGCGGCCGCCTCCCAGTCCTCGTGGAACTCCCGCTCCTCCGGGTCGAGGAGCAGGTCGCGGAGCCGATTGCGCCCCGGGACCAGCCGCGGTGACAGCACCTCGGCGAGGGGGTTCGACGCCAGGACGTCGAAGGAGCGGCTCTCGAGGAACGCGGGCACGTCGAGGGCCGCGAGCAGGTGGTGCAGCCGCGCGGGGACGCGGTCGACCCTCCTCGTCCGGCGGGGCCTCGGCCGGTGCGTGCCGAGCCCGAGCAGGTACTCCGTCTCGACGCCGTCGAGCTGGAACACCCTCGCCAGCGACTCGAGGACCTGCGGCGACGGGTTGTCGTCCCGGCCCCGCTCGAGCCGCAGGTAGTAGTCGCCGCTGATCCCGGCGAGCATCGCCACCTCCTCGCGGCGGAGCCCGGGGACCCTCCGGTTCGGCTGCGCCGGGATCCCGACCTGCTGCGGGGCGACCAGGTCTCGGCGGGCGCGGAGGTAGTCGCCGAGCCTGCCGGCCGATGCGTCGTCGTCCATGCCGTCCACGGTAGTTCGCAGCCGTCCTGCCTGGGGGTGCCCTGTCGCTCCCCTGGAGCGTCGCTCCCCTGGAGCGTCGCTCCCCTGGAGCAGCGGGGATCTCCCCCGACTGCTGCGACGGCGGCATCGTGGTCGCGAACCACTCACCGAGAGAGAGACACCGTCATGGACATCAGCAGTCGCACCGTTCTCATCGTCGGAGGCACTTCCGGCATCGGCCTGGGCCTCGCCCGCCGGTTCCAGGACGCCGGAAGCACCGTCGTCGTCGGAGGCCGTGACACGAGCAGGATCGAGGGGATCGAGACCGTCCGGATCGACGTCACCGACCCCGCTTCGGTCCTGCGGGCCCGCGACGAGGTCCTCTCGCGGCACCCCGACCTCGACGTCGTCGTCACGATGTCCGGCGTCATGGTCCTCGAGGACCTCCGCGACCCCGCCCACATCAGCCAGGCCGAGAGCACGATCCAGGTCAACCTGCTCGGGACCATCCGCGTCGTCGACGCGTTCACCCGACACCTGATCGACCGCGGCGCGGGCGACCTCGTCACCGTCACGTCCGGGATCGGGTTCCTCCCGTTCCCCCTCATGCCGACCTACGGCGCCTCCAAGGCCGGCGTCCACGCGTACACGGAGTCCCTCCGCGCTCAGCTCGCCGGCACCGGGGTGCAGGTCACCGAGCTGATCCCGCCGGCCGTCGCCAACGCCGGGCAGGAGAAGCTGAACCCCGCAGCACTCCCCCTGGGCGACTTCCTCGACGAGGTCGTGACCCTGATGACGCAGGATCCCACGCCGAGCGAGATCGTCGTCCGGGCCGCCGAGCGACTCCGCTGGGCCGAGAAGGACGGCACCTACGCCGAGCTCCTGGAGCAGCGCTCCCAGTCGCTGAGCACGCTCCCGGGTCGCTGAGCACGCTCCCGGGTCGCTGAGCACGCTCCCGGGTCGCTGATCCGGTCCGGCGGTGCGGGTGGTGCGCGATCCTGCGGCTGTCTCAGGCTGTGGCGGTGCTCGCGCTGCGGGAGTCGGCCAGGGCAGCGTCGATCAGGGTCTCGGCCGCCGACCTCGCCGCCGCAGCAGCATCGGGGCTGCCGCTGATGGCCGCCGTCGTCTGGGCGCCCTCGGCGAGCAGGGCGAGCTGCGCGGCCAGGATCGGAGGGGCGCCGAGCTCGTCGACGAGCCCGGCCACGTACGCCTGGAAGGTCGCCTTCTGGGCGCGCGCCACCTCGGCCACGGCGGGAGAGGTCGCTCCGAGCTCGCCGAACGCGTTGATGAAGCCGCAGCCGCGGAAGTCGTCGTCGGTGAACCAGATGCCGAGGAAGTCGTAGACGGCGAGCAGCTTGTCACGCGGCGTCCGCGCTGCCTCGGCCGCGCGCGAGATGCCCGCGTCCCAGAGGCCGGTCGTGAAGTGCAGGACGGCGACGACCAGGTCGTCCTTCGACGGGAACTGGGCGTACAGGCGCTTCAGCGAGACGCCGGAGGCCGTGCGGACGGCGTCCATGCCGACCGCCTGAATGCCGCGGGCGTAGAAGAGGTCGTGCGCGGCCCTGACGATGCGTTCACGATCGGTCGAGGTGTCGTTCATGAAGAATCTCCCTTGTCGACTTGCGCTGAGAACGTCCGTTCTCTAGTGTAGAGCCATCGAGATGAGAACGATCGTTCTCACGGAGAGCAAAGGACAGACACCATGGGCTACATCACCGCCGGCCAGGAGAACAGCACCCCCGTCGAGCTCTACTACGAAGACCACGGCACCGGCCAGGCCGTCGTCCTCATCCACGGCTACCCGCTCGACGGCTCGTCGTGGGAGCGCCAGACCCGCGAGCTCCTCGCCGCCGGCTACCGCGTCGTCACCTACGACCGCCGCGGCTTCGGCCAGTCGTCGAAGGTCGCCACCGGCTACGACTACGACACCTTCGCCGCCGACCTCGACGCCGTGCTGACGACTCTCGACCTCACCGACGTGATCCTGGTCGGATTCTCGATGGGCACCGGCGAGCTCGCCCGCTACGCCAAGCTCTTCGGCACCGAGCGCGTCGCGAAGTTCGCGTTCCTCGGCTCCCTCGAGCCCGGCATGCTCGGCCAGGGTGTGCCGCAGTCGCTCTTCGACGGCATCGAGGCCAGCGCCAAGGCCGACCGCTTCGCCTGGTTCACCGAGTTCTACGGCAACTTCTACAACCTCGACGAGAACCTCGGCTCGCGCATCTCGCAGGAGGCCGTCACCGCCAGCTGGAACACCGCCACCGGCAGCGCGCCCGTCGCCAGCTACGCCGTCGTCTCCAGCTGGATCGAGGACTTCACCGCCGACGTCGCCGCCGTCCGCGCCAGCGGCCGCCCGGCCCTGATCGTCCACGGCACGGCAGACCGCATCCTGCCCATCGAGGCCACCGGCCGCCCCTTCCACGAGGCGTTCCCCGAGGCCGAGTACGTCGAGATCGACGGCGCCCCGCACGGCATGCTCTGGACTTACGCCGCCGAGGTCAACGCGCTCCTGCTGCCGTTCGTGCAGAAGTAGGGTCTCGCGTCGCTGCGACCCCCTCGATCCCCCGCCGGGCTGCTCGGCGGGGGATCCTGCGTTCTGCGGTCTGTCGGCCGTGCGGCCTGCCCGCCGGCTTAGGCTCACAGCGTGTCCGCGCATATCGCCACGCTCATCTGGGGCCCGTTCGCCATCGTCTTCGGAACGTGCTTCGTCGTCTTCCGCCAGCACATCTCGCGCCAGGCCCGGGCCCAGCGCGAGCGGCGGGGTATCAAGATCGGACCGAACACTCAGTCACCTGCCGTGATGGCCATCGGCGGGGTGATCCTCGTGTGCGCCGGAATCTTCGCGCTCGTCGGCGGTGCGACCGGGCTGCTGCACTAGGCGTCATCGGCGCTCCTCCGCTCTGCGCGTCACGCAAAGAGGAGTCTCCCGGAGGACTTCCTCCGCCAGCTCACGAATCTCGGGCGGGCTCCTCAATGACTGCCGCGCAAACCCCCGAACTCCTCTTCGGCTGACCACGGCTCCTCTTTCCGTGCGGCGGACCGCCGAGATCGCACTTCGACGCACTCCCGGGCGCGCAGACCGTGTCGAACTGCGATCTCGGCGCAGCACCGACGACCGACGACCCGCACAACCGACCGTAGGCTCGACGCGTGGACATCGAGCGCGTCTGGCCCCTCTTCGGACTGTCGCTGCGGTCGCCCCGACTCGAGCTGCGGCCCGTCCGCGACGACGACCTGCCCGCGCTCGTCGACGCGGCGGTGGCCGGGGTCCACGACCCCGAGCGGTCGCCGTTCGGCGTGCCCTGGACCGACGCCCCGCCCGCCGAGCTCGCCCACTCGTTCGCCGCGTACCACTGGGGACTCCGCGCGGGCTCGAGCCCCGAGAAGTGGGCCCTCGCGTTCACGATCCTGCACAACGGCGAGCCCGTCGGGGTGCAGCAGCTCGATGCCACGGAGTTCGCCCGCGACCGCACCGTCGACAGCGGGTCGTGGCTGACGCGCAGGATGCAGGGGCGCGGCCTCGGCACCGAGATGCGGGCCGCGATCCTGCTCTTCGCTTTCGACCACCTCGGCGCCCGGACGGCGAGGTCGTCGGCCATGGTCTGGAACACTCCGTCGCTGGCGGTCTCCCGGAGGCTCGGTTACGTCGACGACGGCCTGACGCGGATCGAGCCGAGACCGGGAGAACCGGTGGACGAGCAGCGCCTCCGGCTCGAGCGCGACGCGTTCGTCCGACCGGAGTGGACGCTCGACGTCAGGTACCCGGAGGGGATCCTGCGCGATCTCGGCGCAGCACCGACGACCACAGACCCAGCCTGACGCTCAGTCGTTCTCGACCTCGAAGTCCCACGACGCGACGATCCTCGAGCCGCCGGGAGCCCAGCGCAGCAGCCCCTCGCCGACCTTCATGTTCGTCCGCAGCTCGAACGTCGTCGAGGAGCCGGGCTGAAGCTCCGTCGGCGGGGCCTTCTCGCCGGGCACCGCGTTCAGGCGGTACACGTTGCCGAGCTGGTCGAGCGTCGTCAGATCGCTCAGTCGGATCGGCACGGCGCGAGTGGCGTCATCGAGCTTCAGCATCCACGTGCAGGTGGTGATGTCGGCCTGCTCGGGCAGTCCCTCGCCCGGGACGACCGGGCCGGTGACCGTCATCCGCACCGTCCCGCCGCCGGGCAGGGCGACCTTGACCGTGTCGCCCTCCGAGGTGAGTGCCGGGTGCGTGACGCTCCCGACCAGCTCGCCGTCGGTGCCGGCCTTCGCCGTCGGGAGGTACGAAGGGAGCCCGCCGTAGGTGTCCTCGACCTTCGGCGCCGCCTGCGAGCAGCCGGCGAGAGCGAGGGGCACCAGGATCGCGACGGTGCCGGCGACAGCCCGAAGGCCGACTCGACGAGCGAGTCGGCCCCGGGACCGTGCGGTGTCTTCCGACGGAGTCACCAGCCGCGCTTCCCGGCGTTCGTGAAGACATCCGGACCGAAGGGGGCGAGCCCGCCCTGGGCGGCGAAGCCCAGGTGGCCGAGGCCGTCGACGCCGCCCGAGACGCTGCCTCCGGGGAGGGCCTTGTGGTCGCTGCCCTTGCCCACTCCGAAGATGTCCTCCATGGTGCGGAGCCAGCTGTAGTGGTTGTAGTACGTCGACGAGACGGTGCCGGGCTTGATCAGCGGGCTGATCAGGACGCTGCCGGTGTCGCCGCCGCCGGGGGTGGCGTCGGTGGCGTCGTACAGCGGGTCGGCGGTCTGGCCCGCGGCGAGGAAGCCGGGGGCTCCCTCGGCGCTCAGGGTGAGCTTCGTGACGGCGCCGGTCGGGGTGACCGGGTCGCCCGCCTTGTCGACCAGCTGGAACGAGCCGTTGACGACCGGGCTCGACGGGGTCGAGGCGGGATTCGGGCCGGTGTCGCTGACGGTCCCGACGAAGGTGTCGGCGGGAATGGGGCTGGTGCCGCCGGGGCCGGTGGTGTCGGCGGTGTCGACGACCTGGCGTCCGGTGTCGTCAGCGAGGATCGACTGGTCGAGCACGAAGCTCGTCGCGGTGCTCGCCAGGGCGACGTCGGTGCGGGCTCCGGGCGACGTGCCGGATCCGCCGCGGACGATGTTCGGGACGCAGTTCGCAGGAACGAGGGTCGGTGTCGTCTGCGTGCAGACCGGCGGCCGGTCGATGAACGAGTTGTTGCCGGGGCCCGGGTAGAGCTGGTTGCCCTTCGAGTCGGTCTTGAGCGTCGAGTTCGGGCCGGTCGGCTCGGTGGCGACGTTGCGGCCGTAGAGGTTCTCGCCGGCGCGGTCGGAGGCGAGTCCGGACGAGGCGTCGGGCTTGTCGCCGAGCGTCGGGCCGTAGGCGTTCGCGTTGTTGAAGCTGCCCGAGTAGGTGAAGGGCGGGTTGGCCTCGTCGAAGGTGACGTCGATCAGGCCGCCGTCTTTGAATGCTGCCGACTTCTCGATCATGGGGATGTAGTACTTCAGGAAGAGGTCGGAGGCGTAGAGGCCGCCGGTGTAGTTGACCGGGGTGGTCGAGGCGGGGTCCGGGGTGCCCTGGCCGTAGACCGGGTCGCCCGACTTCGTGAAGGCGCCGGACAGGTTGTTGCCCTTGCAGACGGCGTCGTGGGCGTCGCTGCAGTTGTTCGGCGTGATCCAGCTGAAGGCCGGCGTCGTCGACTCGTGCTGCAGGTCCTTGTAGAGGCCGTGCGTCGACGAGTCGAGGTTCGCGATGTGGTTCGCGTCGCAGTCGGTGCCGCCGCCCACGGGCTTCGTGAGCGCGGGAGTCGCCTTGCCGTTCTTGTCGACGGCCCCCGTGAGGCTGGCGAACCAGGGCATCGGGAAGTGCTTCGCGACGTACTGGTCGTTGGCCTGCGCGCCGGTGAAGCTCGTCACGCCCGCAGGGAGCGGGTGGTCGGCGGTCGCGCTGAGGTACGTCGGGTTGGTCGTCGGGTTGTTGTCCGCCGAGCCGGGGGCGCCGCAGACGGCGTCCTCGCGGCCGGGCTGGTTCCCGAGATCCTGCGCGTAGCCCTTCCAGGTCTTGCCGGCGGCGTCGAGCTGATTGAACAGCGTCGGGGTGTCCGTCGGGTAGGTGCAGCCGTTGAGACCGTTGGCGGCGTTCGCCTTGCTGGGCTGGCTCGCGTTGGCGAGCGAGGCGACCTGGCCCTTGTTGACGCCGCCCGACTTGATGATCGACGCGTTGCTGCCGAAGTTCGTGTTCGCGACCGAGCAGTCGGCCTGTGTGTCCTCCTCGGGCGCCTGACCCGAGACCATCGACATGTAGTTGTCCATCGAGGAGTGGCCGGTGCCGTAGTAGTTCTTCAGCAGGGCGCCCTGGCCCGGCAGCGTCTTCCAGAGGTAGCTGTTCTGATTGAGGCCCGTGAAGATCGCGTCGTACGACTTGTTCTCGAGGATGATCAGCCACACGTGCTTGACCTGACCCTGCTTGAGACCGGTCGTCGTGATGGTCGTCCCGGTCTGGCGGCCGGAGTCGTGGGGGTTGGCCGAGGCGGCCGTAGCGACGCCCACGATGCCGGTGGCGAGCAGCGCCGACGCTGCCGCGATGGCGGCGACTCGTCGGCCGCCTTTGAGATCACGCATGATTCGCATGAGTGTTTTCTATCAATCCGGCGGCCCTCGATCGGGGGTGGCCGGATGAACAGGAAGTGAATCTGCACGAGATGCAGCTTTTCAGAGGCCGCAGACTAGTACTTCTTCTAGTATTCTCCGTTCTCGCCCTCGACCGGGGGTCGCTTCTCGGTCTGGAGGACGATGCCGGGCGCGCCCCTCGGCCGCTAGCGTCGTGCGACGGGGGCGTGATCCTGCGCTCCTCTCACGAGCGGGAGCGGGGCGGTCTGACGGTGGCGATCACGAGGCGGAGGCTCCTGGTGGGAGGCGCAGCAGCGGTGGCCCTCGCCGGGGCCGGCGCGGGCGGCGCGGGGCTGGCCGTCGAGGGCGGGCTCCTCCCCGGTCGGTCGACCCTGTACCGGGCCCTGGGTCTCGACGGGGCCCCCGGGCACGTCCCGGGCACGCAGCCGGGGCCGCTCGTCAGCGGACACTTCACCTCGAAGGCACGACTCGGCGCCTCGGTCGGCTGGACGATCGCGTACCCGCCCGGCAGTGCGCCCGGTGACCGGCTTCCGGTCGCCGTGGTCCTGCACGGCTACTCCGAGGATCACACCGACGCGTTCGGCCGGCGGCTCGGCCTCGAGCACTTTCTCGCGCAGGATCACGCCCGAGGCGGCACCCCCTTCGCCCTCGCGGCCGTCGACGGCGGCGACACCTACTGGCACCGTCGCGTCACCGGAGAGGATGCCGGAGCGCTCGTCACCGACGAGTTCGTCCCCATGCTGGCCGCGCGCGGACTCGACACCCGGCGGATCGGGCTGCTCGGCTGGTCGATGGGCGGGTACGGCGCCCTCCACCTGGCCGGCCGCCTGGGCGCGGCCCGCGTCGCGTCGGTCGTCGCCGAGAGCCCCGCCCTCTGGCATCAGGCGTCGCAGGCGGCGAGCATCGCGTTCGACGGAGCGGCCGACTTCGCCCGCTCCGGCGTGATGGGCCGGCAGCAGGAGCTCGACGGCATCCCGGTGCGGGTCGACTGCGGGACCGGCGACGCCTTCTGCCCCGCGGCGCGCGACTACGTCGCCGGCTTCGACGCGGCCGACCACCCCGCCGGCGGCTTCGAGCCGGGCGCTCACGACATGGCCTACTGGCGCAGGATGGCGCCGGCGCAGCTGGCGTTCGCGGGGGCGCGCTTCGCCTGAGCTGCTGGTCGGCGCCGCGGGCTTCGCCTGAGCGGCCGGTCGGCGCCGTCCACTCCGCCCGAGCTGCCGATCGGCGCCGCCCGACGGCAGCGGCACCAGTCCGCGGACCGGTGCCGCCGCCGTCCTGCGGCGCCGCAGCCGACTCAGTACGTCGGCAGCTTCACCACCACGTTCAGGATGCGGGTCGTCTGCGTCGCACTGAAGTTGTCGTCGCTGATCAGCGAGACCCCGACCGTCCCGGCAGGACCGCGACCCGTGACGGCCATGCCCTCGAAGTTGTCGAGCAGCGGGTTGGCCTGCGTCTCGAGCGAGGTCGCGCCGAGCGTCGGACCCTTGACGAGGTCGGCCACGAGCTTCTTGGTGAGGATGCTCTTCGTCGGCGCCGACGACAGGTTCGTCGTCCGGCTGACGTCGGGCGCCCAGGCGAGGCCCGACACCGCGTAGAGCTTCACCGCGTTGCCGGTCGTCGGCGAGAAGGAGGCCTCCTCGACGAGCAGCCGGTTGTCGTCGACCGCTGCGACCTCGGGGACGCGCATGCCCGCCTCGGTCCGGTAGCCGACCTGCTTCGTCAGCTTCCAGGTGCCGCGCCAGTCCTGGCTGTACACGAGGAACCGGTGCGACGTCGCGTCGCCCGAGGCCGACACGTCGCCCGAGAGCGCGCCCTCCATGGCCGCGACCACGGTGTGGCCGGACGGCGAGATCGTCAGGCCCTCGAGGGTCGCGTTCGACGTGGCCTCACCGGGGATGCTCGACCCGGCGAGGCTCGTCCCGGTCACCGCGAAGCGGCCGGGAACCGGCAGCGACGCCTTCTGGACGCCGTCGCGCCCGAAGATGCGGATCGACGGCTCGGTCTCGGAGCTGACGAGGTAGTCGCCGTCCGGCAGGACGGCGAGGCCCTCGTCGTCGGCGGTGAGCCCCGTGTACGGCGTGCCGTCGGGAGCCTTCAGCACGAGAGGCGCGCGGGTCACCGTCGGATCGGTCAGGGACGAGAAGAACCAGATGCGCGACGGGTCGTCGGCGTGGTTGTCGACGGCTGAGATCCACGACTTCGCGCGCTTGTCGTAGGCGAGCGACGACAGGCCGCCGATCTCGGCGCCGTGCGACACCAGCTTGTCCAGCGCGTCGGTGTAGCTCAGCGCGACGCCCGCGGGCGGGATCACCGGCGACTCGGGCTTCGCCTTGCCGAACAGGCGGACGACCTGAGGATCGTGGTCGCTCACCTGGTTCGCGTACTCGGAGTTGGTGTGGATGACCTCGTACTGCGTCTTGCCGACCCCGGCCGAGACCAGGATGTGGTCGAGGACCTCGCTCACGCCCTGGTAGTCGTAGGTGTACTGCTCGTTCGCGGGGAGAGTGGTGATCAGATCGGTGAGGATCCTCGTGCCGGAGGCAGCCCCCGTCAGAGTCTGGAGCGCCGGGCTGAACTGGTAGTCGTTCAGGTCTCCGGCGACGACCACGTTCGCCTTCTTGTCTTTCGCCAGGACCTGCGAGACGAACCCGTTGACGAGCGCCGCCTGCTTCTGCCGCTGGACGGCGGACGACTGCTCGGGGTACTGGAACCGGCCGTCCTGGCTCTGGTCGCCGCCCTTGGAGTTGAAGTGGTTGCCGATCACGAAGACCGTCCTGCCCCGGAAGGCGAACTCGCCCACCAGCGGCTTGCGGCTCGACGACCACGCGTCGGAGTTCGGGTCGATCCGGCCGGGCGAGAGCGTGAGGTCGGGCTTGCCCTTGCTCTTCGTGACGGCGGTCGCCGTCGTCGCGCGGTCGACGCTCGAGGCGCCGCGATCGACGAACGAGACGCGCTCGGGGTTGAACAGGAAGACGATCCGGATGTTGCCGCCCGGCTGGCCGCCGTCGGCGTCGTTCACCGGGTCGACGGAGCGCGACTGGTAGGCGGGGCCGCCCGCGGCGGTGATCGCAGCGGTGAGCTTCGCGAGGGTCTGCCCGGATGCGACGGTCCCGTCGTCGGTGGCGCCGGTGTCGTCCTGGACCTCCTCGACGGTCAGGATGTCGGGCGACGAGAGGTTCGTGACCACGCCCTTCGCGAGGGCTGCGAACTTGCTGGCCGGATCAGAGGGGGCGAGGTTCTCGACGTTGTAGGTGGCCACCGACAGCTGGTCGGCCGCCGCCTTCGAAGCGACGGTCGGCGCCAGCCCGGCGGCGGCGACGGTGCCGAGCCGCGTGGCGGCGATGAGGTAGCCGCCGTACTGCGAGTAGTCGATCGGGCCGGTGGTGGCACCGGTGAAGACGTCGCCGACGCTGACCTCGGGGTTCGACCCGTCGGCCGCGACCACCTCGAGCCGCCCCGAGGGCGTCTTGTTCTCGGCCGTCAGCAGGGCGCCGCCCCGGACGCTCTTCAGCTGGTCGGGCTTCGTCGTGATGTACTGCTCGCCGTACGAGTCGGACGGGCCGATCACGCGAGCGTCGTCGACCTCGACCCGCATGCCCTCGATCGACTCGTAGTAGTCGAGCGCCGACCGGGTCGGCGTCACGGGGGTCGTCTCGATGTTCGCTCCGCCGAGGTCGGGGGCATAGGTCGCGGGAACGGTGTCGGGCCCGAGGACGATCGGCGACGGCAGGGCGACGCCGTGCTGGAGGACCACCGCGGTGGCGTTCTGCAGCTCGGTGACGGAGAGGTTCGAGGTCGTGGCGAGGGTGTCGCCGGACGCGACCTGGTAGTAGTCCTTCACGGTCGCCGAGACGAGGACCGAGTCGCCCACCGCGACCGTCGGCGCCGTGCCGGTGTAGACGAACACGCCCTCGCTGGTCGCGGCGTCCGCGTCGGCAGCGGGATCCTGGATCCAGTACCCGCGGGTGCTGCCCGACGTGCGGAGACCGGTGACGACGCCGGGCACGTTCGCGACCTTCTGGCCGTCGAGCGGCGACTTCCAGCCGGCGCCCTGGATGTCGTGGATGCGGACGTCGCCCGGTGTCGGAGCGGGACCGCCCGGGTCGGTCGGCGCCGTGGCCGTCGTGGCCGCGCCCGGGGTGGGGGCGGCGGCCTGGAAGTCGGCGGAGTTCGAGTCGCTGTCGTCGGCGGCGAGGCGCTGCACCGAGAGGGTGTTGCTCGCGCCCGAGGCCGGCGACCCCTCGGCGAGCGCGGCACCCCCGAAGCCGACGAGGTCGACTGCGGCGGCCGAGCAGGACGCCGCGTCGGCGCAGGTGAGCGCGGTCTGCGAGGAGACGAGGGCCACGGTGCCGTCGGTGGCCGACATCGCGATCGTGCCGGTCGCTCGGGGAGTCGGCAGCGGCGTCGTGCCGCCCGAGCCCTTGCCCTCGGCGACGAGGTAGTAGGAGCCGGGTGCGAGCGTGCCTGTGAGGGGCGTCAGCTGCCAGGCTCCGGTCGTCGACCTGGAGTGGTACTGCACCGAGTACGCGGACAGGTCGACGGGAGCGGACCCGCGGTTGGCGAGCTCGATGAAGTCGTTGGTGAGGGTCGACCCGCTGTTGCCTCCTCCCCCGTAGACCTCGTTGATGACGAGGCCGCTCGACGGTGCTGCCGTGGCTGGTGAGGCCACGAGCGCACCCCCGAGGAGGGTGAAGGCGGCGACGGCCGCTCCGGACACTGCGCGTGATCGTTGCATTCGATTCTCTCCCCTGAGTCGGAACACCCCGATCTAAGCGCGTTCTCGTGAACGCCGGGTTTCTTCTCCACAGACGAGAGGCGCACTCCACAGGCGCGCGGGCGGTCAGCCCTTCTTGGCGCAGGTGATCTGGTCGGCCTTCTGGCCGGTGACGGTGTCGGGCAGCGTGGCTGTCGACGACGCGGAAGCCGACGGCGAGGCGGAGCCGGACGCAGACCCGGATGCGGAGCCAGAAGCAGAAGCAGACGCCGAGGGAGAAGAGGACGCAGAAGCAGACGGCGAAGAAGAAGCAGACGGCGAAGAGGACCCCTTCGACCCCGGCGCGAGCACGGCGGCCCGCCCGAGGCTGTTCGGCGACAGCTGGACGGGCTGGTCGTGGAGCAGCGCGGAGTCGAGCAGCTGCGCGGCGTCGGCCTGCGGGATGACGTGCGCGCTGTCGTCGGGATCGTCGGCGACGGGGTAGGAGAGGAACGTGATGTTCGACAGTCCCACCGACTTGACCGCGAGCCCGATCTTGGCGAGTGTCGTGGGGCTGAGCGACGACGAGAGCTGCACGTTCTCGGCCGTCGCCGTGGCGAGGCGGTAGACCTTCGCCGGGTCGGTGAGCGTCCCGGTCGAGACGAGCTTGCGCATCATCGCCGACATGAAGGTCTGCTGGTTGCTGACTCTGCCGAGGTCGCTCGCGTCGGCGACGCCGTGCCTCGACCGCAGGAACGCCATCGCCTGGGCGCCGACGAGCGTGCGGGTGCCGGCCTTCAGGTCGAGAGCCGGCGTGACGTCGTCGTCGACCACGTCGGTGGCGAGGCACACGCTGACGCCGCCGATGGCGTCAGACATCGCGATCGTCCCGAGGAACGTGATCTTGGCGGCGTAGTCGATCTGGAGGCCGGTGAGCTTGGAGATGGTCGAGGCCGCGCACGAGATGCCGAGCTTCTCGCCGCCCCTCGAGATCGCGGAGTTGAGCGGCGCCTTCGGCGAGCCGGGCGTCAGGCCGCCGGTGTCGTTCGGACAGTCGGGGATGGGGATCTGGAGGTCGCGCGGGAAGCTGACGACCTGCATGCTCTTGTGGTCCGCCGCGATGTGCAGCAGCAGGTTGACGTCGTTGTTGCCGACGCCGCTGCTGGCCTTCTGGTCGGCGGCGTCCGCGAACATGGCCCCCTGGCCCGTCCGGGTGTCGGTGGAGACGAGCAGCATGTTGACCGTGCCCGTCTGGGCCGTCAGCGCCGGGATCGGCTTCGTCGTCTTGCCGGGAGGCGCGACCAGGTCGACGGTCGGCTGCGCCTCGTCGAGCACGCGCCAGGTGGCGATGGCCCCGACGGAGGCTCCGCTGACCAGGACGACGGCGAGCGCGAGGGCGATCCCCTTGACGATGCCGAGCGCGGCGTTCGGGGTCGAGAGGCGGCCGTGTCGTGCGGCCGGCTTCGCGCTGACCCGCCTCACGCGGCCAGACGATCTGCGGCGAGGGCGCGCGCGACAGCCGAGATGAGCGGAGACATGCACTTCAGCCTAGCCGCGAGGAGGGCGCCGACCAGCCCCCGTCCGGGTGCGGGGGCGCGATCCTGCGCGGTCATCGGGCCTCGGCGGGCGAGAGGAGACCCAGGATCTCGTGCAGCTCGCCGGCCCTCTCGCCGGGCCAGAAGACGCCGTGGGTGCCGCCCTGGTTGCCCGGGTGGTCGAGCCAGACGGCTCGCATGCCGAGCTCGGTCGCTCCGGCGAGCTCCGAGCTTCCGCCGTCGCCGACGTACAGGCACGACGCAGGATCCACGCCCAGCCGACCCGTGACCACCCGGTACAGGCGGGCGTCGGGCTTCTTGATCCCGTGCGCGCAGGAGAACGCGTGGGCGTCGAACCGGGTGCTGAGCGCTGTCGTCGGCCACACCAGGGACGTCTCCGAGGAGCAGTCGCTGACCAGGCCGAGCGGCAGCCCGCGAGCGCGGAGCTCGTCGAGGACGTCGAGCGCCCAGGTCGCGTCGAGGAGCGCCCGGGTCATCTCGAGTCGGAGGTCGGCGGCGCGCGAGACGGCCGCAGCGTCGGGGCTGCCGCCGAGCCTCTCGGCGAGGAGGGCGAGCGTCTCCTCGAGGCTGCCGGTGCTGCCGATGGTCCGCTCGCGGAAGGTCTCTCCGACCGCCTCCGAGAAGGCGACGGCGTCGACGCCGAGTTCCCGCGCGACCTCGCGCGACACCTCGTCACGGAGCTCCGCAGTGCCTCCCGGAGCGAGGGTGCCGTAGAGGTCGAAGAGCACCGCGTGGATCGCCATGACGACATGATGCACGATGGAGCGGCGAGAACGGTCTACTGCGCCCAGACGTTGGCCGTGATCCTGCGCCAGTGGCTCGCCGCGGTCGGGGCGAAGCCGTCGGTGGCGAGCTCGATGCGGTGACCGTCGTCGCCGACCATTCCCGTGACGGCGGACGCCCTCTCGAGCGGCCCTCCGGAGCAGACGGAGAACGTGTCGGAGCTGCGGGTGTCGGGGTTCACGGCGATGAGGCAGGCGCCGCCGGCCGTCGTGGCGGCGATCCAGAAGGTGGTGCCGTCGTCGGCTCCGGCCCGGCGCTGGCTGTTCAGGACGACGCCGTCGGGGGCGTCCACGCCGGAAGCGGGCAGCGCATCCGTCGCGGCGAACGGCCGTCGCAGGATCGAGAGGCGGTCGCCCGCGAGCGCCACCGCCGCTGCCGGGCCGCTCGCGCTCGATGCCGTGGTCGAGGTCGGCGACGACACGGGCTTCGCCGTCGTGGCGTCTCCGGTCGCCTGGCCCGCGGTGCAGCCGGTCGCCGCCAGCGCGAGGACCAGAGCGACTCCCGCCGCCCGCATCGTCTTCGTGATCATCCATCCCCCGATGTTCGTCTGGTCGTGATCCTACGGGTGATTGAGTGGTCGCATGGCTCGTCGTCCTCCTCTGCTCGCGGCCGTTGCGACCTCGACGGCGGCCGTGGCCCTCCTGCTCGCGGGATGCACGGCAGGATCGGGGCCCACGGCGTCGGAGCCGCGGCTCACGGCCGCTCCGTCGAGTTCGACGACGTCGACGTCGACGTCGACGTCGCGGCCCTCCCCCGCCGGAGTCTCGACCGCTGCCCGCCAGCGGCTCGACGCCTCCCTGAGGGGGCTCGAAGCGCGGTACGGAGCCCGGCTCGGCGTCGCGGTGCTGGACGCGGGCCCGTCGGACGCCGCCCCGTCCCGCGATCGGGCCCTGCTCGGCCACCGGTCCGACGAGCGCTTCGCGTTCGCGTCGACCGACAAGGTGTTCATCGCCGCCGCGGTCCTGAGCAGGATCTCCGATGCCGGCCTCGCCGAGGTTGTCCGCTATGACCGGACGGATCTCCTCGCCTACGCCCCGGTCACCTCGCAGCACGTCGACTCGGGGATGACCGTCCGTGCCCTCCTCGACGCGGCTCTCCGATACAGCGACAACACGGCGGCGAACCTGCTGATGGAGCGGGCGGGCGGCGCGGCCGGCGTGCAGGCGTTCCTCCGCACCCTCGGCGACAGCACGACCTCTGTCGACCGCGACGAGCCGAGCCTCAACACGGCGGTCCCCGGCGACACTCGCGACACCACGACACCGCAGGCCTTCGCCCGCGACCTCCGAGCGGTCACGACTCGCACCGTCCTGCCGGACTCCCGCCGGAGGCTGCTCGTCTCGCTGATGACCGCGAACACGACCGGCGCACCGTACATCCGATCCGGCGTCCCGACCGGCTGGAGCGTCGCCGACAAGACCGGCAGCGCGTCGTACGGAGTCCGGAACGACATCGCCCTCGTGACGCCGCCCGCAGGATCGCCTCTCGTCATCGTCCTGTTCTCGACGCGGACCACGCAGGATGCCGCGTCCCAGGACGCCCTGCTCGCCGACGCGACGCGGGCGCTGGTGGAGGCGCTTCCGACCACCCGGTGAGGCTCGCAGGGGCGTCCGCCAGCGCTGCGGGACGAGCGGCACCGGCAGCGACGGCGGGCCCCGCGGTCGTCGGGGAGTGAGCGCTGCGTCCGATCGCCCCTCGGACCGTGCCCTGCCACGTTCGACGCGTTCTCGAGAGAGACGAGACCCGGGTCAGCCTCGCGCTGAGAAGGTCGTCCGGCCGACGACGGTGAGGACGAACGCGATCGCACCGAGAACCCCCATGAAGACGCCGAGGATCAGCCCGCCTGAAAGGCCGAGGAGCACGGCACCGACCACGCCGGCGGCGAAGATGGCGAGGTTGAACGCGACCGGGAGGAATGCGTTGGCCAGGTCGGACTGAGCGCCGCCCGCGATCGACAGGGCGCTCTGGAGCTGCGGTGAGGCGCCCCCGAATGCCAGCCCCCAGAGCCCGGCCGCAAGTAGGACCGCGACCGGGGACGCGTGCTCGGCGACAAGCACGGCGGCCGCGATTATGAAGGCGGCGATGCTCGCTTGCAGCAGCAGCCGGGGGTGGTGGTCGATCACGAGGGCGGTGACGATGACACCGCCGATCGAGGCGACCCCGTAGACGAGGAGCACGAGGTCCGGGGTGAGGCCGCTGCCGCTGTCTCGGAGAAACGGGGCGATGTAGGTGTAGATGGTGTTGTGGCCCACCATCCAGACGAAGATCACCAGGAGCACGATCGGGATGCCCGGCAGCAGGAACACCCTTCTCAGGGGTTGCCGGTGCGTGGACAGTTGCCCTGGCAGTCCGGGCACAACGACCGCAACAACACCGACGAGGACGATCCCCAGGGCGGACAGTCCAGCGAACGACCAGCGCCAGTCAAAAACGCCGCCGACAAAGGAACCGAGCGGTGTGCCGAGGGCGAACCCGACCGGCGCCCCCGTGGCGACGACCGCCAACGCGAGACCGCCACGGTTGGCCGGGCTGATGCGGCGTCCGTAGGCGGCGAGCATGCCCCACAGGATCCCGGTGAAGGCGCCGCCGACGAACCGGGAGACCAGCGAGATGACGACGTCAGAGGACACCGCGGTGACGGCGTTGGCAAGGACGAGCCCCGCGAGTGCTCCGAGTAGGAGCGGTTTCCGACGGAACCCCTGCGTGTAGGTGATCGCAGGAACGGTGACCACGACCGTTCCCAATGCCCAGACGCTGATGAACTGTCCGATGATCCCTTCGTCGACACCGAGGTCGTGCGCCATGACGGGCAGCAGGCCGGCGGGCATGGTCTCTGCAGAAAGCAGAACGAACCCGATGGCCGCCAACGAGATCAGCGGGAGCCAAGGCATCCGTTCCCGGGTCGCCGATGTGGCGGCCGAGGGGGCCCGGGCCGGTATCGAGGATGTCAATTCTGTCCCGTTGCTAGGGGCGGATGAGGACTTTGAGGGCCTCGCGGTCGTCCATCAGCTTGTAGGCATCGGAGATCTGGTCGAGGGGCATCTCGCGGTCGAACACGCGGCCGGGGTCGATGGTGCCGTGAAGGACCTGCGGGATAGCAGCCTCGAGGTAGGCGCGGACGGTCGCAGGGCCACCGGTGAGAGTGGCGTTCTTCCCGAACAGGGAACTCATCCCGACGGCGGCTTCTTCGTACTGGGGCACTCCGACGCGGCTGATGGTTCCTCCGGGGCGGACGATGCCGACGGCCTGGTCGTAGGCGGGCATGTGCCCGACGGCTTCGAGGACGACGTGCGAGCCCTCTCCCCCGGTGATGTCCATCACCTTGGCAACACCCTCGTCGCCGCGCTCGGCGACGACGTGGGTGGCGCCGAAGTCGCGGCCGAGGTCGGTGCGGTCGGTGTGGCGGCCCATCAGGATGATGGTCTCGGCGCCGAGCTGCTTCGACGCCAGGACGGCCGAGAGGCCGACGGCACCGTCACCGATGACGGTCACGATCTTCCCGGGCCCGACGTCGCCGCGGATGGCAGCGTGGTAGCCGGTCAGGTACACGTCGGACAGGGTCAGCAGGGACGGCATGTAGGACTCGTCTGTGCCGGCAGGGATCGTGACGGCGGTGCCGTCGGCTTCGGGGACGATCAGCTTCTCGGCCTGGGTGGCGGAGGGGGCGCCGTCGAAGAACCCACCGTGGATGCAGGAGGTGGTGATGCCGTCCTGGCAGAAGGCGCAGGTCCCGTCCGACCAGGCGAACGGGACGATGACAGTGTCACCCACGGAGAGGGTGCGTACGTCGTCGCCGACCTCTTCGACGACGCCGATCGCTTCGTGGCCCATTCGGCGACCCTCGGGGGTGTCCTCGAGGTCGTGGTAGGGGTGCAGGTCCGACCCGCAGACGCACGCGTAGGTGACGCGGATGAGCGCTTCCGTGGGGTGCTGGATGACGGGGTCGGGGACCTCGACGACGCGGACGTCGCCGGACTTGAACATGAGGGTGGCTTTCATCGCTGCTTCTTTCGATCGTTACGCTGGTGACGCGGTTGCGGGGTCTGTTCTGGCGGGGCCGGCGCTCAGGCGGTGGGGGTGCCGTTGTAGTCGTCGTCGGTGATCTGCTCGAGCCACGTGGTGGTCTGGCTCGGGTCATCGGCGGCTTCGAGGATCGCGATGTGCTCCATGAAGCTGCCCTGGCTGGCGGCGTGGAAGTGCTCTTCCCCGGGGGCGATCGAGATGGTCTGCCCGGGGTGAACGTCGACGACGTGTCCGTCACGGGTGCCGAACCGGGCGATGCCCTCGGTGACGTGCAGGAACTGGCCGCGGGCGTGGTGGTGCCACGCCGTCCGGGCACCGGGCGCGAACCGCACCTTCGCTACGGTCACTCGCTGGTCGTCGGTCTGCGGTGCCACGATCGGATCGACCCACACCTGCCCGGGGAACTGCTCTTCCGGGTTCAGGCTGGTGGGTTTCTGCGGCTGGATCTGCATGAGGGCGGTTCCTTACTTGTCGTCGGTGAAGAGGTTTTTCGCGACGCCCATCGCGGCCATGCCGCGCGGCCAGCCGGAGTAGAGCATCACGTGGGTGATCGCCTCGATGAGTTCTTCCTGGGTGACGCCGTTCTCGACGGCGCGGCCGAGGTGAAAGCCCAGCTGCTCCGTGTTGCCCTGCGCGGTCAGGACCGCGACGGTGACGAGGCTGCGGTCGCGGGCGGAGAGCTCGGGGCGGTTCCAGACATCTTCGAAGAGGACGTCGTCGGTGAGGGCGGCCATCTTGGGGGCGAAGTCGCCGAACATGGCGCGACCGCCACCGACCTGCTTCTTCTGTTCGGGCATGACGCTCTCCTTCTCCTTGGGCAGCCCCACGACCGGGGCTCACCACCCAGCCAACGCGGGCCGGGAACGGAAAGGAATGCCCTGCTGTGACGTGTACCGACAGGGCACCCCACAGGGCAGCGGACCTGGAACCGTTGCTCGCATCCTCGTGAGAGGCGCCACCGACGGGCCCACCCGGGAAGCAGCGGACAGCCCGAGCGGTGTCGCACTACCGTGGCGACGACTCTCGACCCTCAGCGGTCTCGGAGGCGTGCATCGGGGCATTCCACGACGCGAGCAGCCGCAGGCGCTCCGCGGAGGTGGAACGGGGCTCGGCCGTGTACACCATGAGCACCAGGCCGGGGTCCGCCGTGATGACGAGCTCTTCGTACGAGAGGATCAGCTCCCCGACATCGGGGTGGTGGAACCGCTTCGTCCCCGAGCCGTGCGATCGGACGTCGTGGGCACCCCAGAGCCGACGGAACGTGTCACTGCGCGTGGACAGCTCCCCGACGAGGTCCTGCATCTCCCGGTCGTGAGGGTCCCTTCCCGCATCCGCTCGCATGACCGCGACGCACATGCCCGCGAACAGCTCCCAGTCGGGGTAGAAATTGCGGGACTCCGGGTCCAGGAACTGGAATCGGGCCAGATTCGGCATCCCCGACCCGTCACCGATGACAGACGTGTAGAACGCCCGAGCCAGGGCATTCGTCGCCAGGATGTTCTGCCGCTGATCGCGGACCACAGCGATCCCGTCCGTGATGACCGACAACACCTGCTGCAGGCTCTGACGCTGCACCTGATGAGCGCCTCGGCGTCCGCGTGGACGGGCAGCAAGACTGTCTCCGTCCGCGGCGCGCGCCAGGTCGAAGAGGTGGCTCCGTTCCGGATCGGACAGCTGCAGAGCGCGAGCGACGGCCTCGAGGACACTGGAGGATGCTCCGGCGATCATGCCGCGCTCCAACCGGGAGTAGTACTCGACACTCACCCCGGCAAGCGTGGCGACTTCACCACGGCGGAGCCCTTCCACGCGACGCCGCCCACCCGCAGCAAGGCCGGCCTGCTCGGGGGTGAGTCGTGCTCGCCGCGACATCAGAAATTCGCGAACGTCCTGTTTGTTGTCCACGAGTCCGACACTATGACCGATCCTCGTCGCGAGGCACGCCCTGACAGGGAACGGATCTGCCCACCGGTCGGCGGCCCAGCTCCTTCACCTCGTCCACCGAGCGTGGCGGGCCGAAGTCACCTAGAACAAGCGAAAGCCCCCGGTGAGAACCGGGGGCTTTTCGGCCGGGGTCGAGACGCGGCATCATTCACGATGGCAGACGTCGACGATCCTTCTGCGGAGCCGGTGGGATTTGAACCCACGGTGCCCAAAAAGGGCACTCCACCTTAGCAGGGTGGTGCACTCGACCGGACTATGCGACAGCTCCTGAGTGCTCGACTGGCGAGCACACGGCCACCACTATACCGGCTGGATCGCCCCCGACCCATTCGGCGGCCACGGCAGGCTCGGTCACGGGCCGAATACGGCATCCGTCCCCCATCGTGTCCTCCTTAAGCCCCGCAAAATGCCCCCCGATCTGGGTGGAACTGTCCCCTTGTCCGCATTTAGGCGGACCCATAGAGTTCTAACCACAGCCCGTTCCACCCGGTGAAACCCGAAGTCCCTGGAAGGCCCGAAACTCTCCAGGGGCCACCGGAAACGGAATGTCCGTCGCGCACCGTAGCCGACACAGCCCCCTGCGGGACCGAACACCCCTGATCCCGGTCTCGCAGGGTTCCACTCCCGTTCCCCTGAGCGGTCGAGTGACACCTGGGCCGCCCCGAGAGCTGGTTACTCGCGGGGCGGCCCTTTGTCGTTCCCGGACGCGCGTGCCGGCATCGCGCGCCCCGAGAGCACCAGGCTAGAACTTGTAGGCCACCGAGCAGGTCTGGTCGGCGGCGGTCTGGCCGGTCAGGCCGGAGATCGTCGAGCTGGCGGGGGCCGAGGACGCGGGGGTGGCCGGGCTCGTCGAAGCCGGCGCAGAGGCAGGAGCGGCGGGGGCCGAGGACGCCGGGGCCGCCGGCGACGTCGCGGCCGGGGTGCTGCCACCTGATCCTGCGCCGGCTGAACCCGTGCTCTCGGACCCGATGCCGGTGCTGCCCGCCGGGATCGTGAACGGCTTGTCGGCGCGGATCGCGTCGAAGAGCTCGCTGGCGGTCGCCACGTCGGGCTGGACCTTGCCCTCGTACACGCCCGTGCCGCCGGTCGACCCCGGGTACTGCACGAAGTTGACGTTCTGCAGGGGCAGGTCTTTGAGCGCGGAGCCGATCTCGATCATCGTGGAGGTGTTGTTGAGGCTGTTCGACAGGGTCATGTTGCTGGCCGCCGCTCGAGCCAGCTTGTAGAGCTTCGCGGGGCTCTGGAGCACGCCGCCCGACTTGATGGTCCGGAGCATCGACGAGAGGTAGACCTGCTGGCTCGAGATGCGGCCGAGGTCGGAGCCGTCGCCGACGCCGTGGCGGGTCCGGAGGAACGCGAGCGCCTGGGCGCCCTGCAGGATCGTCGTGCCGGCACCGAGGTCGAGGTCGGTGTAGGGATCGTGGATCGGCTTGTTGACGCAGACCGGCACGCCGCCGATGGCGTTGGTCATCTCGATGACGCCGTTGAACGAGATGAGCCCGGCGAACGGCACGTCGAGACCGGTGAGCTGCTTGACGGTCTGCACGACGCAGTTGAGTCCGCCGTACGAGTAGGCGTTGTTGATCGGCTGAGCCGACATCGCGCTGTAGTAGCCCTTGCCGTCCTCCCTCGCGCAGGACGGGATCGGGACGACCAGGTCGCGCGGGATGCTCACGGCCGTCGCGTTCGTGTGGTCGGCCGAGACGTGGAGCAGGATGTTGACGTCGTTGAGGGTGGCGGTGCGGTGCCCGAACTCCTTCGTGCTCTGCTTCGCGTCGTTGTCCGTGCCGACGATGAGGATGTTGAAGCCGCCCGCGTAGGCGCCGATGCCGGTGCCCTGCTGGATCGCGGGCTCCGTCTTCTCTCCCGCCAGCGTGACGCCGGTGCCGAGGTCGGAGCGGATCTGCCCGAGAGCGATCGCGCCCACCGAGACGCCGCTGACGAGGACGACGGCGAGCGCCACGGCGATCGTCCGCACGACGAGGCCGACCGGTCCGCGCTTCGGCAGGCGGCCGTGGCGGGCGATCCCCGGGTCGGTCGGGCGAGCGGCACGACCGGCTCGATCGGACCGCGCGGCGCGTCGAGGGCTGCGGCGGGAGGGGCCGGACGGGTCGGAGGGGATCTCGGCGGGGCGGTCGGTGAAGTCGCTCACACGGGTCCTTTCACGCGGGTGTCGGGGAGGACGGCACTCCGAGCTTACGAGGCGCGCCGACCCGGAAGCGGGAGCACCGGCGGATGCCCCTTCGGCCAGGGTGTCAGCGGGGAGCGCCGGCCTCCGCGACCAGCGCGTCGAGGGCGAGCCGGACGACCCCTCGGGCGGCGCGCTCGGGACGCAGGAGGGCCTCGATCCTGCGCCCCGCCCTCATGTCGGACAGGGGCTTCAGCAGGAACCTCCCGGGCGCCCGCTGCGACGACGATGTGCGCGGCAGCAGCGCGACGCCGTGCCCGGTGGCGACGAGGTTCTCGATGAGGGGCAGGTGGACCGTGCGGTGGACGACCTCGGCGCGGACGTCCGACTGGAGCGACATGGTGCGGAGCACCCGGTCGAGCGGGTACCCCTCGGGCACCCCGACCCAGGGCTCGCCGATGACGTCGGCCACCGTGACCGTGGGCAGGGCCGCCAGGCGGTGGTCGAGCGGCAGAGCGACGTCGAGCGGCTCGCGGAGGAGCGGCACGACCACGAGGCCCGCCGACTGCGCCGAGGTGACCTCGTCGGAGCGGTGCCCGACCACGAGGTCGTGGTCGGCTGTCCGCGGCGCGAACTCCTCCTGCCCGACGTCGAGGTCGACCAGGTGCAGCTCGACGTCCGGGTAGGCGGCCATGCGGTCGAGGAGCCCCGGCACCAGCAGCTCGGCCGCGGAGGCGAACAGCGCGACCTCGACCCGGCCCGAGAGGCCGCCCTGGAAGGCGCGCCAGGTGGTCTCGGCCTCCGCGATCGCGGTGTCGATCCGCACCGAGCTCGCGGCGAGGGCGCGTCCGGCGTCGGTGAGCTCCACGCCGCGGCCCACCCGCCGCACGAGCTCGGCGCCCAGCTGGCGCTGCAGGGTCTTGAGCTGCTGCGATATGGCGCTCGGCGACCGGTGCGTCGCGCGGGCGACGGCGGTCACGCTCCCCCGCTCTCCGAGTTCACGCAGGATCGAGAGCGCGGCGACGTCCATGAAGGCACCCTACACAGTCGATGCACGACTCTGCGCTTCTCCTTCACGAGGATCTGCGGGACGCTGGAGCCATGTCATCCCGGGACCGCCTCCTCGCCGCCCTCGTCGCCGTGCTCTGGGGAATCAACTTCCCGGCGACCGAACTGGCGCTCGGCCACTTCCCGCCGTTCCTCATGGTCGCCGTCCGGTTCGGCCTGCTGGCCGTCCCGACGATCCTGTTCGTGCCGAGGCCGACCATCCCGGTGCGGTGGCTCCTCGCGATCGGTGCCGGCCTCGGGATCCTGCAGTTCGCGTTCCTCTACCTGGGCATGTCGGCGGGAGTCTCGAGCGGCCTGGCGTCGATCGTGCTCCAGGCCTCGGCGCCGTTCACGGTGCTGATCGCCGCGGTGGCTCTCCGCGAGCGCATCTCGGGGCGTCAGGCGGTCGGGATCGGGATCGCCGTCGCCGGACTCGCGACGATCGCCGTGCACCGGGCGCAGGTGTCGGCGATCCTGCCGGTCGCCCTGGTGCTCTTCGGCGCCCTCGGCTGGGCCCTCGGCAACGTCGCGTCGCGAGCGGCCTCGAGCCGTGCGGCCGGCCGAGGCGCGCCGACGCCGAATCCGCTGCACCTCACGCTGTGGATGTCGGTCGTGCCGCCGCTCCCCCTGCTCGCCCTGTCGCTGCTCGTCGAGGGGCCGCCCCGCATCGCGCGGTCGCTGTCGACCGTCTTCACGCCGGACGCGCTGCCGGCCGATCTCGGACTGCTCTACGTGGTGCTGATCGCGACGATCGTCGGCTACGGCCTGTGGAACCGGCTGCTCGCCACCTACCCGTCGGGCACGGTGGCGCCGTTCTCGATGCTCGTCCCGGTGATCGGCGTCCTGGCGTCGTGGCTGGCGTTCGGCGAGGTCCCCGACATCGTCGAGCTCGCGGGCGGCGCCCTCGTGATCGGCGGCGTGCTCGTCGCGAGCCGGCGGCGGCGCCCGGCCGGTCAGTTGCCGAGCGCCACGGTCACCCGACCGCCCTTCCAGGTGACGTCGTACCCGTTGGCCGACAGAGACACCCCCGTCGCCACGAACTCGTCGGGCAGGGAGCAGGAGGCCAGCGCGAGCCCCTCGCCGGCCTTCGGCGCAGGATCGAGCGACAGCAGGCAGTAGCCGCTGCTCGCGCCGGCCTCGTGCGCGATCCAGACGCGGGTCTTCGACGGCGTCGTGGCCACGAGCCGGGTCGACGACGGCACGTAGGTGACGTTCGCTCCGAGGGTCACCGGGTACCTGTCGTCGGCCGTCGGCGTCTCGGCCAGGAGCACCTCGGCGGCGAGGATCTTCTCGCGCGACGACGCGACGACCGAGGGGTCGCTGTCGAAGCGCGACGACCCCGGGGTGGCAGTCGCGGTGGCGAGCGACGCGGGCTCGACGACCGTGACCGAGGGGCGGACGGCGCGGTCGATCAGGACGCCGCCGACGAGGCCCACCGCGACGGCGCCCGCGAGGCAGGCGACGAAGGCGGAGCGGCGGGTGGGCGCGGTCCTGTGCGGGGCAGAGGCGTCGGAGGTGATGCCTGCGGGAGCGACTGCGGTGGCGCCTGCGTTGGTGCCTGCGGCCGCGCTGCCCGGGGCCGGCTCGGCGGGAGCGCCGGCGTCGGCCCCGCCGCTCGCCGCGCTCGGGCCGCTCGCCGCGCTCGGGCCGCTCGCGGCGCTCCGGGCGGCCTCCGCGTCGTCCAGCTCGAGGGCGCGCCGGGCCGCGGCGCTCTCGGCCGGGGAGGCGGTCCCGCCGTACGCCGTGAGCTCGAGAGAGCGCCGATCCTCGTCGTCCAACACGCCAGCAGCCTAGGCCTCGTGACCGTGTGTGACGCTGCCGTCGACAGGGAATGCGCGTGCTGCGACAGTGGTTCTACGCAGCAGCTTCAGGGACGGTGAGATTCCGTACCGGCGGTGACAGCCCGCGAACCCCGTGCGATCACGGGGCCGAACCGGTCAGCGGGGCCCGAGAGGGTCCGGCGACTCCGGTGCCGACAGTGCCCTGTCGACCACGTCCGTGGCCGATACGGCGAGAGTCTGGATGGAAGAAGCTGCAGCAGGAGAGACGACGATGCACGCGATCACGTGGCTTTTCGACGCGACCTTCACGGTCGGCAACCAGACGGTCCTCTGGCGGGAGGTGATCGGCAACCTGTTCGGCCTCGTCAGCGCCCTCGGCGGGATGCGCCGCCGCGTCTGGGCCTGGCCCATCGGCATCGCCGGAAACGCGCTGCTGTTCACCGTCTTCCTCGGTGCCGTCTTCGACACCCCGAACCCGGTCAACCTCCTCGGTCAGGCCGGGCGCCAGATCATGTTCATCGTCGTGTCGATCTACGGCTGGTACGCCTGGAAGCGCGCGAAGGACGGCGGCAGCGCTGCGGTCGACCCCCGCTGGGCCGGTGCGCGGTCCCGGATCCTGCTCGTGGTCGCCCTCGTCGGCGGGACCGCGATCCTGACCCCGGTCTTCACCGCTCTCGGCTCGTACGCGCCCGTCTGGGCCGACGCCTGGATCTTCATGGGCTCCCTCCTCGCGACCTACGGCATGGCGAAGGGCTGGGTGGAGTTCTGGCTCATCTGGGTCGCCGTCGACATCGTCGGAGTGCCCCTGCTGCTGAGCGCGGGCTACTTCGCCTCCGCGTTCATGTACATCTTCTACGGGGCGTTCACGCTGACCGGCTTCTTCGTGTGGGCCCGCACCCGCAGGATCACGCCGGTGCTGGTGGCCCCGGAGCCGGCCGTCCCTCAGGTGGTCGCCCCGCGCTGATCCTGCGGCACCCTCCACAGGCTGCGGGCCGCTCGGCACTCTCCACAGGCCGAAGCCACTCAGCCCGCTGCCGCCCCGCCCTCGCCATACTGGGGCGATGGATCTCACCCGCGAGCAGCTCGCCACCTCGATCGCCGACGCCGCCCGGAGCACCTGGCGCGAGCTCTGCGCCGACCGGCCCGGCACCGCGTTCGCCGGCTTCGCCCTGTACTCCGACGAGTCGGCGATGACACTGCTCTGCTCGGCGAACACGCCGGAGAACCTCGAGCGGCTCGACGAGGACGACGCGGAGGTGGCCGACGTCGTGCGCTGGACCCCTGCCGAATGGGACCTCGAAGACATCGGCTCGTGGTTCTTCGACGACATCAACGAGGCTCTCCTCGAGTCGTTCCGCGCCGAGGAGCCCGCCGAAGACCGGGCCGTCGTCTTCGACGCCGCGGTCGATGCGCTCGAGCGGCTCCGCGAGGAGGGCGAGTTCCAGTCGCACCCGGAGGTCGTCGTGATGTTCCGCCTCAGCGACGACGAGCACGACGAGCGCGACGCCGAGTGGATGGGCCGGTTGAACCCCGCCGACATCGTCGAGGCGTACGAGGAGTGGCTCGAGGCGTAGGGCTGCCGCTGCGCGGCGGGCCGGCTGCCGCTGCGCGGGCGGCTGGCTGCACGCCCGCCGCGAACACGGCGAGAGTCGGCGTCGATGTCGCACCCCAGGCGTAGCGTGGCACCGGTGAACCGCCCAACAGAAGCAACCGTCGGCGAGCTCCGCGCTGCGGGGCACGTCCAGAAGACGCTGCGCCAAGAGATCCGCGACAACCTCCTCACCGCCCTCCGCGAGGGCCGCGACCCGTGGCCCGGCCTCCACGGCTTCGAGACCACCGTCATCCCCCAGCTCGAGCGCGCCCTCATCGCCGGCCACGACATCGTCCTGCTGGGCGAGCGCGGCCAGGGCAAGACCCGCCTGCTCCGCACCCTCTCCGGCCTGCTCGACGAGTGGTCTCCCGTCATCGAGGGGTCCGAGCTCGGCGAGCACCCGTACGAGCCGATCACCAGCGAGAGCCGTCGCCTCGCGGCCGAGCAGGGCGACATCCTGCCGGTATCCTGGCGCCACCGCGACGAGCGCTACGTCGAGAAGCTGGCCACGCCCGACACGAGCGTCGCCGACCTCATCGGCGACGTCGACCCGATGAAGGTCGCCGAGGGCCGCAGCCTGGGCGACCCCGAGACCATCCACTTCGGCCTGATCCCCCGCAGCCACCGCGGCATCGTCGCGATCAACGAGCTGCCCGACCTCGCCGAGCGCATCCAGGTCGCGATGCTCAACGTGATGGAGGAGCGCGACATCCAGATCCGCGGGTACGTCCTGCGGCTGCCGCTCGACGTGCTGGTCGTGGCCTCGGCGAACCCGGAAGACTATACGAACCGCGGCCGCATCATCACGCCGCTGAAAGACCGCTTCGGCGCCGAGATCCGCACGCACTACCCGACCGAGCTGGCCGACGAGATCGCCGTGATCCGCCAGGAGGCGGAGCTGGTCGCGGAGGTCCCCGACCACCTGATCGAGATCCTGGCGCGCTTCACCCGCGGGCTCCGCGAGTCGAGCGCGGTCGACCAGCGCTCGGGCGTCAGTGCCCGCTTCGCGATCGCCGGAGCCGAGACCATCGCGGCGGCGGCCATCCACCGCGCCACCCGGCAGGGCGAGGAGCAGGCAGTCGCCCGCCCCATCGACCTCGAGACGGCGGTCGACGTGCTCGGCGGCAAGATCGAGTTCGAGTCGGGCGAGGAGGACCGCGCCGACGACATCCTCGACCACCTCCTCCGGACCGCGACCGCCGAGACCGTGCGCGCGCACTTCCGGGGCATCGACTTCGGCATCCTGGTCGACGCTCTCGAGGGCGGCGTGATGGTGACCACCGGCGAGCAGGTGACCGCCCGCGACTTCCTCGCCGGGCTCCCGTCGCTCGGCGAGTCCGAGCTGTACGACGAGGTCTGCGAGCGGCTGGGCGCGACGAGCGACGGCGAGCGCGCCGGCGCCGTCGAGCTCGCTCTCGAGGGCCTCTACCTCGCACGGCGTCTGAGCAAGGAGTCCGGCGGCGGGCAGGCCATCTATGGCTAGATCGAACCGCCGCCTGACGCGCGACTCGCGCTACGGCAGGTACACCGGAGGCCCCGATCCCCTGGCGCCGCCCGTCGACGTGCGGGAGGCCATGGACGCCATCGGCCAGGACGTCATGGCCGGCTACTCCCCCGAGCGCGCGCTGCGGGAGTTCCTGCGGCGCGGCGGCCGCGATCAGAACGGCCTCGACGACCTCGCCCGGCGCGTCGCCGAGAAGCGCCGCGAACTGGCGCAGAAGCACAACCTCGACGGCACTCTCAACGAGATCCGCGAGCTGCTCGACCACGCCGTCCTCGAGGAGCGCAAGCAGCTCGCCCGCGACGCGCTGATGGACGACGGCGACCGCGCCCTCGCCGAGATGCAGCTCGACAGCCTGCCGCCGAGCCCCGCCGCGGCCGTGAACGAGCTCTCCGACTACGCCTGGCAGAGCCCCGCCGCGAAGGCCGACTTCGAGAAGATCAAAGACCTGCTCGGCCGCGAGATGCTCGACCAGCGGTTCGCCGGCATGAAGAACGCGCTCGAGAACGCGTCCGATGCCGACCGGGAGGCGATCGACGCGATGCTCGGCGACCTCAACGAGCTCCTCGAGGCCCACCGTGCCGGGACCGACTCGGCGGAGGACTTCGACGACTTCATGGAGAAGCACGGCGACTTCTTCCCCGAAGGACCCCAGAACATCGACGAACTGCTCGACGCTCTGGCGGCGCGAGCCGCTGCGGCCCAGCGGATGCGCAACTCGATGACGCAGGAGCAGCGCGACGAACTCGACGCACTCGCCCAGCAGGCCTTCGGCTCCCCCGCCCTGATGGACTCCCTTGCGCAGCTCGACGAGAACCTCCAGGCCCTCCGGCCCGGGGAGGATTGGGGAGGCTCGGAGTCGATGGACGGCGAGCAGGGCCTCGGCCTCGGCGACGGGACCGGCGTCTTCCAAGACATCGCCGACCTCGACGCCCTCGCCGAGCAGCTCGCCCAGTCGCACAACGGCAGCCAGCTCGACGACCTCGACCTCGAGAAGCTCACGAAGCAGCTCGGCGGCGAGGCCGCCGTCGATGCCCGGACCCTGCAGCAGCTCGAGAAGGCGCTGCGCGACTCCGGCACGATGAAGCGCGGCAGCGACGGCAGCCTCAAGCTCACGCCGAAGGCCATGCGCGAGCTCGGCAAGGCCCTCCTCCGCGACGTCGCGTCGTCGCTGTCCGGCCGTCAGGGCAACCGCGACATCCGTCAGGCCGGCGCCGCGGGCGAGCGCTCCGGGGCGACCCGCGAGTGGGCGTTCGGCGACACCGAGCCGTGGGACGTCACCCGCACCATCACGAACGCCATCACCCGCACCGCCGCCGGCCGCACGTCGGGTGGCGGCTCGGGCGCCGGTGTCCGCATCGAGATCGGCGACGTCGAGGTCCAGGAGACGGAGGCTCGCACCCAGGCCTGTGTCGCCCTCCTCGTCGACACGTCGTTCTCGATGGCGATGGAGAACCGCTGGGTGCCGATGAAGCGCACCGCCCTCGCGCTGCACACTCTCATCACGAGCCGGTTCCGGGGCGACGAGCTCCAGCTCATCGGCTTCGGCCGGCACGCTGAGGTCATGGACATCGAGCAGCTCGTCGGCCTCGACGCGCAGTGGGACAAGGGCACGAACCTCCACCACGCGCTCCTGCTCGCGAACCGCCACTTCCGGAAGCACCCCAACATGCAGCCGGTCCTGCTCATCGTCACCGACGGCGAGCCCACGTCCCACCTCGAGCCGGGCGGCGACGTGTACTTCAACTACCCGCCCGACCCGCTGACCGTCGCCTACGCCGTGCGCGAGCTCGACAACTCGAGGCGGCTGGGAGCCCACACGACGCTCTTCCGCCTCGGCGACGATCCTGGCCTCGCGCGCTTCATCGACGCGATGGCGAGGCGGGTGGACGGCACCGTCGTGGCACCGGAGGCCGACGACCTCGGCGCTGCCGTGGTCGGGTCGTACCTCGGTTCGCGGCAGGCCGGCGGTGGAGGCTTCGGTGCTGGCGGTTTCGGCGGCTTCGACTCCGGCGGCTTCTCGGCCGGCGGCGACTTCGACGGCATGTTCGGTCGCGGCTGGTACTAGCGCGGCCGCGCCGTCGGCCCCTCACGCCTGCCGCTAAACCCTCGCGATCGGCCGCCGCGGTGGTCCTAGGACCACCGCACCAGCCGATCGCGAGGGTTTTGTGGCGATCTCGGGTCCCCGGCAACCGCCCCTAGAAGATCGGCCAGGGCACCGCGGGCATCTGCCCGCGCGGGGCCGGGAACCGCCGCTTCGCGAGCAGCCGGTCGCAGCGCGCAGCGAACGCCCCGAGCTCGCCCTCGCTCAGGAGCTCGCCGAGCGCCTCGCCGAGCGACCCGTCGAGCTCAGCGCGAACCCGCGCGACACCGGCGACCTCGTCGTCGTTGAGCTCATCGCCGATCCAGCCCCAGAGCACGGTGCGGAGCTTGTGCTCGACGTGAAACGTCAGGCCGTGGTCGACGCCGTGCCGGTGGCCGCCCGGCATGGCCAGGATGTGGGCACCCTTCCGGTCGGCGTTGTTCACGACGACGTCGAAGACGGCCATGCGTCGGAGCGCCGCGGAGTCCTCGTGGATGAGTGTCACGGGCCGGTCGTACTCGTCCTCGCCGTCGAACACGGTGCGGAAGCCCTCGTCCGGCACCTCGTCTGCGGGGACCAGGTCGACGGGATCCTGCTCGGGGTCGAGCTCTCGGAAGAGCTGCACCATGCCGATGCCGAGCGGTCCGTCGCGGAGCCAGGTGCGAGGGACGACATCCCAGCCGAAGGCCTCCGACACGAGGTACGCCGCGGCCTCGCGGAGTGACAGGTCGCCGCCGGGGAAGTCCCAGAGCGGCTTCTCGCCGGCGCTCGGCTTGTACACGACCACCGCGTCGCCGATGGTGCCGAGGAACGTCGCGTTGGAGGCCGTCGTGATCCTGCCCGTGATCTCGAGCGGCGCATTCTCGAGGGCCTCGGCGTCAGGGACGACCTCGGGAGGCATCAGAGGTCGTCGGGCTGCGAGTGGACGTGGCCCTCAGGATCGATGGGCGAACCGCACACGGGGCAGATCGGCCGGCCCGCCCCGACCACCTCGAGGGTCCGCTTCGCGAACGCCCGGGCGGTGCCGACGGGGATCCTGACCAGCATCACCTCCGGCGGCTCGACCTCGATGGCCTCGTCGCTGCCGAAGAACTCCTCGGCGTCGGCCTCGTCGACCTCGATGATCGGGTACGCCTCGATGACGACCTGAGCTGTGGTCGGATCCCAGCCGAGGCTGAGGGCGCCGGTGCGGAACTCGGGCTCGACGGGCTGCTCCAGCGGGTCGTTGTCGACGAGCTCGACCGGAGTCGCCGAGGGCACGCTGATCGGGTTGCCCTCCTGCGACATGAGCTGGTCGAGGATCTCCTCGATCTTCTCGGCGAGGAGGGCCGACTGCTCCTTCTCGAGCGCGACGCTCACGAGCCGCGAACCGGCTCGCGCCTGGAGGTAGAAGGAGCGCTGGCCGGGCTGGCCGACGGTGCCGACGACGACTCGATCCGGCCAGTCGAAGCCGTGGACGATGGTGGGCATGCGCTTATCCTACGAGCGCGCCGTCGAGGGCGTCTCAGGGTTCCCGGCGCCTCCGCCGACCGGGGCGTCGGCAGCGGGAGGAGCGGCCGCCAGCCACGAGAGATCGCCCGAGTCGGTGTTGGTGGAGACGACGTCGGGCCGCTGAGCGCCGTAGTGCACGATCGACACCGACGCGGGTCCGACGCTGATGCGCTGGAACAGGTCGAGGTGCATCCCGTACGCGTCGGCGAGCACCGACTTGATGATGTCGCCGTGGCTGACCGCGACCCAGACGGCGCGAGGACCGTGCTCGGCCTCGAACGCAGCGTCGAGCCGACGGATGGCCGCCACCGACCGCGCCTGCATCGCCTGCAGCGACTCGCCCCCGGGGAAGACCGCCGCCGACGGCTGGTTCTGCACGACCTTCCAGAGGTCCTCTTTAGCGAGCTCGCTCAGCTTGCGGCCCTGCCAGTCGCCGTAGTCGCACTCGGTGATGGCGCGCTCGATGGGCGTCGACGGCTCGGAGGCCTGAAGGCGCAGGATCGCCCTCGCCGTCTGCCGGCAGCGCTCCAGCGGGCTCGAGACCACCCCGACCAGAGGCACCGCGGCGAGCCGCTCGGCGGTGCGCTGCGCCTGCGCACGCCCGACCTCGTCGAGCCGCACCCCCGGCGTCCTGCCTGCCAGGGTGCCGGAGGCATTGGCGGTGGTGCGGCCGTGTCGGACGAGGAGGACTGTGGCCATGCACCCAGCCTACGTCGGCACCGGGTTGGTGCCGGTCGGTCGGTCGGGCGCTCGGTCGGTGTCGCTAGGCCGCCGGGACCTCGCGCACCAGCGCGACCGCCTGCGACGTCGTCCAGGTCGGCTGGCCGTCGAAGGCCGCCGCGCGCTCGGGGGAGGCCAGGTAGTCGGCCTCGACGGCGCGGAACGCGTCGGCGTCGCCCGGGAGGCTCACGGCCCAGACGAACTCGGACGTCTCGGGCAGCGCGTACGAGAACTCGATGTCGAAGCCGTACGCCCGGCGCGCCGGGACCAGGCGCGACCGCCACCACGCGGTGAAGTCGTCGAGCAGGCCGTCGACGAGCACGTAGCGGCGGAGCTGGACGGTGCGGCCGGTGCCGCTCGGGGTCGCGCCCTCGGCGCTCGTGGTGCTCATGCGGAGGGCGTGGGATTCGAACCCACGAAGGTTTTACCCTCACTTGTTTTCAAGACAAGCTCCATCGGCCGCTCGGACAGCCCTCCCGGCGTGCAGCCCCGTGCAGGATCGCAGCCGGTGCGAGTCTATCCGACAGGGTGCCCGGGGATCCTGCGGCCCTGCGTCGAGGTCGAGTGCTGCAGGATCAGAGCGTCGCCAGCACCGCCGCGAGGCCGTCGTCGACGTCGGCGCCGGTGACCTCGGAGGCGACCGCGAGCACGTCGTCGGGCGCCTGGCCCATGGCGACACCTCGACCCGAGCGAGCAGCCCAGGTCAGCATGTCGATGTCGTTGCGGCCGTCGCCGACCGCCATCACCCGGTCGGCCGGGATGTCGAGGAGCGAGCGGACCCGCTCCATCGCGGTCGCCTTCGTGACACCGAAGGGGGCGATGTCGAGCCAGGCGGTCCAGCCGACGTTGTACGAGACCTTGTGGAGGCCCATGCTCTCGACGATCTCGAGGAACTCCTCGAGGCTGTGGCTGGGCGACAGCACGACGACGCGCGTCGCCGAGATCGTCAGCAGCTCGTCGAAGTCCACCTCACGACTGGTGTCGGTGATGCTCGCCTGGGGGAAGTCGCCCTTGTAGAACATGTTGCCGTGGGCGTCCTCGACCGCGTAGCCGGCACCCTCGAGCTTGTCGCTGATGGTCGTCAGGACGTCGCGCGGGTCGAACTCCTCGATGTACACGGGAGAGTAACCGGTGTTGTCGGTGTCGTCTCGGCCCAGGGTGATCGCACCGTTCGAGCAGACGACGTAGTCGGAGTGCAGGTCGAGCCGCTCGAGCACCGGCAGTGTCATGTCGACCGACCGGCCCGTCGCGATCATGACCTGGTGGCCCTGGTCGCGGAGGCGCTGGATCTCGCCCCGGACGGCGTCGCTGATGGAGCCGCCCTCGGTCATGATCGTGCCGTCGACGTCGAGCGCGACGAGCCAGGTGTCGCCGGGTGCCACGCGCGCGGGAGCGGTGGTCTCGCTGGGGGTGCTCACGCGACCGGCTCCAGCACTTCGAGACCGCCGAGGTAGGGGCGGAGGGCCGTCGGCACGACCACCGACCCGTCGGCCTGCTGGTGCGTCTCGAGGATCGCGACGATCCAGCGCGTGGTGGCGAGCGTGCCGTTGAGCGTCGAGACGGGAGCCGTCTTGCCGCTCTCGGTGCGGTACCGGATGTCGAGGCGCCGGGCCTGGAACGTGGTGCAGTTCGAGGTCGACGTCAGCTCGCGGTAGGTGCCCTGCGTCGGCACCCACGCCTCGATGTCGAACTTGCGCGCGGCGCTCGACCCGAGGTCGCCCGCCGCCACGTCGATGACGCGGTAGCTCAGCTCGCACGCCTGGAGCATCTGCTCCTGGAACGACACGAGCCGCTCGTGCTCCGCCTCGGCCTCGTCGGGGTGCACGTAGGTGAACATCTCGAGCTTGTTGAACTGGTGGACCCGCAGGATCCCGCGGTTGTCCTTCCCGGCAGCACCGGCCTCGCGCCGGTAGCAGGTCGACCAGCCCGCGTACCTGATCGGCCCCGAGGACACGTCGAGGATCTCGTCGGCGTGGTACCCGGCGAGCGCGACCTCGCTCGTGCCGGTGAGGTAGAGGTCGTCGGCCGGGAGGTAGTAGACCTCGTCGGCGTGCGAGCCGAGGAACCCAGTGCCGGCCATGACCTCGGGCCGCACCAGGGTGGGGGTAATGAGCGGAGTGAAGTCTTCGGCGATGGCCTTGTCGAGGGCCATGTGCATGAGGCCCAGCTCGAGGCGCGCACCGACGCCGCGGAGGAAGTAGAAGCGCGAGCCCGACACCTTGGTGCCGCGCTTGATGTCGATCGCGCCGAGCTTCTCGCCGAGGTCGGCGTGATCCTGCGGCTCGAAGTCGAACGTCTTCGGCTCGCCGTGCGTGCGCAGCGTCGCGAAGTTCTCTTCACCGCCGGCGGGGACGCCCTCGAGGACGGGGTTCGCGATGGCTCGGATCGCGGCGTCGAAGGCCTCGTCGGCCGCGGTCGACACCGCGCTCGCCTCTTTGACGCGGCCCGCGAGGAGCTGGGCCTCGGCGACGAGCTGCTTCTTCTCGTCTTTGGGCGCCTTCGCGACCGTCTTGCCGAAGGCGTTCTGCTCGGCACGGAGGTCTTCGAAGGCGGCGATCGCGCGTCGCCGCTCGATGTCGGCGGCGACGGCCGCGTCGACCACGTCGGTGGACTCACCCCGCGCCAGCTGACTCTGCTTGAGGAGGTCGGGGGCGTCGCGGAGGAGCTGGGGATCGATCACGGGTCCATCCTAAGGAATCGCCGTCGCGCTCGTCGGGCTCGAGCAGCACCTGTGGAGAAGCAGAGGCGCAGCAGCAGGGCACCTGTGGAGAGCGGCAGAGGCAGCCGCTCGTAACACGACCGGCACACGACGGCACTTCCTGTCGAATACGGTTGGGCCATGAACTCCCCCTCCTCGTCCGCCGGCCCCGCGAGCCCGGCTGCGGCCCGAGCCGAGGCGGAGACGGCCCGGAAGACGGCCGCGGTCGTGTACAACCCGATCAAGGTCTCGCTCGCCGACATCGAGAAGTCGGTCAAGCGACACCAGAAGACAGCGGGCTGGAACGAGACCCTCTACTACGCCACCTCGGTCGAGGACCCGGGCGGAGGCGTCACGGCGCAGGCCCTCGCCGCCGGAGCCGACGTGGTCGTCGCGGCCGGCGGCGACGGCACGGTCAGGAGCGTGGCCGAGGCCCTTCGCGGCACGGACGCCGCCCTCGGCCTCCTCCCGTCGGGCACCGGCAACCTGCTGGCGCGCAACCTGAAGCTGAGCCTCGACCACCTCGACACGGCCATCTCGACGGTGTTCCACGGCGTCGACCGCCCGATCGACGTGGGCGTCGTCGACATCGAGAACGCCGACGGGTCGCGCGACCGCCGCGTCTTCGTCGTCATGGCCGGTCTCGGGCTCGACGCGAAGATGCTCGCCAACACGAACGACAAGCTGAAGAAGCGCGTGGGCTGGCTCGCCTACGTCGACGCGATCATCCGCTCGCTCCGCGACGACAACCGGATGACGATCCGCTACGACCTCGACGGCACCGGCCGCAAGACCATGCGGACGAACACGATCATCCTGGGCAACTGCGGCCTCCTGCCCGGCAACCTGATGCTGCTGCCCGACGCCGCGATCGACGACGGCATCTTCGACATCGTGGCGCTCCGGCCGGAGCACAGGATCGACTGGATCGGCATCTGGCTCAAGATCGTGTGGGAGAACGGGGTGCTGCGCAGGAGCCGCACCGGCCGCAAGATCATGGAGCACACGCCCGAGATCAAGACGGTCCGCTACATGAAGGGCGCGCAGCTCGTGGTGCGCCTCGACTCGCCGCAGGACTTCGAGCTCGACGGCGACTCGCACGGCCTCGCGGTCGCGATCAAGGCCTGGGTCGACCCGCTGGCACTCCGGGTGCGGGTCCCGGCCTAGGCCGCCGCCTACTGCGGCTCGCCCGCCACCAGGCCGCGGAGCCAGTCGCGCGCCTCGACGAAGGCCGCGTTGTCGTAGCGCGGAGTGACGGTGACCTCCTGCCGGTCGGCCCGCGGGTACGACCCGAGGAAGATCACGTTCGGGCTGAAGCGCTTGAGCCCGAGGAGGGCGTCGGCGACCCTCTCGTCGAGGATGTGCCCGTCGAGGTCGATGACGAAGCGGTACCGGCCGAGGGCGTCGCCGATGGGCCGCGACTGCAGCAGGCTCATGTTGATGCCGCGCGTCGCGAACTGCTCGAGCATGTCGAGGAGCCCGCCGGCCCGGTCGTCGGGCAGCTCGGCGATGATCGACGTCTTGTCGGAGCCCGTGGCCGGCGGCACGGCCGAGGCCCGCCCGACGAGCACGAACCGGGTGACCGCGTTGGGGTTGTCGCCCACGCCGCGGGCGAGGACCTCGAGCGGGTAGTGCTCGGTGATGCCGGGCGGCGCGATGGCGGCGTCGGCGAGCACCCCGACGACGTCGTCGCCGTCGGAGGGCGGGAGGAGCGCCGCGGCCGCTGCGACGTTCGACGTCGCCGGCAGGTGGCCGTGGGCGGGGAGCGTGCGGTCGAGCCACAGCCGCGACTGGGCGTAGGCGACCGGATGCGCGTTCACCACCCGCACGTCGTCGAGCGTCTTGCCCGGCCGGGCGACGAGGTCGAACGTCACGGGCACCAGGTACTCGCCCAGGATCCGGAGCCCGGGCACCTTCGCGAGGGCGTCCTGAGTGGCGCTGACCCCGCCGTCGATGCTGTTCTCGATGGCGATCATCGCCGCGACGCTCCGGCCTGCGACGACGTCGGCCAGAGCCTCGCCCACGTTGTTGACGCTGCGCCACGACCTGCCCTGGGCCTCGGGCACCTGCTTGAGGGCGGCCTCGGTGAAGGTGCCCGCGGGGCCGAGGTAGCTGTAGGTCGTCGCGGGGTCGCTCACGCGGGGGTCGCTCACGTCGTGGTCGGCCGAGTGGTCGGCCGAGTGGTCGGCCGAGTGGTCGGCCGAGTGGTGGTCTGGCATGGATCAGAGCCTAGGGCAGGATCGCGACGGGTCGACGGCGCCGGGAACGCCTGTGGACAACTCGGCGGAGGCCCTCGTCCAGTGCCACTATGAGACGCATGACCGATCGTGCCGGCACCTACGCCCAAGACTCCGACCTCATCGACCCGGAGGCGGTGACCGCTGCCTACTACGACCTGGTCCCCGATGTCGCCGACCCCTCGCAGAAGGTCGTCTTCGGCACCTCGGGCCACCGGGGCTCGTCGCTCGACGCCGCGTTCAACGAGGCGCACATCGCTGCGATCACGCAGGCGATCGTGGAGTACCGCACCGGTCAGGGCATCACCGGGCCGCTGTTCATCGGGCGCGACACCCACGTGCTGTCGGCTCCGGCCGAGCGCACGGCGCTCGAAGTCCTGGCCGGCAACGGGGTGACGGTGCTCGCCGACGCCGAGGGCGGCTACGTGCCGACGCCCGTGGTGAGTCACGCGATCCTGGTCTACAACAACGACCCCTCCCACGACGACCAGGCCGACGGGATCGTGGTGACGCCGAGCCACAACCCGCCCCGCGACGGCGGCTTCAAGTACAACCCGCCGCACGGCGGCCCCGCCGACAGCGACGCCACCTCGTGGATCGCGAACCGCGCCAACGAGATCATCGCGGCCGGCAGCGGCGACGTGCGGCGCGGCGAGGCCGCCCCCGGCAGGCACGACTTCCTCCGCGGCTACGTCGACGACCTGGCGAACGTCATCGACTTCGACGCGGTCAAGAAGGCCGGCGTGCGTATCGGCGCCGACCCCCTCGGCGGCGCGAGCGTCGAGTACTGGGCCGCGATCCGCGACACCTACGGTCTCGACCTGACGGTCCTGAACCCCGAGGTCGACCCGACCTGGCGTTTCATGACTCTCGACTGGGACGAGAAGATCCGCATGGACCCGTCGAGCGCGTCGGTCATGGCGAGCGTCGTCTCCCGGAAGGACGAGTTCGACATCGTCACCGGCAACGACGCCGACGCCGACCGCCACGGCATCGTGACGCCCGACGGCGGGCTGATGAACCCCAACCACTACCTCGCGGTCGCGATCGACTACCTGTACGCGCACCGCCCCGACTGGCGGCCCGACGCGGCGATCGGCAAGACGCTCGTGTCGTCGTCGATCATCGACCGCGTCGCCGACGACCTCGGCCGCCGGCTGTGGGAGGTGCCGGTCGGGTTCAAGTGGTTCGTCCCGGGCCTGGTCGACGGGAGCGTCGCCTTCGGCGGGGAGGAGAGCGCCGGTGCGTCGTTCCTCCGCCGCGACGGCTCGGTCTGGACCACCGACAAAGACGGCATCATCCTCGCCCTCCTGGCCAGCGAGATCCTGGCTGTCACGGGCAAGTCGCCCTCCGCGCTCTACCGCGGACTCACCGAGAGGTTCGGCGACCCGGTCTACCAGCGCGTCGACGCGGCAGCCTCGAAGGAGCAGAAGGCTCGCCTCGGCAAGCTCAGCGGCGACGACATCACCGCGACCGAGCTGGCCGGCGACCCGATCGTCGCAAAGCTCAGCGAGGCGCCGGGCAACGGCGCAGCCGTGGGCGGCGTCAAGGTGGTCACCGAGAAGGCCTGGTTCGCAGCCCGGCCGTCCGGCACCGAAGACGTCTACAAGATCTACGCCGAGTCGTTCGAGGGCCCGGAGCACCTGAAGCGGGTGCAGGAGGAGGCGAAGACGATCGTCGACGCCGCGCTCGGGGCCTGACGAGCAGCGCCGGCCCGGGCCTGACCCGGGTCGGCCCCGCGCGGCCCGGCCCCCCGCCCGGCCCGGCCACGCGCCCGGCCCGGCGCCGCGCCAGGCCAGCGCGACGACCTACTTGCCGGTGACCTTGCCCGGGTTGAAGTTGCGCTTCGGGTCGGCGGAGTCGAGGAGCCCCTGCATGAGGGCGAGGCCCGGCAGCGAGACATCCTGCCCGAGCCACGGTGCGTGCTCGAGACCGACCCCGTGGTGGTGCGAGACGGTCCCGCCCTCCTGGATGAACGCATCCTGGATGGCCTTCTTCACCACGTCGTACTGCTCGAGGGCGTTGTCGCCGTGCTCGAACGCGAAGGTGAAGTAGAGGCAGGCGCCCGAGTGGTACGAGTGCGACAGGTGCGCCATGATCAGGCCCTGCACGCCGACCTTCTCGAAGGCGCGGTTGGCCGCGGCGTAGACCTCGGTGTAGAGCGGCAGCAGCTTCGACCAGGGCGCGGACGTCTCCGAGACGTCGGCCGCGCCGCCGTGGTCGAGGAAGAAGTCGCGAAGGTAGGGCGTGTCGAATTTCTTCTGGTCGTAGAGAACACCCGGACCCTTGCCGACGCCGATCCCGCCGTGCTTCTTGACGATCTTGGCGACGAGCTTCTGGTTGATGGAGACGTGCTCCTCGGAGCCCTCGTAGCCGATGAACGACAGGCACATCTTGGTGAGGTCCCAGCCCTTCACCTTCAGGAAGCGCTGGAGCCCCTGCATGACGAGCGCCGAGACGCCCTTGCTCTCCTTCGACGTCGCGAACGACATCTCGGTCTCGATCTCGTTCGAGACGCGCGTCACCGAGGGGTTGGCGTCGCTCTCCGCGATCGCCTGCATGGCGGCGAGGCCGGCCTCCCAGGTGGGGAAGAGGTAGGCGAGGATCTCGCGCTGCTCGGGGATCCGGTGCACCTGCACGGTGACCTCGGTGATGACGCCGAGGCGGCCCTCGGAGCCGAGGATCATCTCGCGGAGCGACGGTCCGGTCGAGGCCGACGGCACGGCGCGGATGACGACGACGCCGTCGGGGCGCACCATCCGGAGGCCCTTGGTCATATCGGCGATGTCGCCGAACTTGTCGGACTGCATGCCCGACGAGCGGGTGGCGACCCAGCCGCCGAGAGTGGAGTGCGTGAAGCTGTCGGGGAAGTGCCCCATGGTCCAGCCCTTGGCGTTGAGCTGCTCCTCGATGTCAGGACCCTGCGCACCGGCCTGGATCCGGGCGACGCGGCCGTCCTCGTCGATGTCGAGCACGCGGTCGAGGCGGCCCATGTCGAGCGAGACGACCATGCGCTCCTCGTCGGGCATGGGCTCGAGCGAGCCGACGATGTTGCTGCCGCCGCCGAACGGGATCAGCACGAGGTCGTACTCGACGGCGGCCGCGACGATCTTGGCGACCTCGGACTCGGTGGCCGGGTAGACGACGGCGTCGGGCACGCGCGGGAAGATGTTGCCGCGGATGCGGATGAGGTCGCGGATGCTCTTGCCGTAGGTGTGCACGACCCGCTCGAGGTCGCCGGTGACGACGTTGCCCTCGCCGACGACGAGCGACAGCGACGACGCGACCTCGGAGCTGAGGCGCGAGGCCGGGATGTCGAGCTCGTCGAAGGCGGGTGCGGCGGTGATCGCGTCGGATCCGAGGTCGACGCCGACCATCTTCTTCACGAACGGTGCGAACGCGGGCTTGTCCTCGTGGTGGAAGGCCGTGCCCTCGACACCCCAGCCCCACCACTTCATGTGCTTGACGTCGGGACCGTCGACCGCCCCTGCGGTCGTCTTCGGCTTCAGATCGGTCACGGGCGGGCTCCTTCGGATGGTGCGGACGTCCCCAGGATATCCGCGGAGTACTGGGACTTCAGGTGCAGTATCTCGTCGCGGAGACGGTTCGAGAACGCGATGGCGGTCTCTCCCGTCGCGGGTCGCATGGGGGTCCCGAAGGCGACGCCGACGGGCAGCCGCCCGGGCCTCGGCCAGTGCGAGCCCCGCGGGTGCGCGATATTCGCACCGATCAGGGCGAGCGGGACGATGGGGACGTCGCAGGCGGCGGCGAGGCGGGCGGCACCGGGCTTGAACGGGCCCATCTCGCCGTCCTTCGAGCGCGTGCCCTCCGGGAAGACCAGGACCGGGAACCCCCGGGTGAGGAGCGACGCGGCGCTGACCGCGGACTCCGACGCGCGCGAGGCGGGCCTCTTCTTGGAGCCGCGCTTGCCGCCCCGCTGGATCGGGAACGCGTTGAAGAACAGCGACGTCAGCCCGCGGCGCCACCAGACGTCGAAGAAGTAGTCGGCCGCCGCCCCGGTCGCGAGGTAGCGCGACAGCTTGCGGGGCAGCGCGCCGACGATGAGCGGTGCGTCGAGGTGGCTCGAGTGGTTCGCGACGAGCACGAACCCGCCGTCGAGCCCGGTGAGCTTCTCACGACCGAGCACGGTCACGTCGGTGATCGACCAGATGGTGGGCTTCATGACCCAGCGCTGGGCGACGAAGCGGGCCATCGCGTGGACGCGCGAGTTGAAGCGGTCCGAGACGTCGACGGCGGTGTCGCCGAGGCGTGCGCGGACGTCCTCCGCGGTGTCGGTGACCCGGCCCGCGACCGCGGCGAGGCGCGGGTGGACCGGAGTCGCAGGATCCTGCGCGCCCTCGGCCTCGATCGGCACGCGCCCGACCGGCTCGCTGTCCGCCCCCGGCTCCGAGGTCTCGTTCTTCGGCGGTTCGCTCTGCCGATCGTCCACGATCATGCCTCCACCGGTTTCTTCCTGCTTGACGAGATGGCGCCGGAGACGCCTCTCACGGCGCTCTTGGGTGCGTGACGCAGCAACCCGACGAGCATTTTGTACCGAACCGTTGGAATGGAGATCACTCTGCCCTTGTCGACGTCGCGCAGGCACGCGGACACCAGTTGTTCGGCGTCGAGCCAGAGGGAGTTTGGGATGCTCGAGGTCGTGATGGCGGCGCGCTCGTGAAACTCGGTGCGGACCCAGCCGGGCAGGACCGCCGTGACGGTGACGCCGGTGCCCTTCAGCTCGACTGCGAGGCCCTCCGAGAAGGAGGTCACCCACGCCTTGATCGCCGAGTAGGCGCCCATGGCGAGCAGGCCCGCGGTGGACGAGACGTTGATGATCCGGCCGTAGCCGCGGTCGCGCATCGCCCGGGCGGCAGCGCCGGAGAGAACCAGCACGGCGCGCACCATGACGTCGAAGCCGAGGTCGAGCTCGTCCTGTCGACCGGAGGTCAGCGGCACGTGCATGCCGAAACCGGCATTGTTCACCAGGAGGTCGACGGGCCGGTCGGGATCTTCGAGGCGAGCGGCGACGCGGTCGACGGCGTCGCGGTCCGAGAGGTCGGCGGAGAGGACCTCGACCGATCGACCGAGGGCGCGGAGCTCGCCCGCCGTGGCGTCGAGTCGGGCCTCGTCTCGGGCGACGAGAACGAGGTCGTATCCACGTTGTGCGAGCTGGCGGGCGAATTCGGCACCGATGCCGGATGTGCCCCCGGTCACGAGCGCTACAGCCATGCCGCTTACGATACGGTCTTCACGGGCAACTTCGTGCATCGATCACCGCTGACGCCCGCTCCGGAGGCAGACGTTCCATGACCACCCGTCACGACGATCCGCGGAACGAGGGCCCCTTCGACATCCGCGCGTTCACGCGGACGGCGCAGGGCAGCTTCCGCGCCGAGCTCGACCTGACGTCGTTCGCAGACGCTCCGCTCGACACGGCCACCCTCGATCTGGTCCGGTACCTCGAGCGGCTCGAGGCCGCCACGATGGAGCACCTCCGCAACCTGCTGGTCACCGCGACGCACAAAGACGCGCGGGTCACGGCGTTCCTCGTCACCTGGGCCTTCGAGAAGTTCTGGATCGCCGACGCCCTCGACAGCGTGCTCGAGGCCCACGGTCTCCCCCGCACCCGCGAGATCCCCGAGGGCGCGCCCCGGAAGAGCGCCGACGAGGCGATCCAGCGGAGCGGCCCCATCCGCCGGGCCGTGGCCGCCGTCGGACTCGGTGCCCCGATCGTGGCCATCCACATGACGGCCGGGCTCATCGACGAGTGGATACTCCGAGCGGCATACGACCGGCTGCGCGAGACGACCTCGTCCGAGGCGCTCCGGGCGGCGATCCTGCGGATCCAGTCCGTCAAGACCCGCCACGAGGCCTTCTTCGCCGACGAGACCGATTGGAGGCTCCGCGACTCCCCGCGGGCCGTGCGACAGGTCAAGACGGCCCTCCGCACCGCCGCCTGGCCGATCGGAGGCGTCGAGCGCGCCGCCGTCGACCGCGACCTCTTCGAGCGCTTCACCTTCGGGGGCGTCGACGGGGTCGCCCGTGCCGAAGAGATCGGGCGCAGGATCGCGGGTCTCCCGGGGCTCGACGACCGCGTGGCCCAGGCCACCGTCCGGAAGCTCCTCCCGTGACGCCCCGGGAGCTCGCCGCGTGACGGCGACCCGCGACGCCGGAGCACCAGACGAAGACACGCCCCCGACCGGGCAGGAAGGACGAACCGTGGCCGAATCAGGCGACATCACCATCGACCTCGGAACGCAGCACGTCCTCCTGACGGGCGGCACCGGGTTCGTCGGGCAGGCGATCCTCGAGCGGCTCCTCGCCGACCACCCCGAGACGACCGTCTCGCTGCTCATCCGCGTCAAGAGCGGCACCAGCGGCGTCGACCGCCTGCGCCACCTCCTGCGGAAGCCCGTCTTCAAGTCGTGGCGCGACCGCGTCGGTGCCGAGGCCGTCGAGCACGCTCTGACGACGCGGCTCCGCGTGCTGGAGGGCGGCCTCGACAGCGTCCCCCCTCTGCCCGACGACCTCGACCTCGTGATCCACTCCGCCTCCAGCGTCTCGTTCGACCCGCCGATCGACCAGGCCTTCGAGACGAACGTCGGCGGCGCCGTCGGACTCTACGAGGCCCTCCTCGCGACCGGCACCTCGCCCCACGTCGTCCACGTCTCGACGGCGTACGTCGGAGGGCTGCGCAAGGGCGTGTTCCCCGAGGCCGGCCTCACGCACGACGTCGACTGGCGTGCCGAGTTCGAGGCGGCGCGGGCCGCCCGCTCGCGCGTCGAGCTCGCGTCGCGCCAGCCCGAGGTGCTCCGCCGCTTCATGGCCGACGCCCGCGGGAAGCACGGCAAGGAGGGGCCGCTCGCGGTCTCGCGCGAGGCCGAGGCGGCTCGCGCCGAGTGGGTCAAGGCCAAGCTGGTCGACCACGGCAGGATGCGGGCAGAGAGCCTCGGCTGGACCGACGTCTACACGCTGACCAAGGCGTTCGCCGAGCGTGCCGCCGAGCAGATGTGGGCCGCAGCCGGACACCGTCTCTCGTTCGTGCGCCCCGCGATCGTCGAGAGCGCTCTCCGGCACCCCTATCCCGGCTGGATCGACGGCTTCAAGGTCGCCGACCCGCTGATCATGGCCTACGGCCGCGGGATGCTGCCCGAGTTCCCCGGCGTCCCGGACAGCGTGCTGGACGTGATCCCGGTCGACTACGTCGTGAACGTCATCCTGGTGGTGTCCGCGAACCCCGCCGGGGCCGGCGACGCCCAGTACTTCCACATCAGCTCGGGAGCGAGCAACCCGCTCCCGATCCACCGCATGTTCTCGAACCTCAGCATGTTCTTCACGGCGAACCCGCTGCCGACGCCCGACAGCGGCTCGATCGAGGCGCCGGTGTGGCGGTTCCCGGGCGGACGCAAGGTCGAACGGGCCGTGCGGCTCCAGGGGCGGCTGAACGACGCCCGCGAGCGCGTCTTCATCCGCATGCCCTCCACCGACCGGACCCGTCGGGCCCTCGCCCAGGTCGACCAGCGCCGGAGCGACCTCGAGTCGCTCCAGAGCCTCACCGACCTCTACCGCCACTACATCCAGTCCGAGATCATCTTCGACGACCGCCGGACCAAGGCGCTCCAGAAGGCCCTGGCCGACAGTCAGCCTGCCGACGTCGTCGCCGACATCGGCTTCGACGTGGCCGACATCCAGTGGGAGGACTACTTCCAGGGCATCCACTTCCCCGCCGTGACGACGATGACCCGGGCGTTCAGCGTCCGACCGGCGTCGTCGGCCCGCAAGGAGGAGGCTCTGCCGCAGCGCAGCGACGTCGTGGCCGTCTTCGACCTCGAGGGCACGGTCGTCGACTCGAACATCGTCGAGCAGTACCTCTGGGTGCGCGGCGAGGGCTTCGGCAAGGCCAGCTGGCCCGGCGAGGTCGCGAGCCTCCTCGCCTCCCTCCCCGGCTACCTCCGCGCCGAGCAGCGCGACCGTGGCGAGTTCATCCGCGCGTTCCTCCGCCGCTACGAGGGCATGCCCGTGAAGAGGCTCGAGGAGGTCGTCTCGGGCGGCTTCGCGCAGACGATGCTGCGGCACACGATGCCCGAGGCGCTCGAGCGCCTGGCCGCCCATCGCGCAGCCGGCCATCGCACGATCCTGGTCACCGGATCGATCGGCGCACTCGCCGCACCCCTCGCCGACCTGTTCGACGAGGTCGTCGCCGGGACGATGCATGCCCGAGACGGCATCTTCACCGGATACCTCGCGAGACCCCCGCTGGTCGACGAGGCGAGGGCCGCGTGGCTGGTCCAGTACGCCGAGCGGAACGGCTTCGACCTGGCGGCCTCCTATGGATACGGTGACAGCCATTCCGACCTCGTGTGGCTCGAATTGCTGGGAAATCCAAGCGCAGTGAACCCCGACGCCAATCTGTCGCGGGAGGCGCTCCGAAGAAAGTGGAGGATCCGCGATTGGAAGCGCGGGCCTTTGCAGCTAACCTCGTCCTATGTCGCAGGGGCCGCCCGCACCGACGACTAGTCCAACCCGAAGGGAGTGGAAGAGGACATATTCCTCTTCCGACATGCAATGGCATTCGATATCGACAAGTACGCCGCGACCTCTGAGCGCCTCGGCTGGGACGACCTCGATCTCGATCACTTCCGCGAGAACCCCCTCTCGCCCGAGACGCTGCGCACGCTCCGCTACATGGCCGACGTCGAGTACCACACGGTCTGCTACACCCGCGACCTGCTGACCACCCCCTCCCACAAGGAGGGCGAGATCTCGACCTTCATGACCATGTGGAACCGCGAGGAGTTCTGGCACGGCGAGGCCCTCGGAGCCGTCCTCGAGGTGCACGGCATCACGGTCGACTACGACGCCCTCCGCGCCTCGCGCCTCAAGCTCGGCTGGCGCGACCGCCTCGACCCGATCAAGCAGTCCATGCTGGGCAAGATCGTCGGCAGCGACTTCGTCGCCGTCCACATGTCGTGGGGCGCCGCCAACGAGTGGTCGGCCGTCAGCGCGTACAAGCGCATGGCCGAGCTCGAGACCGACCCGGTGCTCGGCGAGCTCCTCCGCAGGATCGCGAAGCAGGAGACCCGCCACGTCGCCTTCTACGTGTCGCAGGCCCGCGCCCGCCTCGAGAAGAGCAAGCGCGCCCAGAAGCTCACCCGTCTGCTCCTGTCGAAGTTCTGGGCCCCCGTCGGTTCCAGCATCATGGACCGCGACGACGTCCAGTTCGTCTTCGGCCAGATCATGTCGGGCGTCGACGGCCGCCGTGAGATGCGCAAGCTCGACAACAACATCGCGAGCCTCCCCGGCATGAAGGGCCTCACCATCTTCGAGAAGGCCCTCGACGGCCTCGGGGTCGCGGCCTGACACAGCCCCTCTGCGGGCTGACGCAGGCTCTCACGCGGGCTGGCACAGGCTCTCTCCGGCCTGTGGACAACGGAGAGCCACGCGGCCGCGGTCGGGTAGCGTCGATTCCATGAGCAGCGAGAGCACCGAGACCGAGGAGCGCACCAGGCGCGTCCCGGTCGCCGCGCTGCTCGCGGGCGTCCTCGCGATCCTGATCGCCGTGGGCGCCGCCGTCGGAGGCTCGCTCCGGTTCACCGGTCCGCGGTGGTTCCCGGGCATGACGATCACGCCGAGGCCGCTCGTCCAGACGAACTCGCCTCGCCCGATCGCGAGCTCCACGCCTCCGCCCGCGCCTCGCACGCACCCGGGTCCCGACCTCACCTGGCTCGTGGTCCTCCTCGCCGTCCTGGCCCTCGCGGCGGTCGCCTTCTTCGTCGTGCGCTGGCTCGTCAAGCGCCTCCGCGCCCGCACCACCGGCGTCGTCGCGCCCCTCAGCGACATCACCGACCTGACCGACGTGCCCGACGACCCCTCGGTCGAGACGAGCATGCCCTACCTCCGGCGGGGGCTCCGACGGGCCCTGGCCGCCCTCGACGAAGACCGGTCGCCGCGCGACGCGATCATCGAGGCCTGGCTGGGCCTCCAGGAGGCAGCCGAAGACGCAGGATTCCGCCGCACCGAGTCGGAGACGCCGACCGAGTTCACCTCCCGCATCCTGGAGCGCGTCGAGGTCGACCCGGTCGCGCTGTCGACGCTGCGGCGGCTGTACCTCGCCGTGCGCTTCGGCGACGCGACCGCGAGCCCCGACGACGTCGCCTCGGCGCGGCGGTCGCTCGAGACCCTGCAGGCCCAGTGGGAGCAGCACGGCACGGCCGAGCCCGACGGCGAGGCGGCCCCGTGATCGAACCCGACGACGACAGGATCCAGCGCCCGCTCCGACCGGTCCTGCGTCTCTTTGCGCCCCCGCTCCGCCGTCTCACCGTCCTCGTCCTGGTCCTCGCCCTCGTCGTCGGGGCGACCTGCTGGTACTTCGGGCTCGAGATCCCCCGGTCCGCCCTGGTGTCGGTCGCGGCCGCCGCGATCGGCGTCACCTGGATCGCCGTGCAGAAGGCCGACGCCGCCGTCTGGCCCGCACGGCCCGCACGGAGGTCCCCGGGGGCGCGACGCGACGTCGAGACGCTGAGCTGGTCGATGAAGACGCGCGGCGGCGTCCACGAGAAGACGCTCGGCCGGGCGAGGGAGGCCGCACGGCACCGGCTGCTGTTCCTGTACGGTCTCGACCTCTTCGATCCTGCCGACCGCGACGAGATCGAGCAGGTGCTCGCGCCCGGCGTCGTCCGCACCCTGATGACGCGGCGGCGCTCCAACCTCGACCTCGTCTCCTTCACCCGCCTGCTCAGCGCCATCGAGGCGCTGGGAACACCGACCGAGAGGCACTCGTGACCACCTCGACCCCCGCTCCCGCCCTGTCGATCGACGAGGTCGCCGATCTCAGCCGCCGCATCCTCGACGAGGTCGGCCAGCTCGTCGTCGGAATGCGGCGTCCCCTCGAGCTCGCCCTCGCGAGCATCCTGGCGGGCGGTCACGTGCTGTTCGAAGACGTGCCGGGCCTCGGCAAGACCCTCGCGGCCAGGAGCCTCGCGCAGGCCTCCGGCCTCGACTTCCGGCGCCTGCAGTGCACGCCCGACCTCCTCCCCGCCGACATCACCGGCTCGTTCCTGTACGCGCCGGCGACGGCCGAGTTCGTCTTCCGGCCCGGCCCGGTCTTCACGGGCCTCTTCCTGGCCGACGAGATCAACCGCACCTCGCCGAAGACGCAGTCGGCGCTCCTCGAGGCGATGGCCGAGGGCCAGGTGACGGTCGAGGGGCAGAGCTTCCCGCTGCCGAGGCCGTTCCACGTCATCGCGACGTCGAACCCGATCGAGTACGAGGGCACCTACGCTCTGCCCGAGGCGCAGCTCGACCGCTTCATGGTGCGGCTGGCCGTCGGCTATCCGGCCCGCGAGAGCGAGCAGCAGGTGCTCCTCAACCGGGTCGACCGGCGCCGCGAGGTCGGCGCCGTGTCGGCGGTGACGACGGCCGAGACCCTCGCGGCGATGCAGGCGACGGTCGAGAGCGTCCACGTCGACCCCGACATCGCGCTGTACTGCGTCGACCTCGTCCACGCGACGCGCGGCCACCGCGACGTCCAGGTGGGCGCGTCGCCCCGAGGCGCGCAGGGGCTCATGCTGGTCGCGCGGGCTCGGGCCGTCATGGACGGCCGCGACTTCGTCGCCCCGGAGGACGTCAAGGCCGCGGCGATCCCCGTCCTCGCGCACCGCATCTCGCTTACCCCGCAGGCCTGGGCGAACGGCGTCGTCGCGGCCGCCATCATCGGCGGCATCGTGGCGCAGGTGGCCGGGCCCCCGGCGGTCGGCGTGAGCTCGTCCGCGGGTGCCGTCCGCACCGCGGGCGCTGCCGACGACACCCGGGAGGCGCGGTGACCGACGGCGGTCCTCCCGCACCGCGCGCCGACACGACGCGCCGGGCTCCGCGCTGGTCGGTGAACCCGCCCGTGGCCTACGGGGCGTCGGCCGCCGTGCTCCTCGCGGGCCTCGCTCTCGTCACCGCGCATCCTGCGTTCGCGCTCCTCGCCCTGCCGCTCTTCCTCGCGGTCGCCGCCGGCGTCGACCGTCGGCCGCGCCGCGGCTCCGAGGTGACCGTCTCGACGCGCCTGAGCCCGGACCGCGACGGCAGCGGAGTCGGCTACGAGATCGCGTTCCGACTGCCCGAGGGCGTGGAGGGCGTCGCGATCCTGCTGAACGCCGCCGACGACCGGTCGCACCGCTTCGCCGCCGATCGCGCCACGGCCGGGCGCCTGGCCGGGACGATCCCGATCACGCACTCCGGCCCGCAAGAGATCGCCGAGGTCTTCTACTCCCTGCTCGGGGCCTCCGGCATCGCGCTGACCTCGCCCGATCCCGGGCCGAGCAGCTCGAGGCTGATCCCCGCGCCGCGCCTCCGCATGGAGAGCCTGCCGATGCCCCACCGCGTCTTCGGCATCACCGGCGCCCACGGCTCGACCACGCCGGGCGACGGCGGCGAGTTCCGCGACGTCGCCCTCTTCACCCCCGGCGACCGCCTCCGCAGGATCGACTGGAAGGCGACCGCGCGCCGTGCCCAGGTCCCGGGAGAGCTCTACGTCCGGCGCTCCTTCTCCACCGCCGACGCGATCGTCGTCCTGGTCGTCGACGACCGAGACGAGGTCGGCGCCGACGTCACCCGCTGGGCGGGCGCCAAGGGCGGCGTCACGACCTCGACCTCCCTCGACCTCGCCCGGGAGGCGGCGTCCTCGCTCGCGGCGGCCTACCTCGCGGCCGGCGACCGCGTGGGCTTCCGCGACCTGGCCGGGACGGCCCGCTCCGTCGAGCCGGGCGGCGGCACCCGCCACCTCGAGCGCCTCCAGTCGACGATCGCCACGATCGCTCCCACCGGCGAGCCCGTGCGCTCCGTCCGAACCCCGATCGTCCCCGCCTCCTCCCTCGTCGTCGTCCTGTCGACCTTCCTCGACGAGCAGGCGGCCACGATGGCGATCACCTGGGCCTCGACCGGCCACCGGGTCGTCGCCGTCGACGTCCTGCCCGAGCCGGAGCTCCAGAGCGCCACCCGCGAGGAGCAGACGGCGTTCCGGCTGCTGATGCTCGAGCGGACCGATCGGCTCGACGGCATGACCGCCTCCGGGGTCGAGCGGATCCGCTGGGACTCCGCCGACGGCGGCGCCGTGCCAGCCGTTCAGCTCCGGCTCCTCAGCCGCCCGCGGAGGATGCGGTGAGCGGCGTCGGCCGGCTCCTCGGCCGTCCGCAGGGATTCCCCGACATCGGCCCGACCGTCCCCGCCGCCGCCGTCACCGCGCTCACCGTCGTGGTCGGGGGCCTCACGTCGTTCCTCGTGATCGGCGTCAGCGGGTGGCTCGTGGTCGCCCTGCTGCTCGTCGTCGGGGCCGCCTCGCTTCCTCGCGGGCCGTTCGCGGCGATCCTGTCCGTGCTTCTGGCGGCGGCGCTCGTGGTCGACGGTCTGGACGGCTACACGGGCCGCTTCGTGATCCTGCTGGCCGCCGTCCACCTGCTGCTGGTGGTCGCGTCGCTGTCGGCCTGGCTGCCGCTCCGCGCCCGGGTGCAGGTGGCCCTGCTGCGCCGGCCGCTCGTCCGCTACGTCGTCGTCCAGCTCATCGCCCAGGCCGTGGCGTTCGCCGTCCTGACGGTCGTCGCGCCGCAGGCAGACACCTCCGGGCCCGGGCTCGTCTGGCTCGGGATCGTCGCCGCCGCGGCCGCGCTCGCCCTGGCCGTCGCGATCCTGGTGCCCGCGCTCCTGCGTCCGTCCCGCTGACGCGACGCCGGCACGACAGGCGTCGATGCCGTCGCGCTGAGGGAGGCTAGAGCGAGGCCGGGACCTTATAGAACCACACGGTCGCGCCGGGGTGGTCCTTCGTGATGGCCGTGTCGAGGTCGCGGTAGTCGTAGTCGAGGTTGTGCCCGACGAGGGAGACCTGAGTCTTGCCGTCGACGGTCGCGAGGCGCGACACGATCATGACGTGGTCGGGCACCCCGTTGCCGTTCCAGTCGAAGTAGGCGAGGTCGCCGATGGAGAGCTGCGACCGCTGCGTGCCGTCGAGCCGCGTGAAGCCGAGTGACGGCGTGCTCTTCAGCAGCGAGTCGAACGCCGGCGCGTAGCCCCACGACTCGCTGTGCGAGCCCGAGGAGTTGTAGTACCAGGCGTCGCTCTGCTTGAGACCGCGTGCGGCGAGGGCCTGGCTCACGAAGTTCTGGCAGTCGCCGCCCACGGCGTTAAAATTCGTGTACGAGGCGTTGTAGGTCGACGCGTTCCAGTGCGCGAAGGCGTACTGCATCTCCTTGTCGACACCGGTCGTGGGCGCCCAGGTGTACTTCAGGGCCGAGCCGGAGACCTGCGCCGCGCCCTTGTAGACGGCGACGGCGCCGCTCGACGGCTGGTAGTCGACGGCCGCCGGGACGGTCGCGGTGACCGTCTTCGCGTTCACGACCGTGACGTCGGTCGCGGCGACGCCGTTGAAGGTCACCTTGTCGACGCCGGTGAGCGAGGTGCCGCTGATCGTGGCCTTCTCGCCGCTGACGAGCGAGCCGCTCGCGGGCGTCACGGCCACCACAGCGGCGGGGCGAGACGAGCCCGACGATGAGCCAGACGAGCCCGAGCTTGAGCCGGAGCCCGCAGCGCTCGACTTCAGCGGCGACGCCTCCCCGAGCGTCGCGGGGGCGGCGGGCCCCGCTCCGGACGTGCAGCCGGCCATCAGCGCGGTCGTCACCAGGGCGGCGGAGACGGCTCCGGCCAGCTTCTTCTTCATGCGGTCGATCCCCACTCGTTCGGCGGGCGTCACGTTACCATCCGGCCTTCCGAGGCAGCCGAGCGCAGGATCAGGAGCGCACCGTGACCGATCCGGAACCCGTCCGTCTAGGAATACCTCTGGCAGTCGTGTAAATTTGCATCGCGCGCAAGGAACGTCGAACAGAGGCAGCCCGTGCGTGCGCCGCCCGGCGAGGCGGTACCACCACAAGAGAAAGAGACACAATGTCCCGGGTAGCAACAGCCGGTCCAGAGACGGCACCCGTCGAGCAGCAGGGTCTCATGACTCACCGGCAGATCCTGTTCGTCATCTTCGGCCTGATGGCGGGCATGTTCCTGTCGTCGCTCGACCAGACCATCGTCGGCACGGCGATCCGCACGATCGGCGACGACCTCCACGGCCTCGACCACCAGGCGTGGGTCACCACCGCCTACCTCATCTGCTCGACGATCGCGACGCCGATCTACGGCAAGCTCTCCGACCTCTTCGGGCGTCGGCCCCTCTTCATCATCGCGATCGTGATCTTCCTCGTCGGCTCCGCCGCGGCGTCCTTCTCGACCTCGATGTACATGCTGGCCGCCTTCCGCGGCCTCCAGGGCCTCGGCGCAGGTGGCCTCATGGCGCTCCCGCTGACGATCATGGGCGACATCCTCGCTCCCCGTCAGCGCGCCAAGTACCAGGGCTACTTCCTCGCCGTCTTCGGCATCTCGAGCGTCATCGGCCCGCTGATCGGCGGCCTGTTCGCCGGCGCCGACCAGATCCTGTTCATCACCGGCTGGCGCTGGGTGTTCCTGCTCAACGTCCCGATCGGCGTCATCGCCCTCGTGATCGTCGGCATCTTCCTGCACATCCCCGGCCAGAAGCGCAAAGACAACATCCGCATCGACTGGTGGGGCGCCGCGATGGTCATCGTCGCCGCCGCGCCGCTGCTTCTCGTCGCCGAGCAGGGCCGCGAGTGGGGCTGGGGCTCGCTGAACGCCTGGGTCTGCTACGTCATCGGCGGTCTCGGCGTCATCGCCTTCATCGTCGCGGAGCGCGCCATGGGCGACGCCGCGCTCATCCCGCTGAAGCTCTTCAAGAGCCGCACCTTCTCGATGGCCACCATCCTCGGCGTCCTGGTCGGCTTCGGCATGTTCGGCGCACTGCTGACCGTCCCGCTCTACCTGCAGCTGGTCAACGGCTCGACGCCCACCGAGTCGGGCTTCCAGATGCTCCCGATGATCCTGGGCCTGATGATCTCGTCGATCGTGTCGGGTCAGATCATCTCGCGCACCGGCAAGTACAAGATGTTCCCGCCGATCGGAACCGCCTTCATGATCCTGGGCTTCGCCTGGTTCACGCAGGTGTCGTACGACAAGCCCTGGTGGTACCTCTCGATCGGCATGGTCTTCGTCGGCCTCGGCCTCGGCCAGCTGATGCAGACGCTGACCCTGGCGTCGCAGAACTCGGTCGGCCCGCGCGACATCGGCGTGGCCACCTCGTCGTCGACGTTCTTCCGCCAGATCGGCGGAACGCTGGGCACGGCGATCCTGTTCTCGGTGCTCTTCTCGCGCCTGTCGTCGACCATCCCGGCGGCGTTCCGCGACAAGACCCTGGCCGCCGACCTCGCGAAGGCGTCGGCCGACCCGAAGGTGGTCTCCGACCCGGCCAACTCCGGCATCCTGAAGCTGCTGTCCGAAGTGAAGTCGGGCAGCACGGCCGCCCTCGGCAACGCTCTGAACGGCGACACGTCGTTCCTGAACAAGGCCACGCTCGCCCTGAAGGCGCCGTTCCTCGACGGCTTCGCGAACGCGACGGTGACCGTCTTCACGATCGCGCTCGTCGTGGTGGCGGCGGCGTTCGTCCTGAGCTTCTTCCTCCGGCCGGCGCCGCTCCGCACCCGCTCGGCGATGGACGAGGCGGCCCACCAGGATCGCGAGGCCAAGGCAGCCGACGACGACGAGACCGCGCGCGCAGCGGTGGCCGCTCAGGCCGCAGCCAACGCGATGGGCTCGCCCGTCTCGCCCGACACCGGCAGCATCCGGGTCGTCACGCGCGACGAGACCGACGGCGACGACGAGACCGGTCGCCGCTCGTAGCACCCGCGTCGCACGGACGGCCCGGCAGTCTCCTCGCGGAGCTGCCGGGCCGTCGGCCTGCCGGGCCGTCGGTCTGCCGAACCGCGTGTCGCGCAGATCACGCATCTCCGATGCCGCCCGGCCACCCCGAATCCTCGAAGTCTCTGAGACGACGCAGGATCGCGCACGATCCGGCGTAGAACAGGATGCGGGCACGACCGCGCAACAGAACGACATGTGCCCGCCGTCGAGACGACGATCCGCGGTCGGAGTGTCACGATGGAAGCACCTCCCCGACGAAGGAACCCCGCACATGGCACTGATCCCGTACTCCCCCGACCCGCAGCTGCTGCGGACCACGTTCTCGTACTTCCCGTCGGGTGTCGTCGCGCTGGCCGCCGAGGTCGACGGTGCGCCCGAGGGGCTCGTCGCGTCGTCCTTCACCGTCGGGGTCTCGCTGGAGCCGCCGCTCGTCCTGTTCTCGGTGCAGAACACGTCGACCACCTGGCCGGTCCTGAAGCGGGCCGAGCGCATCGGCATCTCGGTCCTCGGCGAGACGCACGGAGAGACCGCGAAGCAGATCGCTGCGAAAGACAAGTCGACCCGCTTCGAGAACCTCGCTCTCGAGCGGAGCGACGACGGCGCGCTGTTCGTCCAGGGGTCGCCGGTGTGGCTCGAGACGAAGTCGTACGCCGAGTACCCGGCCGGCGACCACACGCTGATCCTGCTCGAGGTCACCGGCCTCTACGCCGACGCGACGCTCGAGCCCCTCGTGTTCCACGGCAGCGCCTTCAAGCAGCTGCTGAAGTCCGCGTAGTCCGGGGCGCCGCCCAACGTCTCGCGGACTGTGCACCGTGCCGCGGCAGGGTGCAGTGTCCGTGAGACGTCGGACGGCAGCCGCTGCTCCGGCTAGACGAAGTCCGCGCCGGGCAGACGCCGCTGCATGACGGCGATGGCCTCGGGGTTGGAGTCGACGAGCACGAACCGGCGCCCGAGAGCCGCGGCCACGGCACCGGTGGTGCCGGATCCTGCGAAGAAGTCGAGCACCCAGTCGCCCTCGCGGCTGGAGGCCTGCACGATCCTGCGCACCACGCCCTCCGGCTTCTGCGTCGGGTAGCCCGTCTTCTCGCGGCCGGTCGGCGACACGATCGTGTGCCACCAGACGTCGGTCGGCAGCTTGCCTCGGGCGGCCTTCTCGGGCGTGACGAGCCCCGGCGCCATGTACGGCTCGCGGTCGACCGCCTCGGAGTCGAAGTGGTACTTCGCGGGGTCTTTGACGTAGACCAGGATCGTGTCGTGCTTCGTCGGCCAGTGGCTGCGGCTCTTCGCGCCGTAGTCGTAGGCCCAGATGATCTCGTTGAGAAACGAAGCGCGGCCGAACAGCGCGTCGAGGAGCACCTTCGCGTAGTGCGCCTCGCGGTAGTCGAGGTGCAGGTAGAGCGTGCCGTCGTCGGCGAGGAGCCGCCACGCCTCGGCCAGCCGCGGCTCGAGGAACGACCAGTAGTCGTCGAACCGGTCGTCGTACTTCATCAGGTCGCCGCGGATCCGCTCGTACTGCACCCCCTTGAACCCCGTCACGGCGCCCGTCCGAGAGCCCCGCACGGAGTGCGTCTCGTGCCGGGTCTGACTGCGGCCGGTGTTGAAAGGCGGGTCGAGGTAGACCACCGTGAACGCGCCGTCGGGGAGGCCCGGCAGGATCTCGAGGTTGTCACCGTGGACCACGCGGTCGGCCGACTCGGGGGTCCAGGGCGGGAGCATGCACCTATTCTGGCGGGCCTTGGAGCCCCGCCCGACCAGCGGCCGGGCGACGAGAAGGCTCGGGTCGGCGTGAGCATCGCGGCGTAACGTTCTCGGCATGACCATCGAAGTCCGGAACGACGAAGCCCAGCACCAGTACACGATCCTCGACGACGGCCGCCCGGTGGGGCTCGCCGCCTACGACATCTCGGGCGGACAGATCGCGTTCACGCACACCGAGGTCGACCCGAGGGAGCAGGGCAAGGGGCTTGCCGCGATCCTGGTCAAGCACGCCCTCGACGACGTCGCGGCCACCACGTCGCTGCGGGTCGTGCCGGCCTGCTCGTACGTCGCCGACTACGTCCGCAAGCACGCCGAGTACGAGGAGCTCACGCGGCGCTGACGCGGGCGGCGCAGGATCACGGGACTCTCGCGAGCCACTCCTTCGTCGCGAACTTGGTGCGCACGAGCTCCTCGGCCTGGGCCAGCTCGTCGGCCGTGACGTGCCCCTCCGTCGCCCCGTAGAGCCCCGAGAACGTCTGCTTCAGGCGCTCGATGATCTCGGCGCGGGGCAGACCGGTCTGCGAGCGGAGCGGGTCGACGCGCTTGGCGGCGCTGGTGGTGCCCTTGTCGCTCATCTTCTCGCGGCCGATCCGGAGCACCTGCACCATCTTCTCGCCGTCCATGTCGTAGCTCATGGTGGCGTGGTGCAGCAGGGCCCCGTTGCCGAGCCGCTTCTGGGCGGCCCCGCCGATCTTGCCCTTGTCGCTCGTGATGTCGTTGAGCGGCTGGTAGAACGCGTCGATGCCGAGCGACTTGAGGCCGGTGATGACCCACTCGTCGAGGTAGGCGTAGGAGTCGGCGAAGCTCATGCCCTGCACGAGGTCGCCAGGGGCGTAGAGCGAGTACGTGACGATCGACTGGGCGTCCATGAACATCGCGCCGCCGCCGGAGATGCGGCGGACGACCTGGAACCCGTACTTCTCGGCGTTCTCGGGGTCGACCTCGTTCTTCAGCGACTGGAAGCTGCCGATGACGACGGCCGGTTCGTCCCACTCCCAGAAGCGGAGCGTCGGGCCGCGGCGGCCGGCGCCGACCTCCTCGGTCAGCACCTGGTCGAGGGCGAGGTGCACGTTCGGCGAGACGGGGCCGTCGTGGATGATCTGCCAGTCGTAGTCGCGCCAGTCGGTCGCCCGGCTGAGGCTGCGGCGGATGGCGACGGCGATGGCCTCGCCCGTCACGCCGAGCATCGTCGTGCCCTCGGGGAGGCCGCGCTTGATCGCGTCGACGATGGTCGCCGAGTCGGACGCCGCATCGAGGCCGTTGACCGCCCGGTCGATCGCCTCGAGGGCGTCGTCGGGCTCGAGGAAGAAGTCGCCGGCCAGGCGGAAGCCCGACAGCTTCCCGTCGACCACGTCGAGGTCGACGACGACCAGCTTGCCCCCGGGGACCTTGTATTCACCGTGCATGGGGTCAGCCTACGACCGGCCGCCGACGGCCGAGGGGCTCTCGCCGCGCGGAGTACGTTCTGACGTCGGAAGTACGGTCTGGATCGTACTTCCGACGTCAGAACGTACTCGGGCGGCACCGCCGGGCGGCTAGGCGACGGGCGGCTAGGCGACGGGCTGTTAGGCGGCAGGGTATCGGCTGTCGAGCCAGTCGACGAGGTCGGCCATGACCTCCTCGCGGTTCGTCTCGTTGAAGACCTCGTGCCGAGCGCCGTCGTAGACGATGAGCTCGACGTCGGTGAGGCGGCTGCGGTTCAGGTAGGCGTGGGCGAGCTTCTCGGCGCTGGCCGTGCCGCCGAGCGGATCGTCGCTGCCGACCTGGATGAGCAGCGGCAGGTCGCGCGCGAGCTTCTTCGCCGGCCGCCCGTAGAGCCGCAGCGCGTCGCGCAGCCCGAAGAGCTTGAGCACGCTGGCCTCGACGACCAACGGGTCGACGGCCATGGCAGCGGCGATCGCAGGATCGCGGCTCAGCCACTCGAACCCGGTGGTCCCGAGGTGGGCGTGCCGCTTGTTGAGGTCGCCGCCGTTCATGGTCCGCGGAGTTCGGAGCGCCGTCCCGGTCAGGACCACCCCGTCGAAGTCGTCGGCGTGGGCATCGACCAGGATCTGCGCCATGAGCGACCCCCAGGAGTGACCGAGCAGGATCACGGGGACCCCGTCCGCCTCCTCGCGGATCAGCCCCGTGAGCTGTCGGATCGCGTCCATCGTCGCGCGGAGGCCGCCGGGACCGAGGTGGCCGAGCATCCTGCTGCCCTCGCCCCACTGCCCGACGCCGGTCTGGCCGTGCCCGCGGTGGTCGTCGGCGTAGACGCTGTAGCCGGCCCGGACCAGGTGGTTCGCGAGCTCCTCGTAGCGGAGGGCGTACTCGCCGACGCCGTGCGCGATCTGGACGACGCCGCGCGGCTTCGCCGCCTTCCAGGCGTAGTAGTGGATGGTCACGCCGTGGGCGTCGACGAACTCGTAGTCGCCGCGCGCGGCCTCGAAGGTGGGCACGGCGTCAGTCTGCCAGGCGGGGTGCCGTGGCGGGAGTGCCTGTGCGGCAGCCCTCAGTGCGCGGAGTACCCGCCGTCGACGAGGTGGTACGAGCCCGTGATGAACGACGCCTCGTCGCTCAGGAGGAACAACACCAGCGCCGCGACCTCGTCGGACGTGCCGAGGCGGCCGGTGGCGTGCTGCGCCTCGAGGCCCGCGAGCGCGTCGGCGTCGAGCGACGACCGGACGAGCGGGGTGTCGATGAAGCCGGGGCCGACCGCGTTCGTGCGGACGCCCTGCTTGGAGTACTCGAGCGCCGCGACCTTGGTCAGCCCGACGAGCGCGTGCTTCGATGCGACGTAGGCGGCGTTCTGCGCGATGCCGACCGACCCGAGGACCGAGCTCATGTTTACGATCGCTCCGCCGCCCGCGGCGACGAGGGCCGGGAGCTGATAGCGGAGCCCGTAGAAGACGCCGCTGAGGTCGACGCCGACGACGCGGTCCCAGGCGGCGACGTCGTAGTCGCCGATCCTGGCCGGCGCCGCGCCGATGCCCGCGTTGTTGACGGCGAGGTGGAGCGCGCCGTAGGTGGAGACCGCGAAGTCGACGGCCTTCTCGCTGTCGGCGGCGATCGCCGTGTTGCCGGCGAAGGCGGCTGCGGTGCCGCCGGCGGCTGCGATCTCGTCGACGACGCGGGTGGCCGCGTCGAGCGCGATGTCGGTGACGATGACCGAGGCGCCCTCTGCGGCGAGCGCCTTGGAGACGGCCTCCCCGATGCCGGAGCCTCCGCCGGTGACGATCGCGACCCTGTTCTCGAACCTGCCCATGGTGATCCTGCGCCCTTCTCTACACGACACTCGTTGTCTAACCGACACGATACGCCCTACCGGTTTAGTTAGCAAAGCTAATTTGTTAGGCTAATGACCGATGACAGACACCAGAGACGCCGCTCCACCCGTCAGCCGCACCGTCGCCCACGCTCAGCTTGCTACCGATGTACGCCAGGGGGTGCTCCGTCTCTCCCGGCGACTCCGCCAGCAGAAGGCCGACACCGGCGTCAGCGACGCGCAGATGGCGGCGCTCGGCTTCCTGCTCCAGCACGAGCCGCTGACGATCGGCGCGCTGAGCGAGCACGAGGGAGTCACTCCCCCGTCGATGAACCGCACCATCAACGCCCTCGTCGACCTCGGCTACGTCGAGCGCGGCACGGACGCCGACGACCGCCGCAAGGTGGTCCTCCGCACGACGACCGCGGGCGCGAGCTTCGTGCTCGAGACGAGGCGGCGCCGCGACGAGTGGCTGGTGCCGCGGCTGGCACGGCTGACGGCCGACGAGCGCCGCACGCTGGCCGAGGCGACCGTGATCCTGCGCGAACTGGGCCGCTCGTGAGCGCCACGTTCCGGAGCCTCAGCGTCTTCAACTACCGCCTCTGGTTCGGCGGCGCACTGGTGTCGAACACGGGCACCTGGATGCAGTCGACCGCGCAAGACTGGGTCGTCCTCACCCAGCTGACCGACCACAACGCCACCGCGCTCGGCGTGACGATGGCACTGCAGTTCCTGCCGCCGATCCTGATGATCCCGATCACCGGCCTCATCGCCGACCGATACGACCGGCGCAGGATGCTCATGCTCACCCAGGCGACGCTCGGCACCCTCGGTCTCGCCCTCGGTCTCCTGGTGGTGACCGGTGTCGTCCAGCTGTGGATGGTGTGGGGCTTCGCCCTCCTCCTCGGCATCGTCCAGGCGGTCGACGCCCCCATCCGGCAGAGCTTCGTCTCGGAGCTGGTGCCGCCGGCGCAGCTCTCGAACGCCGTGTCGCTCAACTCGGCGTCGTTCAACGGCGCGCGCCTCATCGGCCCCGCGGTGGCGGGCGTCCTGATCGCGGGCGTCGGGTCGGGCTGGGTCTTCCTGATCAACGCGGCCTCGTTCGCGGCCGTCCTGGCGTCCCTGCGGTTCATCCGCGTGAGCGAGCTGCAGTTCAAGCCGAAGGTGGTGCGGGCCAAGGGGCAGATCCGCGAGGGCTTCCGCTACGTGAAGGGGCGGCCCGATCTCGTCGTGGTGTTCGTGATGATCTTCATCATCGGCACCTTCGGCATGAACTTCCCGATCTTCACCTCGACCATGGCGACGCAGGCGTTCGGGGTCGGCGCCGACGGCTTCGGGCTCCTCACCAGCGCGGTCGCGGTCGGCTCGCTGACCGGGGCTCTGCTGTCGGCGAGGCGCGAGCGTCCGCGCATGCGCATCCTGGTCCTGGCCTCGATCTCGTTCGGCGTCACCTGCGCGGTCGCAGCCCTCATGCCCACCTACTGGAGCTTCGCCGCCGTCCTCGTCGCCGTGGGCCTGTCGTCGATCACCCTGATGACCACGGCCAACGGAACCGTCCAGCTCGGCGCCGCCCCTCAGATGCGCGGCCGAGTCATGGCGCTCTACATGGCGATCTTCACCGGCGGAACCCCGATCGGCGCACCCATCGTGGGCTGGGTGGCCAACACGTTCGGCCCGCGTGAGGCGATCGGGGTCGGCTCGGCCGCCGGCTTCGCTGCGGCCGCGGTGGCCATCGCCTGGCTGATCCGCCGGCAGCACCTCCGGCTCCGCCACGACGCCGGCCTGCACTTCCGGGTGCGGCACGACGGCGACGGGATGCCGCCGACCGGTCGGATCGAGCTGCCGACGCAGGGCGCCGTCCTCGAGGCAGACGCGGCGCACAGCACGCGATAGCCGCGCCGTGCTGAAACCGTGACCTCGAGGGGCTTCCGCGGCCGATCGGGCCTGACTACAGTGCTGGCATGACGGACGCTCACGTCATGGTCGGCCGATCGTCGGCGACTCCCCTCGAGCGGGCAGACGGTCGCGAAGGAGCGGCACCATGCGGAGACACACAGCAGCCACCGTGACAGCCGGCGTCGCCGTCCTGGCCGGGATCTCGACGACCCTCTGGGCAGGGACGAGGCTCGGGCTGGCCGACTTCACGGCGCCCGGCGGCGTCCAGGCGGTCGGCATCAGCCCGGGGCGCCTCGACGTCGGCCACCTCGACTTCACCGTGGCCGTGCTCCTCCTGGTCGGTCTCGCCCTGCTGCTGATGGGGCTGATCCTGCTGCTCGCGACGGTCGCCGACTACTGGATGGACTCGCAGGATCGCCGCGACGCCCAGTACGCCGCCCGCCGACGGCGCCTCCAGGCCGACCGGCAGAGGCTCGAGGCCGACCGCCACCGCCTCGCCGCCAGCGTCGCGGAGACCCGCCCCGACACCTCGCACCGCATCGCGCACTGAGCGCGCCACCCGCTTGCGGGGCAGTCGCCCGGCGGACGCCCCCGTAGGCTTCGAGCATGAGAACCACGGCCGCCCCCTTCCTCGCAGCGGTCGCCGCCGTCCTCTCGATCGGTCTCGTCGGCTGCGCGGGCGCAGGATCGGGCACTCCGTCCGCGGCCCGGGCCGACAGCGCCGCCGTGACCCTCCCGCCCACCACCGGCGGCTTCGACTACCAGCTGGGCGGCGGCTACACCCCGCCCCGCGGCACGACCGTCGTCACCCGCGACAGCACCGACACGCCCGCGAAGAGCGTCTACTCGATCTGCTACGTGAACGGATTCCAGACGCAGCCGGGCGCCTCCTGGCCGAGCGACCTCATCCTGCACACCGCCTCCGGCGCACCGCTCGTCGACCCGGGCTGGCCCGACGAGCACATCATCGACGTCTCCACCGCCGCGAAGCGAACGCGAGCGGCGGCCAGGATCGGCACCACCATCGCTTCGTGCGCGAAGAAGGGCTTCCGCGCGGTCGAGTTCGACAACCTCGACTCGTACTCGCGATCGAAGAAGGCCCTGACGCTGGCCGAGAACGTCGCGTTCGCGAAGCTCCTCGTGGGTCGAGCGCACACCGCGGGGCTCGCCGCCTCGCAGAAGAACACGGCCGAGCTGGCGAAGCGCGGCCACGACGAGATCGGCTTCGACTTCGTCACCGCCGAGGAGTGCGACACCTACTCGGAGTGCGCCGTCTTCACGAAGGCGTACGGCAAGCGCGTCTACGACATCGAGTACACCGACGACCTCCGCGGGACGTTCCACGCGGTGTGCGCGCGCACGGCGACGCCGAAGCTCACGATCCTGCGCGACCGCGACCTCGTCACCCCGCGCTCGAAGGCGTACGTCTACCAGCGCTGCTGACCGCGCCCTGCCCTGTCCTGCCCTGCCCTGTGCGGCGAACCCGGGCTGCCGCGCACCGTTGCGCGGACTACGCACCCCGCCGCGGCAGGGTGATGAGTCCGCGCAACGTCGGGCGGCAGCGCGCGCTACGCCTCGCGCGTGATCTCCACGGTGACGAACAGCTTCGACGTCCGCGATCCGCCGTACACGCCCCGGAGCGGCGGCACGTCGTTGTAGTCGCGCCCGTGCCCCACGACGACGTGCCTCTCGCCGATGTCGATGAGGTTGGTCGGGTCGTAGCCGACCCACGAGCCGCAGAAGTACTCGACCCACGCGTGCGACTCGCCGACGATCGTCTCGCCGAGCTCGGCCGCCGGCTTGGGGTGCAGGTAGCCGCTGACGTAGCGCGCGGGGATCCCGGCCGCCCGGAGCGCCCCGACGGTGATGTGCGCGATGTCCTGGCAGACACCGGCCTTGGCCTTCCAAGCGTCCTTCGCCGTCGACTTGACGTTGGTGACGCCGCGCAGGTACTGCACCTGGTCGCCGATCTCCTCGCAGATCCGGAGGGCCGCCTCGCACGGGGCCCCTGCTGCTCCGGCCGCCTCGCCCGCGAGCGCGTGCACTTCGGCGGGTGGTGCCGTGAGAGGTGTCTGCTCGAGCTGCTCGACGAACTCGGCGCGTCGCGCCGCGGTCTCGGCGAGGTGGTCCCAGCCGACATCGTGCTCGGGGTGGCGGCTGGTCCGCACCTCCACGAGCGACGTCGCGGTGAGCGCCAGCTGCTGGTGCGGCTGGAGCACCTCGAACGACGACACCCGGGTGCCCCAGTAGTCGAGGTACTCGTGGGCGCCGGAGTTCGGCTCGATCCGGAGGTTCGACGAGAGCACGAACTGCGACTCCGTCGAGGCCGGCAGCATCCTCGCCTCGTTGTAGCTCGCCTTCGCCTCGCCCTCGTACTGGAAGCCCGTGACGTGCCGGATGCGGAGCCGGCTCACGAGCGCTCCCCCACCCAGGTCGGGGCCGCCGACGTCGGGAAGTAGCGCTGCCGGATCGCCTCGGACGCCGCCGACGTCGCCGACTGCACGGCGTCCATGTGCGTGGGCAGGTCGTCGAGGATGTCGGTGATGGGCTTGTACTCGAGCTCGCTCCGCATCTGACCCAGGATCCGCACCCCCGCATCCGACGACGACGTCCTCGCGGTGTTCGGCTCGACCTCCCGGAGGCACGACTCGGCGCGCGAGATGGCGAACAGCACCGACCTCGGGAACAGCCGGTCGAGCAGCAGGAACTCCGCCGCGTTCCGGGCGCTCGGCACGCCGCGATAGGTGCGGAGATAGGCCTCGTACGCGCCGACCGAGCGCAGGATCGTCGTCCACGACGGCCCCGAGGCCTCCGTCAGCGTGCGCGTGGCCAGCAGCCGCGCGGTCATGTCGGCCCGCTCGATGCTGCGGCCGAGCGTGAAGAACTGCCACACCTCGTCGCGGCTCGTGGCCGACTCGATGATGCCGACGGCGAGCGCCGACCGCTCGCGCACCCAGGCGAAGAACTCGCTGACCTTCTCGCTCGACACCTTGCGGGGCATCCTGGCCCTCGTCGTGTTGAGGCACTCCCAGAGCTCGGTCGAGACGATCTCGCGGGCCCGGCGGGCGTTCTCGCGCGCCGCCCCCAGCGAGTAGGCGATCGAGGCCGAGTTGTGGCGGTCCACCGCGAGCATCGAGAGGACGTCCGCGCGGGTCAGCTCCACGTCGTCGGGCGCGTCGCTGCCCATCACCGAGAGGAGGGAGCGGCAGGCGGCGTCCTCCTCGATCCACGGATCCTCGAGGAGGAGCTGCAGGTGGACGTCGAGGATGCGGGCCGTGCCGTCGGCCCGCTCGATGTACCGGCCGATCCAGAAGAGGCTCTCGGCGATCCTGCTCAGCATTGCGGTGCTCCCTGATTGCTCTGCGATGGTGTCTGCTGCTGCGACTGCTGCTGGTGCTCCTGCTGCTGCTGCGACTGCTGGTCGCGCTTCGGGTCGTCCTGCGGCGAGTGGTCGGGCACGTGGTCGGCGGCGATGATCGGGATCGACGAGGTCGGCGTCGCCTGCTCGGTGACGAGCGTCGACACGTTGTGGCCGGAGGTCCAGGTGCCGGCCTCCACGCCGACGACCCAGGTGTCTTTCGAGCCGCCGCCCTGGCTGGAGTTCACGACGAGCTGCCCCTCCGGCAGGGCGACCCGCGTCAGGCCTCCGGGGAGGACCCAGATGTCGTCGCCGTCGTTGACCGCGAACGGGCGGAGGTCGGCGTGACGCGGTCGGAGGCCGTCGTCGACGAGCGTCGGGATGGTGGAGAGCTGGATCACCGGCTGCGCGATCCAGCCGCGCGGGTCGCGGATCAGCCGCTTCCGGAGGTCGTCGAGCTCCTTGGCGCTGGCGGCCGGGCCCACGACGAGCCCCTTGCCGCCGGAGCCGTCGACCGGCTTCACCACGAGCTCGTCGAGGCGGTCGAGCACCTCCTCGAGCGCGCCGGGGTCCTCCAGCCGCCAGGTGTCGACGTTCGGCAGGACGGCGTCCTCGCCGAGGTAGTAGCGGATGAGGTCCGGCAGGTACGTGTAGACGAGCTTGTCGTCGGCGACGCCGTTGCCCACGGCGTTGGCGATCGTGACGGTGCCGAGGCGGGCCGCCATGAGCAGGCCGGGCGAGCCGAGCACCGAGTCGGCTCGGAACTGCAGCGGGTCGAGGAACTCGTCGTCGACACGCCGGTAGATGACGTCGACGCGCTGCGGGCCCGCGGTCGTCCGCATCCACACGCGCCCGCCCGAGCAGTAGAGGTCGCGGCCCTCGACGAGCTCGACGCCCATGAGCCGGGCGAGGAGCGTGTGCTCGTAGTAGGCCGAGTTGAAGACGCCGGGCGTCAGGACGACGACGGTCGGATCCTCGACGCCGACCGGCGCGCTCTTCCGCAGGGCGTGCAGCAGGCGGTTCGGGTAGTCGCCGACCGGGCGCACCCGCATCGAGACGAACAGCTCGGGCAGCGTCTGCGCCATCACCCGGCGGTTCGAGATCACGTAGCTGACGCCGCTCGGCACCCGCACGTTGTCCTCGAGCACCCGCCAGGCGCCCTTCTCATCACGGATCAGGTCGATCCCCGAGACCTGGATCCGGACCCCGTTCGCAGGATCGATGCCCGCCGCCTGCCGGTGGAAGTGATTCGACGACGTGATGAGCGACGCCGGGATGACACCGTCGGCCACGGCCCGCTGCGGCCCGTAGATGTCGGCCAGGAACGCCTCGAGAGCGCGGACCCGCTGCTTGACGCCGCGCTCGACATCCTGCCACTCGCTCTGCTCGATCACGCGCGGCACCGCGTCGAGCGGGAACGGCCGCTCCTCGCCCGCGAAGTCGAAGGTGACGCCCTGCGCCAGGTACGAGTCGGCGAGGGCGGCCGTCCGGCCGCGGAGCTCGTCGTGCGTCATGCTGTCGAGCGCCGCGTGGATCTCCCGGTACATGTCGCGCGGCGACCCGGGGCCCCGGAACATCTCGTCCCAGGCACCCGTGCCGCTCGGGGGCGGGGTCCGGCTGGCGACGCCGGCGTACCCGTCGAAGAGGTCTCCCATGTCTTGAACCTAGGCCCGGGGTGTTGCGGGGGTGTTTCCGGGTCGAGGCGGGGATGTGACAGGGCTTCTTGTACCCCGTTCCCAGCCAACCTGGGAGAAACGGGTCGGCGCCCGTCTAGCGTTCCTCGGGTATTCGAAGCACACCCGTGACTTTGCAGACCACCTCAACGATTGGACTCGTCATGAGCTTCCTCGGTTTCATCCTCCTCGGCCTCATCTGCGGCGCTATCGCCAAAGCCATCCTCCCGGGCCGCCAGGGCGGCGGCTGGATCGCCACCCTCATCCTGGGCGTCATCGGAGCGCTGCTCGGCGGCTGGCTGGGCGGGCTCATCTTCCACGTCGGCTACAACGGCTTCTTCTCGATCCAGAGCTGGATCATCGCGATCGTCGGCTCGATCATCGTCCTGCTCATCTGGGGTGCCATCACGCGCCGCAGCGGCAGCCGCGCCTGAGCCTCGGCTCACTCGCGCTCGAAGGGGCGTCGTCACTCACGTGGCGGCGCCCCTTCGGCGTTGTCGGGGCGTGCGGCGCCGTGCGGCGGCTCCGGCGGCTCGCGACGGCATCCGCGCCACGCGACGGCAACCGCGCCGCGCGACGGCATCGGCACAGCGCCGCGGCGTGGTGCCGCCGCCGACGCGCGGCGCCGACCCAGCATGCCCTCACGCGACCACCCTTCACGCGTGAGCGATTTTCATATGAATATCACATGCTAGCCTGCTCCCGTGGCTGCATCGAAGCAGCCCGAAAAGGAGTCTCCTCATGTCTCATCTCTCGCGCTGCACTCTGGCTCTGGTTGTCACCGGACTCGTCGCGGGTGCAGCTTTCATCACGCCGCCACCCGCAGAGGCCTCGACTCTTTCGACGACACCGTCGGCTCACGTCATGCAGAACACGACTCTCACGCCCGACACCATCGACCGAGCCATTGCTGAAGCGCGTTCGTCAGGAGGGGTCCTTCGCGACACGGTCCAACGAGACGGCTCACACGTCGTGACGATCGGCAGCGGCGACGGGATCACCCTCGATCTCGTCGAAGGGAACCCGACTGCTCGACTATCGACCAGCACGGATCAGTACGGACGCTGGATCGGGTTCAATTCGTACGACCAGAGCGTCATCATCGGTGGCGGGGGGCTCGCGATCTCGACGGGCCTCTGCCTACTGGGCCCGGTCGTGTGCGTCGTGGCCGAAGCCGCGATGATCCTCGTTGCAGCGGCCGTGACACAGAACGGCGGCGTTCAGTGCGGGACGAAGAGCCTCAGGGTCTACCCCTGGGGTGGCCACAAGCCGCGATGCGCTTAACGAAGGTGCGGCGCCTCAGCGTCGTGCTTCTCAGCGTCCCCTTCAGCGTCTTCGTCGCAGCAGGGCTCCTGCTCATCGGGGCCCTGGTGCGCACTGCGCTCGCCACCTCGTCGTGGAGCCTCGCCGGCAGTCTCGCTCTGGGGCTGTCGGTCGCACTGGGCGGAGGCTACATCGGATCAACCGCTCGACGCCGTGCTCGTGAACGCGCGCAAGACGCGAGCTGTGATCCTGAGCACACGAAGACGTGAGCGCCAGCCCACCGCCACCGCCACACACACCCGGCGAGCGAGCCGGCGTGGACAGGACAGCTCGGGGACCGGCGCGACCAGCGGCAGCAGCCTCAGTCGATCAGCCCGAGCGAGACGTCCCAGAGCCGATCCGCAGACGCAGGATCGAGCGCGTACGCCTTGACGCCGCGACCGGGCCGCTCAGGATCGAACGGCTCGGCCTCGTTCGCGTCCTCGAAGTAGCGGCCGCTGACACCCTCGACGAGCGGCGAGGCGGCGACGAGCACCGACGTCGACGCGCCCTCCTCGGGCGTCTTGAAGGCGGGGTTGGGCTTGCCCTCGTCGTCGACCCAGCCGCGCTCGCGGATCCACTCGGGGTCGAGGTGGCGCTGCAGGTTCGTCATGATGCCGCCCGGGTGCACGGCGTTCGCGGTGATCCCGTCGTCGGCCCAGCGCTGCGAGACGCCGACCGCGAAGAGGACGTTCGCCGTCTTCGCCTGCCCGTAGCCGAGCCAGGGCTCGTACTCGCGGCGGTCGAACATGAGGTCGTCGAAGACGACGTCGGACGCGTGGTGGCCGGTCGAGCTGAGCGAGACGATGCGGGCGCCGTCGGCAGCCGCGAGAGCGTCGTGCAGAGCGAGGGCCAGGGCGAAGTGACCGAGGTGGTTGTTGGCGAACTGGAGCTCGTAGCCCTCCGGCGTGCGGGTGAGCGGGGTGGCCATGATGCCGGCGTTGTTGACCAGGATGTCGAGGGGCCCGGTCCACTCGGAGCCGAAGGCGCGCAGCGTGTCGCGCTCGGCGAGGTCGAGGTAGGCGGCCGTGACTTTCTCGGAGCCGGTGCTGGAGCGGATGTCGTCGACGGCGGTCGCGCCGGCCTCCAGATTGCGGACGGCCAGGGTCACCTCCGCGCCGGCTCCGGCGAGCGCTCGGGCGGTCTCGATGCCGATGCCGGAGGCGGCGCCGGTGACCACGGCGCGGCGGCCCGACAGGTCGACCCCCTCGAGGACCTCGGCGGCGGTGGAGTGGGCCCCGAAGGGCGTGGTGAGACGAGTCATGCGCTCAGGCTAGGCCTCTCGGATGGATCGCAGCAGGACGGCGTGACCGCGGGCCGGACGACGGAGACCGCCGCCCGACCCGGGCTCGAGTCCTGCTCAGAAGTGCGGCAGGTACCGGTCGGGGACGGTGTACGACGCCGCGGCCGAGCGCTCTCCGTCGACGATCTGCACGGCGGTCACCGTGTCGACGTCCTTGACGAAGTCTCCGCCGGGCAGCTTCGTACTCCAGAACCCCTCCTCACCGGCTGTGACCGTGGTCGTCTGACCTGCGTACGACACCTCGACGGTGGCATACGGCTCGACGCCGCTGCCGATGACGTCGGGGGTCTCCCACGAACCGAGGCTGACCAGGAAGCCCGCCATGTCGGGGGCGGCGAGCGCCCGGGTGCTCGACGTGGCAGCCGGCAACGGCGTGGCCGCCTGGGCCGGAGCGGCCGAGAGGACGGTCGCACCGGACAGCGCGACGGCGATCGCGGCGCTCGCGAACAGGGTGGTGATCTTCATTGTTTCTCCTTGAGAGGGGGGCGGCGAGCGTCAGCGGGTGAGCTGGAAAGCGACCGAGCTCGTTCCGTTCGCATGCTGCTGATAGGCGATGGTCTGAACCCAGGGGCCGACACCGTCGGCCCCGACACGCGCGCGCCAGGATCCAGCCGAGTCAGCAACCGTGACGCCCTGACTGAGGCCCCGCGCGCGGAGGACGATGAGCGCTCCCGGCGTTGCCTTCCCCGAGACCTCGTACACGCCGGTCGCGACCTTCTGCGTCGCGTCGACCACGATGGGCCGGAAGGCTGCGGAGTCGTCGGTGGACTCGGGGTACTGGCTGAAGAACGAGAATCCGGCCTGCGCATACGCACCCGCCGCCGTCACCACGGTCGCCGTGTTGCCGCCGAAGTTGCCGCTGGTGGCTCGGGTCAGCTGGTACGACCAGTTGCCGGCGGCGTCGGACCTCACCCGTTCGTTGCGAAGAGGAAAGCCGGGGATGGTGATGTAGACGTCAGCAGCGGGAGTCGACACGCCCGAGATCGTCGGCCGCGTGTCGGGGACGAACGACTCGGAGCTGGTGACGGAGATGAAGGGAGCTGCTGCGGCACTCGAGGCCGATGCGCTGATGGCTCCGGTTCCGGCGGTCGTAGCCGCATTGGCGGGAACAGCCGAGAGAGCGGCGCTCGCTGTGACGGCCGCTACGAGGACTGCGCCGGAAGCGATTCTGGTGAAGGACATACGGTTCCTTTTCTGGCTGATCTTCTGCCGTATAGCAGGAGTGGATGTTACATACGAAATGTCGAAAACCAGTAAAGCAGGCGATCGCGGGCGAGCCTGAGTGTTCGCCCGGCTGTCCTCCCCAGCCGGGACGCGCATCCTGCGCTTCCTCAGGTCGGAGCCGCGAGGGCCGGTAGCGTTAGCGCACGTGGGGATCCTCTTTGCACTGCTCGCGGCCGTCGGCCTCGCCGTCGGCACCGAGCTGCAGCACCGCGGCGTCCGCGCTCAGGGCAGTTCGTCGTCGCCGACCTCGGTGAGCGGGTTCCGAGCGCTCCTCGGTCAGCCGGTCTGGCTCCTCGGCGCCCTCCTCATCGGCATCTCGATCGTCCTGCAGCTGAGCAGCCTCCTCCTGGCGAACCTGGCCGTGGTCCAGCCTCTCGGGGCGATCGGCCTGCTCGTCTCCGCCTACCTGCAGGCCCGCCGGACGAGGCGCCGCCTCAGCCGTGAGAAGCGGATCGGGATCGCGCTCTGCATGGCGGGCATCGCCGCCTTCGTGGTCATCGCCATCGTCGTCGGACGACCCGAGGTCGTGACCGCGGCGTCGCTGGCCGGCGTGCTGATCACCCTCGTGATCCTGCTGGGGGCGGCGATCCTGCTGCTCCGGGTCCGCCGGACGGCACTGGCCACCGCCCTGGCTGCCGCGGTCATGTTCGGCTTCGTGGCGACGCTCGCCCAGATCGTGCTGACCGACCTCCTGAAGAACGGGATCGGGCCGGTCCCGATCGCGGCCGGAGCGGGGCTCGCAGCGGCAGGCATCGCAGGATCGCTGTGGGTGCAGAAGGCCCACTCGCAGGGCAGCTCGACGCTCGTGCTCGCCGGCCTGACGGTCATCGACCCGCTGACCGGGGTTGTTCTGACGAGCGTGTTCTTCGGCACGCTCGCCGGTGCGAGCGGCGGCGGCGTCTTCGGCATGCTGATCGCCGGGATCGTGGCGACGTCGGGCGTGCTGCTCGTCGCTCGCGACTAGAGCCTGCGGGGCGGAGCGGGGCGGGCGGGAGCGGAGCTACGCCGAGACGGGGGCGGCCGACGGCCCGCCCTCGCGGTACCAGAGCGTCACGAGCCCGCGGGCGTTGCGCGTCATCGCGAGGTAGTGCCCGACGACTCCGAGCACGAACAGGGCGAAGCCGACGCCCACGAGAGCATCGCGGAAGCCCGCGACGGCCTCGCCGAACAGCATCAGGAACAGGCCGACGAACAGCAGCGCCGTCCGGACCTTGCCGACCTTCGACACCCGGACGTCGGGCGCACCGTGGAACGACGACACCGCCCAGAGCCCTGAGAGCACGTCGGGGATCAGCAGGATCACGACCAGCTGCCACGGCACGACGTTCGAGGCTGCGAAGGCCGCGACCACGAACACGACCGTGAGCCGGTCGGCCACCGGGTCGAGCCACGCGCCGAGCGCCGACATCTGATTGAAGCGGCGGGCGATGAACCCGTCGGCGAAGTCGGTGAGGAAGACGACCAGAAGCACGACGATCGACGCCCAGAACTGGTGTAGGAAGAGCAGCACGCCGAAGACGGGCAGGAGCAGGATGCGCACGGCCGAGATGACGTTGGGAAGGGTCCGCCAGTCGTCGTCGCCGAACAGCCGCTCCCGGAGCGTCGTCGCGGGGCCGTCGGGCTGCGGGGTCATGCCGGCGACGGAGGTGTCGCCGAGGACCCGGCGTCGATCGCCGTCCGGCATCCGCAGCAGGATCGCGCGGACCGCCAGGTAGACGACGCCGAGGGCGACCAGCACCGCCACGACGGTCCAGCCGGTGACGCCGAGGTAGGGCCGGCTGATGTGGAAGGAGGCACGCACCAGCACGCCGACCGTGACGTACAGCGCCGACCAGGCGATCGAGGCGAGGACGCTCCCCGCGACGAAGGGCCCGGTCGGGATGCCGGTCGCCCCGGCGACCGTCGGCGCCAGGGCACGAGGCACGGGGACCAGGCGTGCCAGCAGGACGCGCAGCGGGCCGCTCCGCCGGAGGACTCGCGCGGTCTCGTCCCAGTGCGCGACGCCGAGGCGCGACACGGTCCGGCTCGCGCGGAGACCCTCCCCCTGGCGCCTGCCGACAGTGAAGAGGGCGAGGTCGCCGAGCACCCGGCCGAGGGCGACGACGGCGAAGAGGAGCAGGATCGCGGGGGCCGAGTCGAGAGCCGCAGCCGCCACGATCACGACGGGGCCGCCGGGCACGAACGCGACCAGGCCGAGGGCCGACTCGAGAAGGGCCGCGGCGAAGGCGACGGCGAGCACCAGCCCGAGCGGGAGCACCGCACGAGACTCGTTCAGCCAGTCGACGAAGCTCACTCCCCCATTCTCCCGTGAACGCGTGACGCCCGATGACACGCCACGGGGGCGACCACCCGTACCGTGGAGCAGTCACTCGGGAGGAAGCATCGTGGAAGAGGTCGAGACGCTCGTCATCGGCGGCGGAGCCATGGGCTCCTCGACGGCCTGGGCGCTCGCGCGCCGCGGCCGCGAGGTGCTGCTCGCGGAGCGCTTCGAGCCGGGGCACGCGATGGGCGCCTCGCACGGCGAGTACCGCAACTTCAACGTCGCCTACGCCGAGCCCGACTACGTCGACCTGCTCGTCGAGTCGAGGCGCCTGTGGCACGAGCTCGAGGCCGAGGCGGGAGAGACGCTCCTCGACCTGGTCGGGCTCGTGAATCACGGACCGGCGGCGCCGCACGAAGCGGTCGACGGGAGGCTGCGCGACGACTTCGACGTCGTGCACGACGCTCTCGACCGGGCCGGGATCGCGAACGAGTTCGTGCCCGCCGAGGAGGCCGGTCGACGCTGGCCGGGCATCCGATTCGAGACGCGCGTGCTCTTCTCGTCGGAGTCGGGTCGCGTCAAGGCCGACGCGTCGGTGGCCGCGCTCCAGGCCCGGGCGTCGGCACTCGGGGCCGAGGTCCGGCACGGCACCCGCGCGCTCGACATCCGCGTCGGGGCGGACGGCGACCACGTCGACGTCGACCTGGAGGACCGAGCCGGCGTCGTGACGAGGGTCCGCACCCATTCGCTCGTGGTGACCGCCGGCGCCTGGACCGAGAAGCTCCTCGGCGACCGCGTGCACCTCCCGCGGCTGGTCGTGACGCAGGAACAGCCCGCCCACTTCGCGCCCCTCGATCCTGCGCTCGCCTGGCCGTCGTTCAACCACCGCCGCGACACCCGGGCGTCAGACGACTACTGGTACAGCGACGTCTACGGGATGCTGACGCCCGGCGTCGGCGTCAAGGCCGGCTGGCACGGCGCCGGCGCTCGGGTCGACCCGGACGCCCGCACCTTCGCGTCGGAACCCGTCCAGCTCCGAGCGCTGCAGCGCTACGCCCGCGAGTGGCTCCCCGGCGTCGATGCCGACCGGCTGGATGAGATCAGCTGCACCTACACGTCGACCGACACCGCCGACTTCGTGCTCGACCGGGTCGGCCCGATCACGGTCGGCGCGGGCTTCTCCGGGCACGGCTTCAAGTTCACCCCGTCGGTGGGCAGGATCCTGGCCGACCTCGCCACGACCGGCGCCCGCCCCGCCGCTCGCTTCGCACTCGACCGCTAGAGCGCGGCAGCGTCCTGCCGCAGCTCCGTTAGGCCACAGCCGCCTCGCTCGGCAGCCGCAGCGGGCCTCGCCGGCCGGCCGCCCACACCGTGAACGCGAACCCGGACAGGCCGGCGGCGGCGACCATCACGGCGGTCCAGCCGCCGTGCTCGTAGAGGAACGACGCGAGCCCCGAGCCGACGGCGCCCCAGAGGAAGTTGTTGGTCACGAAGGCCGTGTTCAGGCGGCTCCGCGCCTGCGGATCGAGCTGGAACATGCGCGACTGGACGGTGATGTTGTGCCCCTGGATGGCGACGTCGAGCAGCAGGATCGCGATGACGATCACGAAGACGGACCGCTGGCCGACCCCCGCGACGACGAACGCGAGGAGCACCAGCGCCCAGGCCACGCCGATGGTCGGCAGCCCGAGTCCGCGGTCGTTGAGGCGCCCGACGCGCTGGGCGGCGGCGGCTCCGGCGAGGCCGACGAGGCCGAACAGCCCGATGACGCTCACCGAGAACGAGAAGGGCGGCGCGCTGAGGAGGAACGTGAGCGAGGTCCAGAACATCGTGAAGACGGCGAACGACGATCCGCCGAGGACGAGACTCCAGCGCACCGTCCGCTCGCGCGCGACGATCACGAAGACCGACCCGATCAGCGACGGATACCGGAGGTGCGCCCGGGCGGGCAGGCGCGGGATCGCGAAGAACAGCAGGATCGCGAGGACGAGCGCCAGCGCCGCGGCCGCCACGTAGATCGCCCTCCAGCCTGCCGCGCCGGCTACGAGCCCGGACACGGTGCGGGAGACCAGGATGCCGATCAGGATCCCGGAGACGACGGTCCCGACGATCCTGCCCCGGTTCGTGTCGTCGGCCAGGTCGCCGGCGAGCGGCACGAGGATCTGGCCCGCGACCGTCGTGAGGCCGACGAGCGAGAGGGTCACCAGCAGCACGGCGAAGGTCGGCGCGAGGGCCGACGCGAGGAGCGCCGCAGTGGCGCAGAGCAGGGCTGCGGGCACCAGGATGCGGCGGTTCAGCACGTCGCCGAGCGGCACGAACAGCAGCACGCCGACGGCGTACCCGAGCTGGGTGGCGGTCACCAGCCAGCCGGCGGACGAGGTGCCGGTGTGCAGGTCGGTCGCGATGAAGTCGAGGAGCGGCTGCGACCAGTAGAGGTTGCCGACGGCGGCGCCGCTCGCGATCGCGAAGAGGAGGGCGAGGCGCCGGCTCACGACGCGCGGCCTGTGGAGATCATGGCTCGACGCTAGCGGCGGCCGTCAGCGCGTGGGAGGCCCTGCCGGACACCCCACGGGCTGCAGCCGCCGAAGCGTCGCGACGTGGGTGCAAGCGCCACCGCCACCGCTACCGCCGGCGCGAGTAGTGCAGCAGCAGCATCCCGTCGGAGTTGAGGACGTGGTCGAGCGCGAGCGCCCGCAGGTCGAGAGGCGCGGCGTCGCCCGAGGGGTGCGTGATCCTGGTGCCCTGACCGCCTTCGAGGTTCGGGCTGACGGTGAGCGCCAGCGCGTCGAGCGCATCGGCCTCGATGAGGGATCCGAGGAGCGAGGGGCCGCCCTCGCAGTGCATCTGCAGCAGGCCCCGCGCGACGAGCACATCGACGAGCCGGGACGGCTCCACCCCGGTGGCGCCGCACGAGATCACGTCGGCCACGTCCTCGAGCGCCGCACGCCGGTCGGCGGGCGCCGAGTCGCTGGTCAGCACGAGGGGTCGGACGGGTGCAACGGCGAAGACGTCGCTCGCAGGATCGAGGTCGAGACTGCGCGACACGAGGGCGAACGCGGGCTGAGCTGCCAGCCCTGCGGCGACGCGCCAGGCCTCGGCCTCCGGCCCCAGCCGCATCGCCCCGTATCCCTCGGAGCGGACAGTCCCCGCTGCGACGACCACGACGTCGGCGACCTGCCTCTGCAGGTCGAACACGCGCTTGTCAGCGGGGGCTCCGAGCTCTCCGGAGAGCCCCGCGGCGGTCGCCGAGCCGTCGACGCTCGCGATGAAGTTGGCTCGGAGCCTCGGCACCGACCGGTCGACCGGCCCGTACAGGGCGAGCAGCTCGTCGTCGCCGAGGTCGGCGACACGGTCGGGGAACAGCGCGTCGATGACGGCCCCACGCTCGCTCACAGGTTGTGCACCGGGTCGACGGGCGCGCGCCAGCCGAGGATTGCCTCGACCATGCGCATGGCGTCGACCGACTCGCGGACGGCGTGCATCCGGACGATGCGCGCACCCAGCATCACGCTGACGGTGGCCGCCGCCAGGGATCCTGCGAGCCTCTCGGGCTTGTCGCGCGCGAGGCTCTCGCCGATGAAGTCCTTGTTCGAGACCGCGGCCAGCGTCGGCAGGCCGATGGCGGTGATCTCGGCGAGGCGCCTCGTGAGCTCGAGGGTGTGCAGCGTGTTCTTGTTGAGGTCGTGCCCGGGGTCGATGATCAGCCGCTCCTCGGGGATGCCGCGGGACAGCGCGAAGGCGACCCGGTCCCGCAGGAAGTCGGCGACGTCCAGGGCGACGTCGTCGTAGTGCGGCCGCGGCACCTCCTGGCGGGGCGCGGCCAGAGAGTGCGTGATGACGAGCGTCGCGTCGGAGTCGGCGACGACGTCGGCGAGGCGGGGGTCGTGGATCCCGGTCGTGTCGTTCACGACGCTGGCTCCGGCGGCGATGGCGGCCTCGGCCACCTCGGCGCGGAACGTGTCGACCGAGATGACGACGTCGGACTCCTGCGCGAGCGCCGCCACCACCGGCACGACGCGAGCCGCCTCCTCGTCGGCGGGCAGCTCGGGCCCGGGGGCGAACGGCACGCCGCCGATGTCCACCCAGTCGGCGCCCGCCTCCGCTGCGGCGACCGCGGCCTCCACTGCGCGGTCGAGCGCGAACGTCGCGCCCTGGTCGAAGAAGGAGTCGGGGGTGCGGTTGACGATCGCCATGACCGCGAGCTGGTGGTCGAAGTCGAAGGTGCGGGCGCCGATCCTGCGCAGGGGGTGCCGGAGGACCGGCAGCACGAAGCCCTGCGGAACGGTCTCGTCGCTCACTCGTGCGCTCCGCTGCGCGCGATCAGAGCGATCGCCTCGGCGCGGCCCGCCGGCTCGGAGAGCACGCCGCGGCTCGCGATCGTGACCGTCGACGACTGCGTCTGACGCGACCCTCGCGTGGTCACGCACTGGTGCGCAGCGTCGAGGACGACCAGGACGCCCGCCGCGTCGACCCCGTCTCGCAGCGCGTCGACGATCTCCTCGCCGAGACGCTCCTGGAGCTGGGGGCGGGAGGCGAGAGCGTCGACGAGCTCCGGGATCTTGCCGAGCCCGACGATCTGCGACCCCGGCACGTACGCGACGTGCGCCACGCCGAGGAAGGGCAGCAGGTGGTGCTCGCAGACCGAGCGGAACCGGATGTCGCGGACGATGACCAGCTCGCCGAGCTCGCCCTCGTCGGCCGCGACGACGCTGCCGCCCACGAGCGAGGCGACGTCGGTGCCGAGGCCGCCGAAGAACTCCTCGTACGCGTCAGCGACGCGCCTCGGGGTGTCGGCGAGGCCCGGACGACCCGGGTCGTCGCCGATCGCGGCCAGGATCTCGGCCACCGCCCGTTCGATTCTCGGCCGGTCGAAGCGCTGTGTCATGGTGCTGGCGTACCCCTCCGTGTACCCCGGTCAGCCGGGGTGCTCGGGGGAAGAGTACCTCGTGGCGCCGAGCGGCCAGCCCGCGGCGCCGCCCAGCCTCACTCAGCGCCCGAGGATCATCCGGTCGAGCCACGGCCCCGAGAACTTGCCCTCCGGGTCGTGCTTCGCCACCAGCGCGCGGAACTCGTCGAGCCTCGGGTAGCGCTCGGCGATCTCGGTCGGCGTCGTCACCGACACCTTGCCCCAGTGCGGGCGCGGCGTGAACGGCTCGAGAGCCTTCTCGATGGCCGGGAGGAGCGCTGCGACCTCGTCGACGTGGAGGGCCCAGGTGAAGTGGATGCAGAGCGTGTCGCGCCCCTGCGTCTCGCTCATCCAGTAGTCGTCGGCCGCGACCGAGCGGAGCTCCGTCACGAGCAGGTGCGGCTGGATGCGGTCGGACAGTGCACGGACCGCCGCGATCGCCTCGGCACCGCGGTCGAGGCCGACGAAGAACTCGGTCTGGATCTCTTCGCCGTTCGACGGCTTGCGGTCGATGCGGAAGTGCGGCAGTCGCTCCTGCCACGGGCCGACGGAGCCGTCCATGGGCGTCGTGTTGTCGTCGGTGCCGACGAACTCGGCCCGCTCGGGGCTGCGCTTCGCACCGAAGTACTCGTCGGGGACCTCGATGTCCTCGACTCCCTCCGGGATGCGCGACTTGACCCACATCTGCGTGATGTCGGAGCCGTACACCGTGAACAGGCTGACGCTGTAGCCGAGCGACATCACCTCGCGGAGCTTCTCGCCCTCGATCGACTCCCACGGCAGCCCGAGGTAGACGTCCTGACGGACGCGGTAGCTCGGCTGGACGTCGAGCGACACTCGCGTGACGATGCCGAGGGCGCCGAGGTGGACGACGCTGCCGCCGAACTCCGGGTCGCCACGGCGAACCGTGCGGAGGCTGCCGTCGGCGGTCACGAACTCGAGAGCGTTGACGGCCGTCGACAGGGAGCCGAGAGCCGCGCCGGAGCCGTGCGTGCCGGTCGCGGTCGCACCGCCGACCGAGATGTGCGGGAGCGAGCCCATGTTGTGCAGCGCGAGGCCCTCGGCCTCGAGCGCCGTGGCGACCTCGGCGTAGCGGGCTCCCGCACCGACGGTGACCGAGGTGCGGTCTTCGCTGACGACGAGGTCCATCGGGATCTCGGTCGTGGTGACCAGGACGCCGGGGCCGTCGGCCACGTCGTTGAAGGAGTGGCGGGTGCCCAGGGCACGCACGCGCGGCTCGCGCGCGACGATCTCCTGGAGCTCGGAGATGGAGGTCGGATCGATGATGCGCGAGGCGCCGTACACGTGAGTGCCGGCCCAGTTCTGCTCGCGTTCGGCAGTGAACGTCATTGACCCAGTCTAGGCGACGTGAACGCTCACACCGAGGGCTCCGACCGTCTTGCCCCCGACCTCGACGAGTCCGTGGCCGAGGTGACGGGTCGTGATCCTGCTGCCTCGCCCCTGGGTGATGTCGAGGTCGACGCCGAGACGCGCGGTGATCGCGATGGCGGCCGCGCCGGTCGCCTCGTCTTCGGTGATGCCCATGTCGGGCGCGAACATGCGGGACCGCAGGGCTCCCGACGCCTCGTCGAGCCACGCGTAGGCGTAGTGGTGACCGTCGTGGAACGCCGCCGGGTCGAGCGCGTCGACCTCGGCGGGCGACCCGAGGGCCACCCAGGTGAATTCGGGAGCCCAGGATGCTCGGGCCGACACCCGGGTGACGTCGCCGTCGTACCGGACCCCGACCCGCCCCGCGGGCACGACGAGCTCGTCCACAGGCGCGCCCCGCTCCCGCAGCCACCACGCGGTGCCGACCGTCGGATGCCCTGCGAACGGCAGCTCCGACGCCGGGGTGAAGATGCGGAGGGTCGCCACGCCCGGCTCCTGGCGGGCCGACGCCTCGAGGAAGACGGTCTCGCTGAAGCCCAACTGGCTCGCGATCCGCTGCTCGTGACCGCGCCAGACGGGCTCGCCGTCCGCCCGGGTCGGGGCGTCGTCGGCCGTGACGATGCCGAGCGGGTTGCCGAGGGCGCCGTCGTCGGTCGTGAAGACCCGCACGACGTGGACCTCGAGGTCGTGGTCGGGGGCTGCCGGACCGGATTGTGCGTCTTCGTCCATGAGCTCAGCCTGGCACGAGGCGCCCTCCGGAGAGACCTACTCGCCCGGCGTGAACGCCGTGTAGACGGCGGCGATGTCGTCGCCGCCGTGCCCGGCCGACGACGCGTCGGCGTAGACGGCCGACAGGGCCTGGAGCAGGCGGGCGTCGACCCCGGAGCTCTGTGCCGCGTCGGAGATGAGGCCGATGTCTTTGCGGAGGCCGTCGAGCGCGAACGACGGCTCGAAGCCGCCGGCCAGCATGCTCTCGCCCTTCAAGTGGGCGTAGGGGCTGTCGGAGGCGCCGCCGTCGATCGCCTCGAGGAACATCGCGGGATCGACGCCGAGCGCGCCGGCGAGGGCCAGGGACTGCGCGGTCGCGGCCGTGATGCTGGCGATCCAGGCGTTCGCGGCGAGCTTGAGGGCGGAGCCGTTGCCGACCCGCGATCCTGCGGTCACGGTCTTGCTGCCGATCGCGTCGAGGACCGGCTGCGCCTTCGCCAGGAGGTCGGGGTCGCCCGCCGCGAGGACGACGAGCGCGCCCGTCTCGGCGGGCTTCTTCGTGCCGAGCATCATCGCCTCGACCAGGTGGACGCCCGAGGACTCCGCCTGCTTGACGACTCGGGCCGTGCCGTCGAGTCCGATCGTGCTCGCCTGCACCCAGACGGCGTCGGCGGGCACGGACGCGCCGGCCTCGGAGAGGACGCTGAGCACGGAGTCGGCGTCGAAGACGATCGAGAGGACGACGTCGGCGCCAGAGACGGCCTCGGCGGGGGTGCCGGCGACGGTCGCTCCCTCGTCGGCGAAGGGCGCCGCCTTCTCGCTCGAGCGGTTCCAGACCGTCACGTCGAACCCCTCGCGGAGGAGCGTCCGCGCGACGCCGTTGCCCATGATCCCGAGCCCCAGGACTGCGACCTTCATCTGACGTTCTCCCTTCGTCGGAGCGCTCTGCTCGACCCCGTGGACGTTACGCCCGGGCCGCTGAGACTCGCCGGACGACGACCCCGCGCGACGAGACGGCTCGCCCGGCGAGCGCCCCCAGCGCGATGCAGGCCAGCAGGATCGCGACGCCTCCGGCCTCGAGACCGGCCTCCATGCCGCGCGCGGCACTCCAGCCCGCGTGGCCGATGCCGGCGAGCGCGAGGTCGCCGTTCCCGCCTGCGCTGCCGCCCCCGCTGCCGCCTCCGCTCAGCATGAGGAGGAGGAGAGCCGCCAGGAGCCCGTCGACGGCCACGAAGAGGCCGATGAGGGCTCCGCCGAGGACTGCGCGGAGGACTGCGCCATGGGAGGCCGGGGCGGAAGCGGGGAGGGCAGAGAGCGGCATGAGACTCCTTCGGATGCGAAGAGCTCAATATATCACATGCGAATATTCAGCTCAGGGGTTTCTCGAAGCGCAGGTAGCTGATCTCCTCGAGGTCGCCGGCGAGGTCGAAGAGCGGCCGGTAGCCGAGGGCGAGATAGAGCCCGACAGCCTCGGGCTGCCGCGCGCCGGTCGTCAGTACCACTCGGCGGTAGCCGCGGCGCTGCGCCTCCGCCTCGAGCTCGGCCATGACGAGCCGCCCGTGGCCCTGGCGGCGATGGTCGGGATGCGTCCAGACGCGCTTCATCTCGGCTGTCTCGTCGTCGACGCGCAGGAAGGCGCCTCCCGCGAGCACCTGGCCATCACGCTCCAGGAGGAGGAACGCGCCTCCCTCCGCGGGCGAGAACAGCCCGGCAGGGTAGCGGCTGAGCTCCACGGAGGACGGGATGCCGTCGTTCAGCCCGTAGCGCTCGTCGTAGTCGCGAGCCAGGTCGGCGACGAGCGGTGCCGCGAGCGCGGAGTCCGGGCTCGACCAGGTGAACCGCGGCTGCGTGAGGCTCTCTCCGGTCGCGCTGGACCCCGTGACACTCATGCGGCGACGGTAGGTCGGGCCACCGACCGGCGTCAACTCCGATGACGCCGTGCTTCGTCGCGCGCGACGACGTGGACGGGTCAGCGCCAGTCGTCGGGCGGCACGCCCTCGTCGTAGGGGTCGTCCGGGGGTGCGTCGGGCCAGCCGCCGTCGTCGAAGAGCGGGTCGGGCTCGGGCTCGAAGCTCGACACCGGCGCGGACGCCGCGGTGGCCCGCGCACCGGCGGCGCCGCGGCCGCCTGCGCTCTTCGCACCGCCTCGACCGGAAGCGCGGCCCGAACCGCCTCGGCCGCCGGCCGGAGCGGAGCCGACGGGAGCGGCATCGGCCCGCGAACCATCGGTCGGCGAACCATCGGTCGGCGAGCCAGCGCCGCCCCCGCGGGCTGCCACCGCCTCGGGCGATTCGCCGGCGACGAGGTCGAGGAGCTGCTGACCGTAGGTGTCGAGCTTCTTCTGACCCACGCCCGAGATGCCGGAGAGGTCGGCGAACGTGGCCGGCCTCGCGGCGGTGACACCGCGGAGGGTCACGTCGCCGAACACCACATAGGCGGGCACGCCCGCGGCCCTGGCCGTGAGCGCCCGCCAGGATCGCAGCGTCTCGAACAGCGGCATCGCGTCGGCCGGCAGATCGACAGCGGAGGCGGCGCCGCCGCGGGACCTCGACGACCGGGCAGGACGGGAGGACCGCGCCGGCTCCTGGCGGAGGCGCACCGGTCGGTCGCCGCTGAGCACCGAGGCGGAGCCCTCCGTGAGCAGGAGCGTGCCGTACCCGTCGGGCGAGACGGCCAGGAGCTCCTGCGCGAGCAACTGCCGCACGACCCCGCGCCACTCGACGTCGGAGAGCTCGGTGCCGATCCCGAAGGTCGCCAGCGCGGAGTGCCCGTTCTGCTCCATGCGAGGGGTCCGCTTGCCGAGCAGGATGTCGATGAGGTGGCCGGCGCCGAACTGCTGGTTGCGCTCGCGCTTGAGACGCACGATCGTCGACAGCAGCTTCTGGGCCGGGACGGTGCCGTCGATCGCGGTCGGCGGGTTCAGGCAGGTGTCGCAGTTGCCGCAGGCGGTGGACGGCTGGCCGAAGTAGGCGAGCAGCTGGACCCGGCGGCACTCGACGGTCTCGCAGAGGGCGAGCATCGCGTCGAGGTGGACGGTGAGCTTGCGGCGGTGCTCGGCATCGCCCTCCGACTGCTCGATCATGCGTCGCTGTTGCATGACGTCCTGGAGGCCGTAGGCCAGCCACGCCGTGGACGGCAGCCCGTCGCGCCCGGCGCGCCCGGTCTCCTGGTAGTACCCCTCGACCGACTTGGGGAGGTCGAGGTGCGCGACGAAGCGGACGTCGGGCTTGTCGATGCCCATGCCGAAGGCGACCGTCGCCACCATGACGAGGCCCTCCTCGCGCAGGAACCGCGACTGGTTGCGCTGCCGCGTCGCGGCGTCGAGGCCCGCGTGGTACGGCAGCGCCGGGATGCCGTTGTCGACGAGCGACTGCGCCGTCTTCTCGACGGAGTTGCGCGACAGGCAGTAGACGATGCCCGCGTCGCCGGCGTGCTCGGTCTGGATCAGGCGCAGAACCTGCTTGAGCGGCTGGTCTTTCGCCTCGATGCGGTACTGGATGTTCGGCCGGTCGAAGTCGGCGACGAAGTGGGCCGCCTGATCGAGGCCGAGGCGGGAGGAGATCTCGCGGTGGGTCTGCTCGGTGGCGGTCGCCGTCAGCGCGATCCGCGGCACGGCCGGCCACCGCTCGTGCAGCACCGACAGCTCGAGGTAGTCGGGCCGGAAGTCGTGACCCCACTGCGCGACGCAGTGGGCCTCGTCGATGGCGAACAGGGCGATCGTGCCCTGGTCGAGGAGCTGCCTGGTCGACTCGAGACGGAGGCGCTCGGGCGCGAGGTAGAGCATGTCGAGCTCACCTGCGCGGTAGGCCTGCTCGACCTGGCGACGGGAGTCGGGATCCTGCGTGCTGTTCAAGAAGGCGGCCCGCACACCGACGGCCTCGAGGGCGTCGACCTGGTCTTGCATGAGGGCGATGAGCGGGGAGACGATCACGCCGACGCCGTCGCGCACGAGCGCTGGCACCTGATAGCAGAGCGACTTGCCGCCGCCGGTCGGCATCAGCACCAGCGCGTCGCCGCCGCCCACCACCTGGTCGATGATCGCCGCCTGCTCGCCGCGGAAGGCGTCGTAGCCGAAGACGCTCTGGAGCACGTCGAGGGGCTGCCGACCTGCAGGCTGGGCGGGGAGGGTCGCGGTGGAGGTCACCCGAGGAGTTTACGAGGGACCACCGACGGGAAGGCGGGTCCGTCCACAGGCGTCACGCGCTCGGGCTCGTGCCGGCGGGCCATCCACGTGACCAGCAGGACGTAGACCGCGCTCGTGACAACCGTGATCGCGGCTCCTGCGGGAGTCCCGTCGCTCTGGGCGGTCGCCACGGTCGGAGCCGCGAGGAGGAAGACGAGCAGGTTGTTCAGCACGTGCCCGACGATCCCCGCTTCGAGACCACCGGTCCGCCAGGTCAGGTAGGCGAACGAGACGCCGAGCGCGGCCACGTCGAGCCTGCCCCAGACGTTGTAGTCGTGAGCGAGCGCGAAGGCGGCCGTGGGCAGGACGATCGCGAAGACGGGCGGACGGATCCAGGAGCCGATCGTCTGAGTCCCGAAGCCCCGGAAGGCGAACTCCTCCCCCGTGGCCTGCAGCGGGACGAACACCAGGATCAGCACGATCGAGACGATCAGGGCCGGAAGCGGCGTTGCTGTACCCGAGCTCGTCTGCGGCCCCTGCCACGAGGCCGGCACCGCGAGACTCAACCCCACGCTCAAGCCGATGAAGACGAGCCCCGGCAGGATGCAGCGGGCGAGCCAGCGCCAGCGCAGGCGGCCGACGACGCTCGACACGGTCCCGAAGCTCCCGAGGCCGAGGAGGCGCACGGCGATGACGACGGCGGGCAGCATCATCGAGATCGAGCCGAGGGTGAAGAGGAGGACGAGGGGCCGCGAGGCGTCCTGCTGGTTGTGCTGCCAGGCCGCGAGGAAGGCGTCTCGCGCGGCGGTGCCGGCGAAGCCGCCGATGAGGAGGAGGAACACCTCCTGATACGCGAGGAGGAGCGCGTAGTAGAACCCGGCCCCCACGATCAGCGCGACGACGGGCTTCCACCACCGGTAGGTCGTCCGCGCGCGGAACAGGCGGTGGTAGGCGAGATTCACCCGACGAGGATACCGGGCAGGATCGGGAGTCTCCCGCGCCGGCCCGCAGCCCTCGGCCCGTCCGCGCGCCTCAGTCGGCGATCAGCCGCTTCCCGTAGCCGAGGGCGCCGTCCGGGCTGAAGCCGAGGTGCTCGTAGAACCCGATGACCCGGTCGTTGCCGGATCGGATCTGGATGTTGATCTTCGGGCAGCCGAGCCCGGTGAGCAGGCGCTCCGCCTCGGCCATCAGCTGGGCGCCGAGGCGCTCGCCCTGACGCGCGGGCGAGACGGCGACGTAGTAGACCCAGCCGCGGTGCCCGTCGAAGCCGGCCATCGCTGTCGCGATGGGCTGCCCGGCGCCTGCGGCCTCTGTGCCGTCGTCGACACCGACCAGGAAGAGCTCCCTCTGGACGGTGAGCTTCCGGGCGATGTCGCGTCGCGGGTCGTTCCAGGGGCGGGTGAGGCCGCACTCCTCCCAGAGCGCGACGACGGCTTCGGTGTCTTCCTCGAGGAACGGCCGGATCAGCATCCTGCCATTCTGCCGGAGGCGCAGACAGCCGGAATTGCTGCTCAGACGCCCGCCGTCGACGTCAGCACCGACGACCCGTCCGCCCTCCGCCTGACCTCGATCCGGTCGGCGATGCGCTGCTTGAGGTCTTCGACGTGGCTCACGATGCCGACCACGCGCCCGCCTGCGCTCAACCGACCGAGCTCGGACATGACGGCGTCGAGGGTCTCGGGGTCGAGGGTGCCGAAGCCCTCGTCGACGAAGAGGGTGCCGAGGGCGATGCCGCCGGCCTCGGCCTGGACGACGTCGGCCAGCCCCAGAGCCAGACTCAGCGAGGCGTAGAAGGTCTCACCGCCGCTGAAGCTCTTCGGGTCGCGGGTGGTGTCGGTGGCGTTGTCGCGGATCGCCAGCGCCAGACCGGTCTTGCGCGCCCGCGACGACGTCTCGCGCTCCGATGCCTCGAGCTGGTAGCGGCCGCTCGACATCGTGCCGAGCCTGGCATTCGCCGCTGCGACCACGTCGTCGAACCGCCGGAGGAGCACGTAGGTGCCGAGGGTCACTCCGCTCCGGTTCTCCGGACCGGACGCCGAGGCCACGTCGGCCATGCGGACGACGGCGAGCGTCTCGGCGCCGACCGCGCGCTCCGCATCGAGGGCGGCGTCGAAGGCGGCGAGCGCACGGAGCGAGCGCTCGGCACGGTCGACGGCCACCGCGGCCTGGTCGGCGGCGCTCGAGGCGGCCTCTGCGGCCGCCTCGGCGCGAGCGGTCGCCCCGTCGAGGTCGACGTCCTCGTCACCGGTCAGCTCCGCGACCTCGGGAGCGGCGAGCCCCTCCGCCACGACCGCGGTCTCTCGGTCGTGGCGGTTGACGGCCTCCTCGAGAGCCTGCAGATCGCCCGGCGGCACGACCGCCGCAGCGGCCTCCGCGGCACCGTCGAAGCCGGCCGATTCGAGGGCCTCGGAGAGTTCGGCCCGGCGGACGCGCTCGTCGTCGGCCGCCCTCTCGAGGGCGCGTCGAGCGTCCACGACCCGCGCGGCCGCGTCGCGCTCCAGGCCGGCGCGCTCGACGAGCGACTCCACCGTCGTGCCGTCGGGCTCGCGCTCGAGCACCAGGGCGACGGTCGATGCCGCCTCCTCGACGGCGGCGGCGACCCCTTCGAGGCGCGCGGCCTCGGTCGCCAGCCCGACCCGCGCCTCCTGAGTCTGCTCGGAGAGCCGGGCCGTCTCAGCGTCGTGCGCGGCGACGAGCCCCTGCAGCCGCGCGTGCTCGCGCTCGGCCGCCTCGGCTCGGGCGACCTCGCCGCGGGCGCTCTCGAGCCGCGCTGCGGCGGTCTCTGCGGTCTCGCCCGGAGGCAGGGCCGAGGCCGCCTCCTCCAGGCGGGTCGCGTGACCGCTGGCCTCGTCGCGGGCCTCGGCGAGGGCCGCCTCCGCTGCCCCACGGCGCGACTCGGCGGCTGCCACGTCGTCGAGCGACGGGTGGTCGTCGACGAGGCGGGCGGGCGCAGGATGCGAGGTGGCCCCGCACACCGCACAGGGCTCGCCGTCGACGAGGGCGAGGGCCAGTTCTCCGGCCATCCCCGTGATCCTGCGCTGGCGGAGCGCCGCCTCGGCCTCGACAGCGTCTCGGGCTCGGCCGGCGGCCTCGCCCGCTCGGAGGGCAGCCTCGTCGGCGGCCGTGCGGAGCCTCTCGACACGGCGGACGGCTTCGGCGACCACCGTCGCCTCGTGCACGGCCGAGCGCGACGCCTCGACGAGGCCGGCCGCGGTCGCCGCAGCGGCTGCCTCCTCAGCCAGCTCGACCCGAGCGGCCCTGCGCCCGCCGAGGGCCTCCTCGGCTTCGTCGGCGTCTCGACGCGATGCCGCGAGGCGCTCCCGAGCGCGGGCGAGCTCGTCGCGCCGGGCCGGCAGACCGGCTTCGACGGCGGCGAGGGCGCCGAACCGCTCCGCTGCGGCCACCGCGGTGTCGCGCAGCTCGATCAGATCAGCCAGAGGGACGGACGCGATGTCGGGGTGCTCGTCGGCGACCCGCTCGAGAGCCGCCCGCTGTCGTTCGTGCGCCGCCGACGCAGCCTCGACGGCGGCTGCAGGTGCGAGCACGCCCGCGGCCCGGCGGCCCCGGTCGAGTCGGAGGCGGCTGTCGTCGATGCCGGCTGCTGCGTCGGAGAGGGCCCGCTGCCGCTCGAGGAGCTCTGCCCGCCGCGTCAGGGACGCTGCGAGCCGGCTCTGCGCAGCGCGGTGCGCCTCAGCCGCGTCTCGTGCGGCTCGGGCAGCATCGCGCCGGGCCACCGAGGCAGCAGCGTCTCGCTCGAACGCCTCGGTCGCCGCTCGCGCCCCGTCGGCGTCGACGTCGTCGTCCCCGGCTGCGCCGCGGAGGGCCGCAAGGGCCTCGGCGACCGCGCGCTCGGCGACGGCGACGGACTCGCGCGCCGCGCGTCGACGCACCACGAGCTCCTCCGTCGTCCGGTCGTAGATCTCGGTGCCGAACAGCGACTGCAGGACCAGCCGACGCTCCTCACCGGTCGCCCCGAGGAACTTCGCGAACTCGCCCTGCGGGAGCACGATCGTCTGCAGGAACTGCTCCTTGCTGAGACCGATGATCCGGCGGATCTCGAGGCCCACCTCCTGCGCCCGCGTCGAGACCGGCTCGCCGTCGCTCGCCTCGGGCGTCGCCAGCCGGACGAGCGAGACCGACTGGTTCACGCGGGTGGTCCCGGTGCCCCGCGCCTTCGGCCGCTCCCACGCGGGTGTGCGCCGGATGCGGTGGATGCCCGCCGGCGTCTCGAAGACGAGCTCGACGAAGGGCTCGACGGAGGGCGCCGCGTGGTGGCTGTGCAGGCGGTCGTCGCTCGAGGAGGAGCCGGCAAGACCGCCGTAGAGGGCGAAGACGATCGCGTCGATGATCGTCGACTTGCCGCTGCCGGTCGGGCCCTCCAGCAGGAACACCCCCGAGGCACCGAGCGCTGCGAAGTCGACCGAGTACTCGGACGCGTAGGGGCCGATGGCCCGGAGCGTCAGCCGGTGGAGATCCATCAGGCGCTCGTCTCGAGGGCCAGAGCCGCCTCGTAGGCCGAACGGAGCACCGCCACCTCGGTCTCGGTGGCCTCGCCGCCCGTCGCGAAGGCGACGAAGTCGGTGGCGACCTCCACGGGGTCGGCTTCGGCTCCGATCGCGCGGCGGTCGCTGGCCGCGACGCCGCCGACCGGCGTGTGCTGGATCGACAGCGCGTGCGGGAACCTCTCGCGCACGAGGGCGTGCAGGTTCGCAGGATGCACGGGGTCGGTCACGAAGACCCGCAGCCAGGCGTCGCGCAGATCGTCGAACCCCGCCAGCAGGGTGTCGAGGTCGCCCGTGATCTCGGCCAGCCGTCGCGGCACCGGCGCCGGGACGAGCTCGACCGACACGGTGCCGTCGGGAGCGAGCTCGACGAGCGTCGACGACTTGCGCTGGTTCTTCTCGCCGAACGAGAACGCGAGCGGCGAACCGGAGTAGCGGATGACCGGAGCCCCCGAGCCGATCGCCTGGGCGCCGTGCAGGTGGCCGAGGGCGACGTAGTCGACCCCCTCGAAGACCTCGGACGGCACCGAGTCGACGCCGCCCACGCGGATGTCGCGCTCGCTCTCGCTCGGCGCACCCCCGACGACGAAGGCGTGGGCGAGGACGACCGAGCGAGCGCCCGGCCTCGTGGCCAGATCGGCCCGGACCCGCTCGAGCGCCGCGGTCAGCACGGCCTCGTGGGACCGCGCCAGCGGCTCCGCGCCGGGTGCGACCAGCAGGCCGCGCACGGAGTCGGGGTCGAGGTAGGGGAGGCCGTAGAACGCGACCGGGCCCGCGTCGTCGCGGACGACGATGGGCGTGGCGAGGGAGTCGAGCGAGGCCAGGACGTGCACTCCGTCGCGGAGGAGCCCGGCCGCGAACCCCAGCCGGACGGCCGAGTCGTGATTGCCCGGCGTCAGGACGACCGTCGCGAGGTCGCTCAGGCGGCCGAGCGCCTCGGACAGGAGACGCACCGTCGGCACGGCGGGAACGGCCCGGTCGTAGACGTCGCCCGCGACCAGCAGGACGTCGACCTCGCGCTCCCGCACCACGTCGACCAGGTGGTCGAGGAATGCCCGCTGATGGTCGAGCAGGTCGACCCCGTGCAGGGTGCGCCCCAGATGCCAGTCGCTGGTGTGCAGGATTCGCAAGCGGTCGCCTCTCGAGGTCGGGAACGCTCGCCACTGTAGTCAGGAGGACCGACATCGACGCGCTGCGGCGGAGAGGTCCCCGAGGGACTGAGAAGACGCAGGCCGGCTGATTCGGGAAGACGCAGCCGGCCCACGCTCGGCCGCGGCTGCTGCCGACGGACCGATTCGCAAGGCCCCTCGTGGGAAAGGGGCCCTCCGGTGGACCACCCCTCGTGGGAGAGGCGTGATCCTGCGCACCCGCCGATTTCGGCGACGGACGCGCTGTGTTCGAGTAGTACGAGCATGAAGCTACTTGGTATCGGAGATGCTCGCAAGCGCGACATTCTCCCCACTTAGGGGGATGGCTCGACAGTCGAGACGCCTCTTCTGGGGGTAACTAGACGATCGAGTAATCGCATACATTGAGACAACCGCCGAACGACGATCCTGGAGACCAAATGACGACTGACGAAGCCCCCGAGGGTGCTGCCGCAGCCGTTCCCGACGACCGTCTGAGCGCTCTCCTGCTGGCCTTCCGGAGCCTCCTCCTCGAGCACAACCGGGTCGTCATCCACCAGAGCGAGGCCCTGTCCATGGGCGCCACCGACATCCGAGCGCTCGCCTACCTGTGGAGCGTCCACGGCGACACCACGCCCAAGCAGGTGGCGGAGTTCCTCGAGCTGTCGACCGGTGCCACGACGAGCCTCGTCGACCGCCTCGTGGCGTCCGGCTCGCTCGTGCGCCTGGCCCACCCGACTGATCGGCGGAGCGTCCTGCTGCGGCTCACCCCCGAGGGGATCGACGCGGTCACGAGCCTCACGGAGGTCTACCGGGGCGCGCTCGCGAAGGCGATCCCGGAGGGGTCGTACGACGAGATCGCCGGGGTGTTCCGCGGCATCGCCACAGCGCTCGGCACCGCCTCCGCACCCCCACCCGAGACGGATCACCCGGCCGGATGACACCGGGGCGTCGTAGCGTGAAAGCATGACGCCCGCCGAACTCCTCCGCGACTCCTTCTCCCGCATCCCCGCGATCATCGACCGCGCGACCGACGACCTCGACGCCCAGCAGCTCGCGGCCCGGCCGGGGCCCGGCACCAACACCATCGCCTGGCTCGCCTGGCACACCGCTCGAGGGCAGGACGTCCAGGTGGCGGCCCTTGCGGGCACCGACCAGGTGTGGACGTCCGACGGGTGGTACGAGCGCTTCGAGCTCCCCTTCGGTCCGGACGAGATGGGCTACGGCATGAGCGCCGGCGACGTGGCGCGCGTGGTCGCCACCGCCGATCTGCTGACCGGCTACCTCGAGGCGGTGACCGCGCGGACCAGCGAGTACCTCGGCGGCGTCTCCGAGTCGGACCTCGACGACGTGGTCGACGAGGACTGGAACCCGCCCGTCACGCGCGGCGCCCGCCTGAACAGCATCCTCGGCGACTGCCTGCAGCACGCCGGCCAGGCGAGCTACGCGCGGGGCATCCTCGAGCGGCTCTGACTCCTGCGGGCTGCTTCGGCGATCTGCTTCGGAGGCTCGAGATCGCAGTCCGACACGACAGACCGTGGTTCGCGCCTGTCGAACTGCGATCTCGGCGCCTGCACCACCTCGCGATCTCTCGGGGGGCGACCAGCCGACTCACGAGAGCGAGCGGCGGAGTGCCTCGATGAGCCCGGGCCCGTCCCGCCAGTCATCCGCGTCGAACGTGAGAGCAGACCCCTCCTGGTCGAAGATCGTGAGGACGTCGCCCGCGTCGAATCCGACGAACAGGTCGGAGAGGACGCGCCCGGAGACGAGACGCTCCGACACGGTGAACAGGGTCTCGCCTGTCAGGACGACCCGCAGATCGTCGCGACTTCCCTTCCCGCCCGTGAAACGCCATCCTGCGCGTCGCTCCCGCCGACTCAGGGCGGCCGGGGCGACCGGTCGCAAGAGCTGCCGTGGATCCACGACGGCGCCGAGCGCGGCCGCGAGTTCGTCACCGTCTGGCCCGGCGTATTCGAGGACGAAGCCCCGCTCGAGAGCGGCGGCGACGACGGCTGCGACCCGGTCGGAGTCGAGGTCCTCGGCGACACGCGACTCCGCAGCGATGCTCTGGACGGGCAATCCGGCGACCAGCGAGCCCGCCATGCTGAAGAGGTCCTGGGCGAGCGCGGAGGAGCCGGCGTCTCGCACGGCGCCCAAGGAGCTCGCCGCCAAGGCCAGCGCGTCCTGCGAGACGCCACCTCTCGCGACGTCCTCCAGGGCACTCCGCAGAGCGAGCACGTTCGCGGCCTCGTCGCCGGGCCCGACGACAGAGAAGGACACGAACGACTCCTCAGGGGTGGCCGTCGAGTAGATGATCTCGACCCGGTCGACGAGCGGCCGCTCGATGACGAGCCGGTTGTGCAGCTCCTCCAGGACGGCGCGACCGATTGCGTAGGCGTGATCGGCGCTGGGGATCAGGATCGCTAGAGAGGACACCGGAGCAGAGGCCTCGACCACTGTCGTCGGCGTGACCCGCGGTCTCTCGGGCCGTCGCCGGACTCCGACTCGGCCGGCTTCACGGACCGGCAGACGACAGGAGAACCCCTCGGGCAGGGGACCGGTCGCCGAGATCACGGCGTTGTCGGCGACGAGACCGCGCCGCGCCCATTCTGCGACGAGACGCACGTCGAACTCTTCCACCGGGGGAAGGGTCTCCAAGCCCGGACCCGCCATGCCGAACCAGTACGGCACCGCTGTCGACCCCAGCAGGACGCTCTCCTCAGCACTCAACTCTGCGATCCGCGCTGCCCGAGCGACTTCGGCCTCGGTGAGGTTCTCGAGACCGTGGATGACCGTCGCGATCTCGGCCAGGTGCTGCGCGACCTCCTGCGAGGTGCCCGAGACCTCGAATGTCAGACCGAGGTCGTCCTGCAGGAGGCGCCCGGACAGTCGCCGAGGCTGCAGCCGCTGCCAGACGATCTGGCCCAGAAGCCGCGAGATCCCCCGGGTCGTCGGCGACTCGTCGCGAGCGGCCAGCCCGAAGGTGAGTCCCGCGAACACACGGCCGGGACGATCTGCGGTCTGCGTGGTCAGGCCGTCGTCCGCCCGGATCGTCGTGATCATCACCTGCCGATTCTGCACCAGCTGCCGGGTGTCGCAGGCTCGACGTCGCCGAGATCGCAGTTGTCGTCGCCCCACGGTGCGCGGAGGCGACGACTACTGCGATCTCGGCGCGGGGAGGCTACTGCTACACGCCGGCGAGCTGGTCGATCAGCTTGTCGCCGGGGCGGGCCTCGACCATCTTGGCCGAGATCTCGGCGCGGTCGAGGAGCTCCTCCATGCGGCGACGACGGGCACGCGTGATCAGCGTGACGACGGTGCCCTCCTTGCCGGCGCGGCCCGTGCGGCCCGAGCGGTGCATGTAGGTCTTGTACTCGTCGGGGGCGTCGGCCTGGATGACCAGCTCGATGTCGTCGACGTGGATGCCGCGGGCGGCGACGTCGGTGGCGACGAGCACGTTGACGCGACCCGAGGTGAGCAGCTCGAGGTTGCGCGTGCGGCGCGACTGGTTGAGGTCGCCGTGGAGGCTCGTCGAGCGGATGCCCGCGTCTTCGAGCTGGTCGGCGAGCTGCTCCGCGAAGGCGCGGGTGCGGGCGAAGACCAGGGTCTTGCCGGCGCCCTGAGCGAGCTGCTCGATGATGGCGCCCTTGTCGCGCTGCTCGATGAGGAGCACGCGGTGGTCGATCGTCGACGAGGCCTGGTCTTCACCGGCGACCTCGTGGACGGCAGGATCGGTGAGGAACTCGTCGACCAGCTTCGCCACGCCCTTGTCGAGGGTGGCGCTGAAGAGCAGCTTCTGGGCGCGCTTGCCGTGACGGGTCACGGTCGCGGTCTCGCGCAGGATGCGCTGGACCGGCTCGAGGAAGCCCAGGTCGCACATGTGGTCGGCCTCGTCGAGCACGGTGACGGTGACCTCGCTGAGGTCGAGCCGCCCCTGGTCGATGAGGTCTTCGATGCGGCCCGGCGTGCCGATGACGATGTCGACGCCGCGCTGGAGGGAGTGCACCTGACGCTGCTGCGGCACGCCGCCGTAGATCTGCGTGGTGAAGAGACCGACGGAGCGGGCGATGGGCTGCACCGTGTTGTCGATCTGCATCGCGAGCTCGCGAGTGGGGGCCAGGATCAGCGCGCGGGGCTTGCGGCCCATCTTGCGGTCCTTCGCGCCACCGTGCTCGAGGAGCTTCTCGGCGAGCGGGGCACCGAAGGCGATGGTCTTGCCGGAGCCGGTGCGGCCGCGGCCCAGGACGTCCTTGCCCGCGATCACGTCGGGGATGGTCGCTGCCTGGATCGGGAACGGCGCCGGCGCGCCCATCGCGATCAGCTGGCGCGTGAGGTTGTCGCCGAGGCCCAGGTCGCCCCAGGTCTTGTCGGCGACGTCGCTGGCCGTCACGACCTCGGCCTGGAGCTTCTCCAGCTTGACGTCGTCATCGGGGGTGAAGCGCGTGTCGCGCTTCGGGTAGAAGTCGCTGCCGCGGTCGTCGCGGTCGCGGCGGGGAGCGCGGTCGTCGCGGTCGAAGGAGCGGGCCGGACGGTCGTTGCGGTCGTTGCGGTCGAACGAGCGAGCGGGACGGTCGTCGCGCGAGGGGCGCCCGGAGCGGTCGTCGCGGTCGTACGAGCGAGCCGGACGCTCGGTGCGGTCGCCGCGGGTGCTGCCGTCGAAGCGGTCGTTGAGCGCGGGGCGGGCGTCGCGGTCGAACGAGCGCGCGGGGCGGTCGTCGCGGGCCGGGCGGTTGCCGCGCTCGTCGCGATCGACGCCGCGAGCCGGGCGGGCGTCGCGGTCGTAGCCCCGGGCCGGACGGTCGTTGCGGTCGTTGCGGTCGAAACGGGGTGCGCGGTCGTCGCGCCCACCGCGGTCGTCACGCGCCGGACGGTCGTAGCGCCCACCGCGGTCGTCGCGCGCCGGACGGTCGTAGCCGCGGGCGGCGCGGTCGGCCCGGTCGATGGAGCGTGCGGGGCGAGCGAAGCGCGAGTCACGGACCGGACGGTCGTCGCGAGCGCCGCGATCGTCGCGAGCACCGCGGTCGTCACGAGCCGGGCGGGCGTCGCGGTCGTAGCCGCGCGCCGGGCGGTCGTCGCGAGCGCCCCGGTCGGAGCGGTCGTAGCGGTCGCCGCCGCGCTCGGCTCCGCGGGCGCCGTTGCGGGCGTCGCGGTCGGCGGGGCTGCCGCCGAAGCGGGGGTTCGAGCCGCCGGCCTTGCGGGGCTCCCAGTTGGGGCGCTGGCCGCCGCGGGACTCGGTGCGGCCGGCGTCGCCGCGACGGTTGTCGCCGCGGGCGTCGCGGTCGGCAGCGTCCCAGCGCTTCTTGGCGGGTGCGCCCTCGGCGTCGGGACGGTACCCGCGGTGCTTGGGGCTCTTCGATCCTGCCTTCGGAGCGGATCGGTCGTAGCTGGGGCGCGCGGACGCGGACTTGTCGTAGGGGGGCATGGTTCTTTCCTGGGTTTTGTGAGGTGACGCACAATGGAAGAGCACCCGGGCAGCCATTGGCCAGGGACCGTTCGCGGTAGACACTTCGACATCTCGAAGATCGTCACTGCGTGATTCGTCTCAGCAGATTGCGGAGATTCCGGCCCCGGAGACTTACAAACCCACCCGCAGAGAACTGCGGTGTCTCGAGCCGACCCACCAACGTTACCTGATGAGACAGGCCCGGGCAACAGGTGCCGAGGAGACTAGACCGGAGTCATGGCAGAGATCACGGTCTGGCAGGGCGACATCACCACCTTCTCCGCGGACGCGATCGTCAACGCGGCGAACTCGAGCCTGCTCGGGGGCGGAGGCGTCGACGGCGCGATCCACCGGGCGGCGGGTCCGGGGCTCCTCGCCGAGTGCCGGGGCCTCGGCGGATGCGCGACCGGTGAGGCCGTCATCACCGGAGCGCACGGGATCCGCACAGCGCACAGGATCATCCACACGGTCGGGCCCGTCTACCGGTCCCACCAGCCCGAGGAGGCTTCGCGCCTCCTCGCCTCCTGCTACCGCCGCTCGCTCGACCTCGCCGAGGACGCCGACTGCGCGAGCGCGGCGTTCCCTGCGATCTCGACCGGCGTGTACGGGTATCCGCCGGCGGAGGCAGCTCGCGTCGCCGTGACGGCCGTCCGGAGCTGGCTCGACGAGCACCCGGGCAGCGGAGTCGACCGCGTCACCCTCGTCGCCCACTCGTCCGCCGACCGCGCCGTGCTCGAGGCCGCGCTCGCCTGACGCGGGCGCGCAGGCCGACTACGAGAGCGACTGCACGGGCGCGTGCGCAGCCTCGACCGCAGCCCGACGGTCGGCCCGACGCTCTCGCGACGCCTCGACCAGGTAGTAGAGCACCGGCAGCACGATCAGCGTGAGCAGGGTCGACGACACCAGGCCGCCGATGACGACGATCGCGAGCGGCTGCGAGATGAAGCTGCCGTGGCCGGTGAGACCGAGGGCGAGCGGCGTCAGCGCGAAGATCGTCGCGAGCGCCGTCATCAGGATCGGCCGGAGCCTCCTCGACGTGCCCTCGATCAGGGCCTCCCGAACCCGGAGCCCCCGCCTCCGGTACTGGTTCACGAGGTCGATGAGCACGATGGCGTTCGTGACCACGATCCCGACGAGCATGAGGAGTCCGATGAGCGACGGGACGCCGAGCGGGATGTTCGCGATCAGCTGCAGCAGGATCGCCCCGACCCCGGCGAACGGGATCGACACGAGCAGCAGGATCGGCTGCAGCAGGCTCTTGAACGCGGCGACCATGACGATGTAGACGATCAGGATCGCGACCATCGTGGCGATGAGCAGGTCGGTGAACGCCGTTCCCTGCTGGGCCGTGACGCCGCCGATGACTGCGCTCGCGCCGCGCGGCAGGTCGACTCCGGCGAGCGCCTTCGACACCTGGGTGTTGGCGGCGGAGAGGTCGTCGGAGGCCGGCGTGATGGTGATCGTCGCGCTCCGGACGGCGTTCTCGGTCGTGATCGAGGTGGGTCCGTCGGCCTGGCTGACCGCCGCGAGGCTCGAGAGCGGGACGGTGCCGGTCGCGGTCGGGATCGAGATCCCCTTGAGGGCGGTGAGCGTCGTCGGCGGCTTCGTCGGGATCGTGTAGATGTCGACGGTGGTGCCGCTGATCTCGAGTGATCCGACGTCGAACGGCTGGACCGCCTGCGACACGAGCCCGCCGACCTGGAGCTCCGTCAGCCCGTAGGAGGCGGCCTTGGTGCGGTCGACGACGATGCTGATGAGCGGCTGCGCGGCAGCCAGGTTCGAGGTGGCGCCGGCGGTCGCCGGCAGGCCGGTCATCGCCTTGAGGACGCGCTGCGACGCGGTCTGCAGGGTCGCGGCGTCGTTCGACGTGACGTCGACCTCGATGTCGTTGCTCGACCCGAAGCCGCTCGAGGGCTCGACTGTGATGTCGCCCGCGTCGTCCAGCCCGTCGAGCTTCGAGCGGATCGTCGAGGTCAGGGCATCCTGATCGGCGTTCTCGTCGGTGGTGATCTGGTAGGTGACGGTGCTGCCGCCGGTGCCGCCGAAGAACGCGGCCAGCGAATTGCCGCTCGACCCGATCGTGAGCTGGACGGTGTCGACGCCCTTCGTCGAGTCGAGCTCCTTCTCGACCTTCTCGGCCGCGGCGGACTGCGTGGCGAGGCTCGAGGCGGCAGGCAGGACCTGCGACACGGTCAGCGTGTTCTGGCCGCTCGACCCGAGGAAGTTGGTCTTCAGGAGGAACGCTGCGCCGCCCGACCCGCCGAGGACGAGGACGGCGATGACGATCGTGACGACGGGGTGCTTGAGGGTCCCGACGAGGACGGGCAGGTAGGCGCGGCGGAGGCGGTCGAGCTTCTCGCGGTGGCCGCCGTCGACGTACGACACGGCCGTCGTCGGAACCGCGCGGCCCTCGAGCTCGGCGTCGACTCCGGGCCGGCCCGGAGCGTCGTGCTTGTGCACCTTCGGCGCGCGCATGAACCAGTACCCGAGCACCGGGACGATCGTCAGCGAGACGAAGAGCGACGCCAGGAGGGCGATGACGACCGTGAGCGCGAACGGCCGGAACAGCTCGCCGACCTCGCTCTGCACGAACGCCAGCGGCAGGAACACCACGACCGTCGTGATCGTCGAGGCGGTGACGGCTCCGGCGACCTCGCGGACCGCCGCGGTGATCGCGCTGACGCGGTCGGCGCCGGGCACCAGGTGCCGCTTGATGTTCTCCGTCACGACGATGGAGTCGTCGACCACGCGGCCGATCGCGATCGTGAGCGCGCCGAGCGTGAGGATGTTGAGCGTGTAGCCGGTCGCGAGCAGACCGATGAACGTGATCAGCACGCTCGTCGGGATGCTGATGGCCGTCACGAGCGTCGAGCGGATCGAGAGCAGGAACACCAGGATCACGAGGACGGCGAAGACGAGCCCGAGCAGCCCCTCCGTCGAGAGGCTCTCGATCGACTGCTGGATGAACGGCGCCTGGTCGAAGACGACGGAGATCTTCGCGCCGTCGTCGAGGTTCCGCTCGAGCGACGGGATCTGGTCGCGGATGGTGGTCGACACGTTCACAGTGTTCGACTCGAGGGTCTTGGTGACGGCGATGGTCAGGGCGTCTTTGCCGTTGACCCGCGAGATCGAGGTGACCGGGGCGCTGGTGAGCTTTACCGTGGCCACGTCGGCGATGCTGGTCGCCTGCAGAGCACCCGTCAGGGCGTTCTTGGCGCCGGCGAGCGGGAGCTTCTGCACCTGGGCGACGCTCGTCAGCTTCTGACCCGCCTGGATCGACAGCGTCTTGCCGTTCTGCGTGATCTGCCCGCCGGGCACGAGCGTGCCGTTGTCGTCGAGAGCGTCCTTGATCGCGGACGCCGAGAGGCCGACCGCCGCGAGCTTCGAGGAGTCGGGCTCGATGGTGACCCGCTGCCCGGCATCGCCGTAGACGGACGCCTGCCGGACGCCGTCGAGCTTCTGCAGCGCGGGCACGGTGATGTTCGTCAGGTCGTCGACGAGCTTCTGCTTGTCGGACGGACCGCCCGTGACCGCGAGCTGGACGACCGGGAGGTCGTCGAGGCTCCCGCTCACGACCTGCGTGTTCACGCTGTCGGGCAGGGTCACGGTGTCGATCGCCTGCTGGATCTTCTCCTCCGTCGCGGGGAGGTCGGTGCCGTAGGTGAACGAGGCGGAGATGTTGCTCTCGGAGGTCTGCGAGGTCGCGGTCGTCGACTCGAGCCCCGGGATCACCTGGATGGCCTTCTCGATGGGGCCGGAGACGCTGTCGTTGACCACCTGCGGCGAGGCGCCCGGATACGACGAGACGATCGCGATCTGCGGGAGCGTGATGTTGGGGATCAGCTCCTGCTTGAGGGCTGTGAGCGCGTAGCCGCCGAAGAGCGCCACGACGATCGTGACGAGTGCGATGAGCGCCCGGTTGCGCAGGCTGAAGACCGAGAGGAGATGCACGGACGCTCCGGAGAGTAGGGGGATGACGGCTCTTCCCATGGAACACCAGGGCCGCTGAAGGGCCGCTGATCCACCGGGAGTGCACAGGCCCATCGGAAGTCCACAGACGCCGGATTGGCTCTTTGCCAGGAGGGACGGAGTCGGTTGGATTGCTGTCATGCCCCCTTCGCTCGTCTGGACCCGCAGGATCCTGCAGCTCGTGGTCGGCCAGTCCGCCTACGGGCTCGGCGCCGCCCTCCTCATCCGGGCCGACATCGGCCTCGACCCGTGGGACGTCCTGACCCAGGGGCTCTCGGAGCGGATCGGCCTCAGCTTCGGGACCCTGACGATCCTGATCGGCGCGCTCGTCCTGCTCGCGTGGATCCCGCTCCGCCAGCGGCCGGGCTTCGGGACCGTCCTGAACGTGGTGCTGGTCGGGCCGGCGATCGACGTGGGGCTGGCCTGGTTCCCGGCGGCGTCGGGGCTCTGGGCGCAGGGGCTGGAGTTCGCGCTGGGCCTGCTCGTGCTCGCGGTGGCCTCGGGCCTCTACATCGGCGCCCGGCTCGGCCCCGGCCCCCGCGACGGGCTGATGACCGGCCTCCACTCGCGGCTCGGCTGGCCGATCTGGCTGTGCCGGACCCTCGTGGAGGGCACCGTGCTCGTCGCCGGGTGGCTCCTCGGCGGCAGCGTGGGCGTCGGCACGGTCGCCTTCGCTGTCCTGATCGGCCCGATGGTCGGCCGGACGATCCCGTGGCTGCGCGTCCCGGAGACGCCTCGGGCCGTCAGCGGGAGCACGTCCGGGGGCCCCTGCCCGACCGGCGCGGACGCCACTCGCGCCTGACCCGAGCACTGGGGGAATACCGGCGACTCCCCCGGTGTTGACAGGCACCCGGCGGCGATTAGGCTTGCCCGTCGTGACTAACGACGTACGGTCTCCCAAACGCTGGTTGATCGGCGAACCGCTGTCCTCCGAGAAGCTCGAGGGGCAGCTGCTCCCGAAGCACCTCGCTCTGCCGATCTTCGCGAGCGACCCGCTCAGCTCTGTCGCGTACGCGCCCCAGGAGCTCCTGATGATCCTGCTGATCGGCGGGGTGGGCTTCCTGACGCTGGCTCCGGGGGTCGCGGCGGCGGTCGTGATCCTGCTGGTCGTCGTCGTCCTGTCGTACCGCCAGCTCATCAAGGCGTACCCGTCCGGCGGCGGCGACTACGAGGTCGCGCGCAAGAACCTCGGCGAGAAGCCGGGCCTGATCGTCGCGTCGGCACTCCTGGTCGACTACGTCATGACCGTCGCCGTCTCGGTGGCGTCCGGCGTCGACAACATCATCTCGGCCGTCCCCGAGCTCAACGGGATCCGCGTCGAGATGGCCATCTTCTTCGTGGTCCTGCTGGCCGCGGTCAACCTCCGAGGCGTCCGCGAGTCGGGCAAGGCGTTCGCTGTCCCGACCTACCTCTTCATCACCAGCGTCTTCGTGATGATCGTCGTCGCGCTGATCCGCACCGCCGCCGGCAACCCTCCCGTCGCCGAGAGTGCCGGCTACACCGTGCAGGGCGACCAGGTCGCGCACGCGGCGTTCGTCCTCCTCCTCCTGCGCGCCTTCGCCAGCGGCTGCTCGGCGCTCACCGGCGTCGAGGCCATCGCGAACGGCGTGCCCGCCTTCCGCAACCCGAAGATCAAGAACGCGCAGCAGACCCTCGCGCTCATGGGCGGCATCGCCATCGTCCTGTTCGCGGGCCTCGTCAGCGTGGCGCTCATCGCCAAGGTGCACTACGCGGAGGCGTCCTGCGACCTGATCGGGCTGCAGAACTGCGCGAACACGCCCCAGCCGAGCCTCATCTCGCAGATCGCGACGAGCGTCTTCGGCGCCGGCAGCATCCCGTTCTACGTGATCCAGGCCGTCACGGCGGCCGTGCTCCTCCTCGCGGCCAACACGGCGTTCAACGGGTTCCCGCTGCTCGGCTCGATCCTGGCGCGCGACACCTACGCGCCCAAGGCCCTGAACAGCCGCGGCGACCGCCTCATCTACTCCAACGGCGTCATCATCCTGGCCGTCATCGCCAGCGTGATCATGCTGATCTTCCGCGCCAACGTCACCCAGCTGATCCAGCTCTACATCATCGGCGTGTTCGTATCGTTCACCCTCGGCCAGACCGGAATGGTCCGGCACTGGCTCCGCCTGCTGAAAGACCCGGCCACTACCGACCGCGGCCAGATCCGCAGGTCGCTGACGATCAACACGATCGGTGCGCTGCTGACCTTCACCGTGCTGGTCGTCGTGACGATCACGAAGTTCACCCACGGCGCCTGGATCGTCTTCGTCGTGATGCCGATCCTGTTCACGCTGATGCTCGGCGTCAACCGCTACTACCGCGACGTCGACGTCGAGGTGGAGGTCGATGCGACGACCACGTTCGGCGCCTCGGGCGACCACGCCATCGTCCTGGTCGGCAAGATGCAGAAGCCCGTGCTGAAGGCGATCGACTACGCGATCGCGGCCCGTCACGACTCCCTCGAGGCCATCCACGTGAGCGTGGAGCAGGAGGCCACCGAGAAGCTGCAGAAGCAGTGGGACGAGATGAACATCGAGATCCCGCTCATCATCATCCCCTCGCCGTACCGCGACATCGCCGTGCCGGTCATCAAGTACATCAAGGCGCACCGCGAGGAGTTCGGCGCCGAGGTCGTCACCGTCTACACGCCGATCTACATCGTCGGCCACTGGTGGGAGGGGCTCCTCCACAACCACCGGTCGCGCAGGATCCGCCAGCGGCTCATGCTCGCGCACGGCGTCACCGTGGCGCTGGTGCCCTGGCTCCTCGACTCGTCCGAGCTGCTCTACGGCCGCCGGTCGCGGGTGCTCCCGGGCCAGGACCGCCGCGGCGAGCCCATCCGGCCTGCGAAGCCGCTGCCGCGCACGACCCACGCCAACGCGGCCTCCGCGAAGCAGGCGCAGGAGGCCGCCGACGCCGTCGCCGCCACCGCGAACCGCGAGCTCGTGTCGGTCGGCAAGGGCTCGTCGTCGAAGGCCCGCCGGAAGGCCGCCGCCGCCCGCTCGACGGCGCGGAACAGCGCCTCGGCGCCGGCGAAGAAGCAGCAGGACGACGGCTCCGGTCGCTGAGGCCTGGCCCCGGACGGCACCGCTGCGCCCGGGCGCGGGCCCGCGACGGCGCCGCGTGTCGGCAGCGGTGACGCGCCGCGGCGGGATGCGGCTGCCGGGGTGACCCGCCGGAGCCCCGGGGGCTACCGCCAGACGACCTGCGGCCGCAGCAGCCGGTGGCGCGGGTCGCCGGGCGACGCGACGTCGCCGATGACCGGGCCGTCGTCCACCTCGTCGAGCAGGAGCTCGAGAGCGGCCGCGGCGACCTGCTCCAGCGGCTGCTCGACGCTCGGCAGGCCGACGGCGCTCGCCACCGGCGTGTTGTCGTAGCCGACGATCGGCACGGAGCCGCCGAGCACCATGAGGGCGCCGAGGGCGAGGGTGTCGCTGGCGCAGACCAGCCCGTCGAAGGCCGTGCCCCTGGCGACGAGAGCGCGCACGGCCTCGGAGGCGAGCGGCACGGCGTCCTCGCTGGTGACCTCGAGCGCGTCGAGCTCGACCTCGGAGAGGCCGCCGGGCACGGAGCTCATGGCCTCTCGCCAGCCGCGGCGCCGCTCGTCTCCGGTGCCCGACGGCGGCGGCCAGCCGAGGTAGGCCACGCGGCTCGCGCCGAGCTCGAGCACGGCGCGCGTGGCCTCGGCGAGGCCGTGCCGCCCATCGACGTCGACCCAGCGGTGGTCGGCGTCCGCCATGTCGGTGACGCCCCAGGGGCGTCCGAAGGTGACGAACGGGGCACCCGTGGCGATCAGCCACTCGATGCGGGGGTCGTCGTAGAAGGTCGAGGTGAGCAGGAACCCGTCGACGTCGGCCCCGTCGAGGAGCCGCTCGAACTGCTGGATCTCGTCGGCCGGATCGCGCGCCGTGAACAGCAGGATCCGCATCCTGCGCGCGTCGGCCTGCTCCGTCACGGCGTGCAGGAACCGGTCGAGCACCGACCCCGAGATGCCGTTCTGCACCGGGTCGAGGCGGATGCCGATGGTCGAGCTCTTGCGGGTCCGGAGCCGCCGCGCCGACGCGTGCGGGCGGTAGCCGAGCTCGGCGATCGCCCGCTCGACGCGCTCGCGGGTGGCGCCCTTGACGATGTCGGGGGCGTTCAGCACGTTCGACACGGTCTGGCGCGACACCCCGGCGAGCGCCGCGACGTCGTGCACCGTGGGCTGGCGCCCCGAGGCGCCCCGCCGGGCGAGGGACTCTGTCGACACGAGCACCTCCTCCGGGTCGGCTGCACGTCTTCCGTAGGGTACCCGAGCGCAGGATCCCGCCCTCCGTCAGCCGCCCGACGAACCCCGCGGCCTCTCTGCTTGACACCCCGGACGGCGCCGACCTACAGTGACACCCAGAAACTTTGATCGTTCAAATTCCCCAGTGTCGGGGCGAGGAGAAACCCATGCAAAGACGCACAACCCGCTTCCTGACCGTCGGCGCGCTCGCCGCGGTCACCGCCCTCGGGCTCACCGCCTGCGGCTCCGGCTTCTCGAGCTCGTCCGGCGGATCGTCGTCGTCGATCACGAAGGCGCTGACCTCGAGCGACAAGCCGCTCAGCGTCCTGATCGGCTCGAGCGGTCCCGCCGAGACGAAGGCCGTCACCTCCGCCGTGTCGAGCTGGTCGAGCTCGAGCGGAACCAAGGCGACCGTCACCGCCGCGTCCGACCTCAACCAGCAGCTCAGCCAGGGCTTCGCCTCCGGCAAGCCGGCCGACGTCTTCTACGTCTCGACCGACCAGCTCGCCGGCTACGCGAAGAACGGCAGCCTCCTGGCCTACGGCGACCGCCTGAAGAACAAGGGCGACTTCTTCCCGACCCTGGTCAAGAGCTTCACCGTCGACAAGACCTTCTACTGCGCCCCGAAGGACTTCTCGACCCTCGGCCTCATCATCAACACCGACATGTGGAAGAAGGCCGGCCTCACCGACAGCGACGTCCCGACCACCTGGGCCCAGCTGAAGACCGTCGCCGCCAAGCTGACCACCGACGGACACGTCGGACTCGCGCTCAGCCCGCAGTACGCCCGCGTCGGCGCCTTCATGGCGGAGGCCGGCGGCGCGCTCACGAACACCGCCGGCACGAAGGCGACCGTCGACTCGTCGGCGAACGTCAAGGGCCTCACCTACGTGCAGGACCTCCTGAAGTCGGGCGACGCGAAGTTCTCGAGCGACCTCGGCACCGGCTGGGGCGGCGAGTCGTTCGGCAAGGGCCAGGCGGCCATGACCGTCGAGGGCAACTGGATCACCGGTGCTCTCTCGAGCGACTACCCCGGCATCAAGTACAAGGTCGCCGAGATGCCTGCGGGCCCGGCCGGCAAGGGCACGCTCCAGTTCACCAACTGCTGGGGCATCGCGAAGGACAGCCCGAACCAGAAGGCCGCCCTCGCACTGGTCGAGAAGCTCACCTCGACCAACCAGCAGCTCACCTTCGCGAAGGACTTCGGCGTCATGCCGTCCGTGAAGTCGGCAGCCGACACCTGGAAGTCGGACAACCCCGACCTCGCCGCGTTCCTCGACTCGGCCTCCTTCGCCGAGGGCGTCCCCAACCAGGCCGGCTCGGCCGACGTGATCGCCGCACTCGACTCGAAGGTCGCAGGTCTCAAGAGCGCCGACCCGCAGGCGCTGCTGCAGACGACGCAGAAGCAGCTCGCAGCGGTCCTCGACAAGTGAGTGCCCGCAGGAAGAGCCCGGGGCGCCGCCAGGGAGCGGCGGGCTGGCTGTTCGTCTCCCCGACCATCGTCGTGCTCGGGCTCTTCCTGCTCGTGCCGGTGCTGATGGCCCTCTGGGTCAGCTTCTCCGACTGGTCGGGGGTCGGCTCGCCGCTCGCCCCCGGCGTGAGGTTCATCGGCACGAGGAACTACCAGCAGCTCCTCTCCGGCGGCAGCCTCGCCGAGACGAACTTCGGCACCAGCCTCCGCAACAACGCCTGGTACGTCGTGTTCGTCGTGCCGATCCAGACCGCGGTGGCGCTGTTCCTCGCGGTCCTGGTCAACCGCTCGATCCTGCGCGGTCGGGGCTTCTTCCGGACGGCGTTCTACTTCCCGTCGGTGACGAGCTCGGTCGCGATCACGGTGCTCTGGCTGTTCCTCTTCTCGACGACGGGCGCCGTCAACAAGGCGCTGTCGTTCCTCGGGATCAACGGACCGAACTGGTTCAACGACCCCGACGGCATCGTCCACCTCTTCCTGAGGCTGTTCGGCGTCCAGAACGGACCGGCCGTCCTCACCGACCACACCGCTCTCGGCATCCCGCTCTGGGAGTGGGTCGCCGGGCCGTCGGTCGCGATGAGCGCCTTCATCCTGATGGCGATCTTCACCACGAGCGGCACGTTCATGCTGCTGTTCATCGCCGCCCTGCAGAACCTCAGCGGCGAGGTGCAGGAGGCCGCGATGATGGACGGCGCGAACGGCTGGCAGCGCTTCTGGCAGATCACGCTGCCGCAGCTCCGCCCGACGCTCTTCACCGTGCTGACCCTCGGCCTCATCGGCACCTGGCAGGTCTTCGACCAGATCTACACCGGCACGAGGGGCGCCCCCGACAACACGACGGTGACTCCCTCCTACCTCTCCTACACGTCGGCCTTCGGCAGCCAGGAGTGGGGGCAGGGCGCCGCGATCGCCTTCATCCTGTTCGTGATCATCGTCGTCTTCACCATCGTTCAGCGCGTCGTGCTCCGCGAGCGCGCCGTGTCCAAGCGCCGCATGCGCCTCTACGATCCTGCCGCCCGCGTCGGCACCGCCCGCACGACCTCGGAGGTCTCCCGATGACGGCCACACCCCTCGCCGACAGGATCGGCACCGGCGCCCCCGGCGCAGGCGACCCCGCACCCGCCGCCCCGACGCCCGGCGGCCGCACCCGCGGCCGCCTGCTGACCTCGGGGATCGTGCTCTACGTCGTCCTGATCGTGATCGCGGTGGTCTACATCCTGCCGTTCCTGATCAACATCGCGACGGCGTTCAAGACCGAGCCGGACGCCACCGCGAACCCGCTGTCGCTGGTGCCGACGAACTGGACGATCGCCGCGTTCCAGACCCTGTTCGGCAACAGCGACTTCCCGACCTGGGTCAAGAACTCGTTCATCGTCGCCGTGTTCGTCACGGCCGGCCGCGTGTTCTTCGACTCGCTCGCCGGCTACGCGCTGGCCCGGCTCGACTTCCGCGGGCGGAACGTGATCTTCGCGCTCCTCATCGGCGTGATGGCCGTCCCCGGCGTCGTGCTGATGATCCCGAAGTTCCTGGTGCTGAACCAGCTCGGCATGTACGACTCCTACGCCGGCATGATCATCCCGCTCCTCGTCGACGCCGCGGGGGTGTTCATCATGAAGAACTTCTTCGAGTCGATCCCGAGGTCGGTCGAGGAGCAGGCGTCGATCGACGGGGCCGGAGTGTTCCGGGTCTTCTGGTCGATCGTGCTGCCGATGGCTCGGCCGGCTCTCGTGACGATCATCATCCTGTCGTTCCAGGGGTCGTGGAACGAGCTGCCGCACTTCATCATCTCGACGCAGTCGCCGAGCCTCACCACGCTGACGAAGGGCGTCGCGAGCCTCGCCTCGGGCCAGCTCTCCGCCGGCAACCAGTACCCGATCAAACTCGCCGCCGCCGCGATCATGACCATCCCGGTCGCCGTGATGTTCTTCGTGTTCCAGAAGCGGATCATGAACTCGAGCGACGGCGCCGTCAAGGAATGACCGTTCCACCGCCCATCCGACGACTCGACCAGGAGCCGAACCCATGACCGACACCCTCACCCACACGGCGCTCCAGCCGTTCCTCGACGCCGAGACGGTCGTGCTCCGCGCGCCGGTCCAGGCCTGGTCGGGCGCGGACGGCGCCATGGGCGCGGCACCGATCCACGGCGTCTACCTCGGCGACGTCCGCGTCCTGGCCGGGCTCCGCCTCGAGGTCGGCGGCGACGTCCCCGAGCCAATCGCGACCGTGCCCGTCGGCGCCTCGGCGGTCCGCTTCGAGTCGCTGCTCCGCGGCCTCGACGACCCCGGCGCCGATCCCGACGTCCGCGCGAGCCTCGCCCGGGTCACGGCCACGACCGGCATCCACGAGCGGCTGACCCTGACGTCGAGGCTCGACCGGGTCGTGACGACCGAGGTGCGGATGCGCCTGGTGCCCGACGCCACGACGATGGAGCGCATCAAGGCGGGACTGCCGCCCGAGAGCGTCCCGCAGAGCACCGTCGCCGCAGGATCCGCCACCTGGCACGGCGAGGGGGCCCACGTCGCGCTCGACGGCCGCGGCGCCTCCCTCGAGCCCGACGGTGGAGGTCTCACGCTGACCTGGACCGTCGCGATCCCGGCCGGGGAGTCGGTCACGGTGGGATTCGACCTCCGGGCCTACGTCGACACCGCCGTGGTCGCGGGAGTCCGCGCGCCCGCCCGCTGGGGCGCCCTCGATCCTGCGCCCTCCGACGACCGGCTCGCCCGCTGGCTCACGCGCGCCCTCGACGACCTCGAGGCACTGCGCCTCACCACGACGGAGGCCCCCGACGACGTGTTCCTCGCCGCCGGAGCACCCTGGTTCTTCACGCTGTTCGGCCGCGACTCGCTCTGGGCCGCGCGGTTCCTGCTGCCCGTCGACGACGGCCTGCTGCTGGCCTCGGGGACCCTCCGGGTGCTGGCCGGCCTGCAGGGGTCCGCCCGGGTCGCGTCGACCGCCGAGCAGCCCGGCAAGATCATGCACGAGCTGCGATCGCAGACGCTGACCCTCGAGAGCTCGGGCATCAGCCTGCCGCCCCTCTACTTCGGCACCGTCGACGCCACCGCCCTGTGGATCTGCCTCCTGCACGACGCCTGGACCTGGGGCCTGCCCGACGAGCAGGTCGAAGCACTGCTCCCCCACCTCGTGCGGGCGCTGGAGTGGATGCGCGACTTCGGCGACAGCGACGGCGACGGGCTCCTCGAGTACGTCGACGAGACCGGTCACGGCCTGTCGAACCAGGGCTGGAAGGACTCCGGCGACAGCGTCCAGTGGCGCGACGGCACGCTCGCCGAGGGGCCCATCGCCCTCGTGGAGGTCCAGGCCTACGCGTACGAGGCGGCCGTGCACGGTGCCGACCTCCTCGACCGGTTCAGCGGCGCAGGATCGGGCGACCCCTGGCGTCAGTGGGCCGCCCGCCTCCGCACCCGCTTCCACGAGTCGTTCTGGATCTCCTCGCCCGACGGCGACTACCCGGCGATCGCCCTCGACCGCGACAAGCGGCCCGTCGACACGGTGACGAGCAACCTCGGCCACGTCCTCGGCACCGGACTGCTCTCGGCCGAGCAGGCCGCACTCGTCGCCCGCCGGCTCGTGTCGCCCGAGCTCGCGTCGGGATTCGGGCTCCGGACGATGTCGACCGACTCCGCCGGCTACTGGCCGCTGAGCTACCACGGCGGCAGTGTCTGGACGCACGACACCGCGATCGCCGTGTCCGGGCTCGCGCGCGACGGGTTCACCGCCGAGGCAGCGTCGCTCGCCGAGGGGCTGCTCGCCGCGGCTCCGTCGTTCGACTACCGGATGCCGGAGCTGCACTCCGGCGACGACGCCCGCGAGGTGCCGCGCCCGGTGCCGTACCCGGCCGCGTGCCGGCCGCAGGCGTGGTCGGCGGCGGCGTCGGTGGCCGTGTGGCAGGCGCTGCACGGGGTACGGGCGCCGCGCTCGCGCTGACTGGTGCTGTGGCTGGGCTGGTGCTGGTGCTGCTGGGGCTGGGGCCGGGGCGCTACGGCGTCACGCGTCGGCCGCGGCATCGCGCCGCGGCGCGGTGCCGCTGCCGCCACGCGGCGCCGTGGCGGCAGCAGCCGCGCGCCCCGGGCTCGTCGACAGCGCGAGCAGCACCTGCCGGGCGATCACCCGCCCCGCCCGGTTCGCGCCGATGGTCGACGCCTGCGGCCCGTAGCCGGCGAAGTACAGCCGGGGGTCGGCCTGCGACGCGCCCCGGGAGACGACGACCCCGCCCTCGCGGCTGCGGAGGCCGAGAGGCGCCAGGTGCCGCAGCTCGGGGCGGAAGCCGGTCGCCCAGATGATCGCGTCCGCGTGCTGGAACGAGCCGTCGGCGAAGCGCACGCCCTCCGGCTCGATCGAGGCGAACATCGGGCGGTCGACGAGGACGCCCCGGTCGATCCCGGCGCGGTTCCGGCGGGTCAGCGGCACCCCGGTGCCGCTCACGATGCTCGGCAGGGCCAGGCCCGCTCTCGCCGCCTCATCCTGCTCGGCGACGGCGGCTGCACCCATCTCGATGCCGAGCTCCTGCTGGTCGAACCAGTCGACCGGACGACGAGTCGCCCACGTCGTGCGAGCGCCGACCCGCTCGAGCTCGAGCAGGAAGCCGATGGCGCTGGTCCCGCCGCCGACCACGACGACATCCTGCCCCTCGAACTCGCTCGCGTCGGTGTACTCCGCGGTCGTGACCTGACGGCCGGCGAAGGAGTCGCGCCCGGGGTACCAGGGGCGGAACGGCGAGCCCCAGGTGCCCGTCGCGTTGACGACGATCTCGGTGTCGAGGAACCTCGGGGCGCCGCCGCCGTCGAGGTAGCGGACGGTGAGGCCGTGATCCTGCCCCTCCTCGACGCCCCGGACGTCGCTCGGGCGCCGGACGCGGAGGTCGTAGAAGCGCTCGTAGCGGTCGTAGTAGTCGGACACCACGTCTCGAGCCGGCGCGGTCCTGTCGGCCGTCTCGAAGCTGAGGCCGAGGTCGGCCATGCCGGGGAGGTCGTTCACCCGGTGGGCGGTGCCGAGCCGCAGCGCGCGCCAACGGAACTGCCAGGCGCCGCCGGTCGACGGACCCCGGTCGAGGACGACGAAGTCGGACCCCGGCGAGAGGCCGAGACGCCTCAGGTAGTAGGCGACGGAGAGGCCGGCCTGCCCTGCTCCGATGACCACGACGCGGGTGCGCTCGACCGTCTCGCGCACCTCCGAAGCGACTGCCATGGACCCATTCTGGCCGGGTCGCGCCCCTGAGTCAGGCGGCAGGGGCACATGCTAAGGTTGCGTCTAGTTTTGCACCATTTACCTGTCGGTAGCTCTCGGAGAACGACGTCGGCGCCAGCGCATTCGCTGGCGGTCCGTCGCCCGGGGCCAGAATCACGAGGGGGTCTCGCATGGGGCGCGGCCGTCAAAAAGCTAAGCACACCAAGGTAGCCCGAGAGCTGAAGTACTTCAGCCCGGACACCAACTACGGCGCGCTCGAAAAAGAGCTGTCCACTCCTCACACCGACGACCCGTACGTCGACAAGTGGGCCGACGAGGTCGAAGAAGACGACGAGTACGTCGACACGTACGCCGACGACTACTCGGCGGAGCACGACCAGAACAAGTCCGCCTAGCGCGGGTCTGCGCTGGTTCGGACCGCGCAGGCTCAAACGGCGCGAGATCGATCTGCGCAGGCTCGAGTCTTTCCGGCGCGCAGTACCACGCGCGCGCTCGCAGCGGCGCGGGCTCAGTGGAACAGCTGGACCACCGCGGGCATGACAGCGACGACGACGACCAGGACGCCTGCGACAGCGGTGACGGCCGCCGTGCGACGACCGCCGGTGATGGCGGTGAACGGCTCGGCGTGGGCGTCCGGCTCCTCGACGGTGCGGACGGTGACCTCGTGGTCGCGGACGGTGATGGTGCGCGTGATAGACATTGGGGCCCCTCGGGATGACGGCGGCTCTGCCGTGCCCGCTCGACGATGAGCGGCGCTCAATGCTAAACCCGCGGAGGCGGTTTTGTCCCGCCTAATGCCGACACGGCTGTTCCCCCCGCATACCCCGGTGCGTCCCCCTCGCTGTGGCGGGGTACGCCGCCATCGCGCGGCCCGCGAAGCGACTAGCCCCGGTACGACCCCACGAGACGGACGGCGCCGCCGTCGACACCCTTGGCACCCTGCTCGAAGCCGGCCAGGTCGCGCTCCGATGTCGAGACGGCGCCGACAGGCCAGGTCTCGATGCCCGCGGCCGTGAGAAGCGCGGCGACCGAGTCGGCCTGAGCGGCGGACACGACGGCGATCATGCCGATGCCGAGGTTCCAGGTGCCCTCGCTCGACTCGAGGGTCGAGCCGGCGATGTCGCTCAGGACCCGGAAGACGGTCGACGGAGACCAGGAGGAGCGGTCGAGCTCGACCCAGGCGCCGACCGGGAGCACGCGGGCGAGATTCGCCGCGATGCCGCCACCGGTGACGTGGCTCAGGGCGTGGACGGCGCCGGCGGCAGCCGGGTCGTCGAGCACCGCGAGCAGCGGCGACGTATAGAGGCGGGTGGGCTCGAGGAGGGCCTCGCCGATCGGCCCGCCGAGGTCGGCCAGGGTGTCGGTGTAGTCGAGACCGGCCGTGCGCAGGATGTGACGCACCAGCGAGAAGCCGTTGGAGTGCAGTCCCGAAGACGCGAGCGCCAGCACCACGTCTCCGTCTCCGACGAGGTGCGGGCCGAGCTGCCGCGACGCCTCGACGGCTCCGACAGCAGCACCGGCGACGTCGTAGTCGTCGGGCCCGAGGAGGCCCGGGTGCTCCGCAGTCTCGCCGCCGACGAGGGCGGTGCCGGTGGCGGAGCAGGCGAGGGCGATGCCCTTGACGATGTCGGCGATGCGCGACGGCACCACGCGGCCGCAGGCGATGTAGTCGGTCATGAAGAGCGGCCGCGCACCCACCACGACGATGTCGTCGACGACCATGCCGACGAGATCCTGCCCGATGGTGTCGTGCTTGTCGAGCGCCTGCGCGATCGCCACCTTCGTGCCGACACCGTCGGTGGAGGTGGCGAGGAGCGGCTGGTCGTAGGCCTTGAGGAACGACACGTCGAACAGGCCGGCGAAGCCGCCGACACCGCCGAGGACCCCGGCCGTGTGGGTGGCCTGGACGGCCTCCTTCATCAGCTCGACGGCGAGGTCGCCTGCCGCCGTGTCGACTCCGGCCTCGGCGTAGGAGCTGGAGGACGAGGTCGCGCCCCGGGTGTCGGCGGGGTGGGAGTTGGCCAATTCTTCATCCGATCGCAGGCATGACAGACTGTGTGGGTAAGTCCAACTCTACGGTCTGGAGCCAGCTGCGCATGTGCGGCATCGTCGGTCTCGTCGCGCACGAGCCAGCCAACCAACTCGTCTACGACTCCCTCCTCCTCCTCCAGCATCGCGGCCAGGACTCCACCGGCATCGCGACCGCCGAGGGCAGCGTGTTCCACGTGCACAAGACCCGCGGGCAGGTCCGCGAGTCGTTCCGCACCCGCGACATGCGCGCCCTCCTCGGCACCATGGGGCTCGGTCACGTGCGCTACGCCACGAAGGGCGCCGCGTCGAACGAGCAGGAGGCGCAGCCGTTCTACGTCAACGCCCCGTACGGCATCGTGCTGATCCACAACGGCAACCTCACCAACACGCGTGAGCTGACGAGCGAGCTGTTCCACATCGATCGCCGCCACCTCAACACGAACAGCGACACCGAGCTGCTCGTCAACGTCCTGGCGCACGAGCTGCAGGAGCAGGTGACGAGCCACGAGCTCGACCCCGAGCAGATCTTCGCCGCGGTCACCCGCGTGCACGACCGCGTCGAGGGCTCGTACGCCGCCATCGCGATGATCGCCGGGCACGGGCTGCTGGCGTTCCGCGACCCGTTCGGCATCCGCCCCTTGATCCTGGGCCGTCGCCCTGCCGAGAACGGCTCGGGCAAGCTCGAGTGGATCGTCGCGTCGGAGTCGCTCGTGCTCGAGTCGGGCGGGTACGAGATCGTCCGCGACGTCGCTCCGGGCGAGGCCGTCTTCATCAGCCTCGACGGCGAGATGGTGTCCAAGCAGTGCCACGCGGCGCCGCGGCTCGTGCCGTGCTCGTTCGAGTACGTCTACCTGGCCCGCCCCGACTCCGTCATGAACGGCATCTCGGTCTACGACGCCCGCCTCCGTCTCGGCGACCGCCTGGCCGACACCGTCGCGAAGTACGCCCCGACCGGCAACATCGACGTGGTCATGCCGATCCCCGACTCGTCGCGGCCCGCCGCCTCGCAGGTGGCTCAGAAGCTCGGCATCGAGTACCGCGAGGGCTTCTACAAGAACCGCTACGTCGGCCGCACCTTCATCATGCCTGGCCAGGCCGAGCGCAAGCGCTCCGTGCGCCAGAAGCTCAACGCGATGGGGTCGGAGTTCAAGGGCAAGAACATCCTGATCGTCGACGACTCGATCGTCCGCGGCACGACCTCGCGCGAGATCGTCGAGATGGCCCGGGCCGCCGGCGCCAACGAGGTCACCTTCACGAGCGCCGCCCCGCCGGTGCGCTACCCGCACGTCTACGGCATCAACATGCCGACGCGGCAGGAGCTCATCGCGCACGGCCGCAAGATCCCCGAGATCGCGCAGGTGCTGGGCGCCGACCACCTCATCTACCAGGAGGTCGAGGACATGCGCTCGGCGATCATCGAGGGGTCGAATGTCACCGACCTCGAGATGAGCTGCTTCACCGGCGACTACGTGACCGGCACGGTCAGCCCCGAGTACCTGGCCTGGGTCGAGGCGAACCAGCTGAGCTGATGCCGGTGCCCGCGCCGGTGACGGTTCGCAGCATCCGACTCGAACGTGGGGGCGACGACGAGCCGCCCGTTGCATAGGGTGGAGCGCATGTTCGACGCCCGCCCGCCGGATCCTGCGACCCGGATCGCCGGCGCCCCGCCCGTTCTCGGAGTGCCCGCGCTCAGCATCCGCGGCCTCGTCAAGCGCTTCGGCGAGAAGGTCGCCGTCTCGGGGATCGACCTCGACGTGCCGGCCGGCTCCTTCTACGGCCTCGTGGGCCCGAACGGCGCCGGCAAGACGACCACGCTGTCGATGGCGACCGGGCTGCTGCGGCCCGACGCCGGGCACCTGAGCATCCTCGGGGTCGACGTCTGGAGCGATCCGACCGCGGCCAAGCGACTCGTCGGCGTCCTGAGCGACGGGATCGCCCTCTTCGACCGCCTGAGTGGCGAACAGCTCGTCACCTACCACGGCCTCCTCAACGGCATGGATCGCGAGACCGTCCGCACGCGCACCCGCGACCTGCTCGACCTCCTCGACCTGACGGAGGCAGGCGGCAAGCTCGTCGTCGACTACTCGGCGGGGATGACGAAGAAGATCGCCCTCGCGACAGCCCTCGTTCACGCGCCCCGGCTGCTGGTGCTAGACGAGCCGTTCGAGTCGGTCGACCCGGTGTCGGCGGCGAACATCCGCGACATCCTGCACGGCTACGTCGAGGGCGGCGGAACGGTCATCGTCTCCAGCCACGCCATGGACCTCGTGCAGCGGATGTGCGACCACGTCGCCGTCATCGCCTCGGGCCGCGTCCTCGCCTCGGGCACCGTCGACGAGGTGCGCCAGGGACACGACCTCGAGGACGTCTTCGTCGACCTCGTCGGCGGCCGGCACCACTCGAAGGGCCCCGAGTGGTTGCGCACCTCCTGACCCTGCGGCTCCTGGTGATGCGCAACACCCTGGCGCGGAGCCCCTGGCAGCTGGTCGCCGTGATCGTCGGCGGACTCTACGGCCTCGGAGTCCTGGCCGGCATCTTCGCCGGGCTCGTCGCGCTGAGCTTCGCCCCGCCTGCCCTCACCAGGACGATCACGGTGCTCGCAGGATCGGCCACGCTCCTCGGCTGGATCATCGTGCCCCTGTTGACGTCCGGCATCGACCAGACGCTGAGCGTCTCGCGGCTGAAGATCTTCCCGATCGGGTCGACGCGGCTCGTCGCCGCCCTCGCGGTCTGCGGGATCCTGGGGATCCCGGGGGCCGTCACCCTGCTCGCCGGGGTCTTCACGGCGGCCGCCTGGTGGCACCAGCCGCTCGTGGCGGTGGCAGCCGTGGCGACGGCGGGCCTGGCCGCCCTGACCTGCGTCTGCGGGTCGCGACTGATCGAGTCGCTGAACGCGGGGCTCTCGGCGCGGCGCCGCTACCGCGAGATCTCGGGCGTCCTGATCCTGATCCCGCTGCTGCTCCTCGGGCCCCTCATCACGCTGCTGTCGACGGGTCTGCAGGGGGCGTCGTCGTCGCTCCCCGCCCTCGCGGAGGGCCTGTCGTGGTCGCCGCTCGGGGCCGCCTGGGCGGTGCCCGGCGACCTCGCGACCGGTCACGGCGGCGCCGCCGCGCTCAAGACGCTGATCGCCCTGGCGACCCTCGCGCTGATCGTCGTCGCCTGGCGCAGGAGTCTCGCCTCGGCCCTCGTCTCGACGCTCCAGCCGGCCACGAAGGCCGCGGCGAGCGGCAGGATCGGCCTCTTCGCCCGGTTCCCCGCCACTCCGACGGGTGCCGTCGCGGCTCGCGCCCTCACCTACTGGCTGCGCGATCCGCGGTACAGCCGGCAGCTGATCCTGATCCCGATCTTCCCGATCCTGCTCTACGTGAACAGCCGGACGACCGGACTCGACGGCCTCGTCTCGGCTGCGGGCCCGATCGTGGCCGTGCTCGTGTCGCTGACGATCTTCACCGACCTGTCGTACGACTCGACCGCGTTCGCTGCCCACATCTCAGCCCGGGTCACCGGCCGGGCGGACCGGCTCGGCCGGGTGCTCGCGGTGGCGTCGTTCGCGGTGCCCATCGTGATCCTCATCACGATCGGCTCGGTCGTCGTGACCGGCGTCTGGTCGTCGCTGCCGGCCCTCCTCGGGCTGTCGATCGGACTCCTGCTCAGCGGCTTCGGGCTGTCGAGCGTCTCGTCGGCGCGCATCGTCCTGCCGGTCCCTGCGCCCGGCGACAGCCCCTTCGCGGCCAAGACCGGCGCGGGGTTCACCACGTCGGTGACGACGCTGGCGACCTGGGGCATCCTCGCGGTGCTGGCCCTGCCGGAGATCGTGCTCGCGATCACGGCGGGAGCGACCGGGAGCCTCCTGCTCGGCTGGCTCACCCTCGTGACCGGTATCGGCCTCGGGACCGTGCTCCTGGTCGTGGGGATCAGGATCGGCGGACGGGAGCTCGACGCCCGCGGGCCCGAGCTGCTGACGCGACTGCGGGTGCAGCGGTAGCGCGAGCGGCAGCTCCAGCGACAGGGCTAGAGGCTCACTCCTCCAGCTCGCCCTCGACGGCGTCGCGCTCCGGGTCGCGCTCGTCGGCGCGCTGGTCGGCGGCGTCGTCGGCCCGTTCGTCGTCGTCGCGCTCGTCGACCTGCGTGCGCTCGGTCTCGATGCTGCGCGCCCGCCGCGTGCTGACGGCGTCGAAGACGACCGCCACGAGCGCACCGAACAGGGCGCCGAGCGCGATCCCGTAGAGGACGAAGTAGCCGAACGCCTGCAGGAAGGGGGTCGCGGCCCGGCCCGGCGCCACCGACACCGCGATGAACGTGGCGACGACTCCGACGACGATGCCGCCGAAGATGAAGACGGGGTATTTCGGCGCTCTCCGGACCCGCACCTCGTCGCGGGTGGTGGAGGCCTCCGGCTCGGGCTGCTGGGGGCTCTGGGGTGCCGTGGTCACTCAGCCATTGTCGCAGGATCTCCCAGGGAGCGACGCGCCGGATGCTTCAGACCGAGAGGCCTCGGCTCGCAGCGCGTCAGCGCCAGGCGATCGGGAGGTGTCGACTGAGGTCGGCGCGGCTGCCCGAGGCCGACACGAGGGCTCCGTCGAGCGCATCGGACCAGGCGAGCCGGCCGTCGGCCAGGGCGATGAAGGTGGCGGCGTCGGTCTCGACGACGTTCGGCGGGGTGCCGCGGGTGTGGCTGAGGCCCTCCATGAACTGGACCGCCCCGAACGGCGGCACGCGCACCTCGACGGTCGCGCCCGGCTCGCGGTCGCCGAGGAGCTGCAGGAGGTAGCGCACGGCGGTCGCCTTCACCGGGCGCGGAGCGTCGTCGCCCTCGGCGAGCGCCTCGGCGACGGCTGAGGTCCCGGCGGCTGGATCGATACGCACCTTGGCCATGGAAGCGAGTTTAAGGCCGCCCGATAGGATCGTCCCCGTGCGAATCCTCGTCCTCGGTTCCGGTGCCCGCGAGCACGCCATCGTCACAGCCCTCCTCCGCGAGGGGGCAGGGCACCACATCATCGCCGCTCCGGGCAACGCCGGTCTCGCCGCCGACGTCGAGGTCGTGCACCTCGACGCGACGAACGGCCGGGTCGTCACGGAGTACGCCCTCGAGAACGACATCGAGCTGGTCGTGGTCGGCCCGGAGGCCCCACTCGTCGCCGGGGTGGCCGACATCCTCCGCTCGCACAGCATCCCCGTGTTCGGGCCCGGCAAGCGCGCCGCCGCGCTCGAGGGCTCGAAGACCTTCGCGAAGCGGATCATGGACGAGGCCCGCGTGCCCACCGGCCGAGCCGTCCGCACCGGCACGCTGGCCGAGGCGACCGAGTCGCTCGACGAGTTCGGCGCCCCCTACGTCGTCAAGGCCGACGGGCTCGCGGCGGGCAAGGGGGTCCTCGTCACCGACGACCGCGCCGCCGCGCTCGAGCACGCCACCTACTGGCTGCAGCACGGGTCGGTCCTCATCGAGGAGTTCCTGGAGGGCCAGGAGGTCTCGCTGTTCCTCCTCTCCGACGGGCACACGGTCCTGCCGCTCTCGCCCGCTCAGGACTTCAAGCGTCTCCTCGACGGCGACGGCGGCCCGAACACGGGCGGCATGGGCGCCTACTCACCGCTCCCCTGGCTCGCCGAGCGCTTCGGCAGCGAGGCCGAGTTCGTCGAGGAGGTCATCGAGACCATCGCGCTGCCGACCGTGCGCCAGCTCGCGAAAGAGAGCACGCCGTTCATCGGCCTCCTCTACGCGGGGCTGATCCTCACTGAGCAGGGCATCCGCGTCATCGAGTTCAACGCCCGCTTCGGCGACCCCGAGACGCAGGTGGTGCTCCCCCGGCTCGAGACCCCGCTCTCCGAGCTCCTGCTCGCGGCGGCCAACGGCTCGCTCGCCTCGCACAGCGCTCCGACCTTCTCGCAGGATGCCGCCGTGGCCGTCGTCCTCGCCAGCGAGGGCTACCCCGAGGCGCCCGTCACCGGCCGCGCGATCAGCGGTCTCGACGAGGCGCTCGCGGTTCCCGGAGTCACCATCGACCACGCCGCCACCGCGCGTGGCGAGCACGGGCTCGTCGCCACCGGCGGCCGCGTCCTGAGCGTCGTCGCCACCGGCGGCGGGTTCGCCGAGGCGCGCTCCCGCGCCTACGAGGCCCTGTCGAAGATCGAGCTCGAGGGCTCGCACTACCGCCACGACATCGCCGAGCGGGTCGCGCGATGAGCGCAGCCGCGGCCGAGCTCCCCGGCTGGACCCACGTCTACTCGGGCAAGGTCCGCGACCTCTACGTGCCGGACGGCTCCACCGGCCTCGCCGACGCGCCTGCCGTGCTGGTCGTCGCGAGCGACCGCGTCAGCGCCTTCGACTTCGTCCTCGAGCCCGGCATCACCGACAAGGGCGCCCTGCTGACCCTCCTGAGCACGTGGTGGTTCGGCGAGCTCCGCGACGTGCCGAACCACCTCCTCGATCCTGCGCTGTCTCCGGCTCCGGTCCCGGCGTCGGTCGCCGATCGCGCGATGCTCGTGAAGCCGCTCGACATGTTCCCGATCGAGTGCGTCGTGCGCGGCTACCTCGTCGGCTCGGGCTGGCTGGAGTACCAGGAGTCGGGCACGGTGTGCGGCGTGGCGCTGCCCGAGGGTCTTGCGTCGGGCGACCGGCTCCCCGAGCCGATCTACACGCCGGCCTTCAAGGCCGACCTCGGCGACCACGACGAGAACATCACCTACGAGCGCACCGTGGAGCTCGTCGGCGAAGGCGTCGCCTCGCGGCTGCGGGCCCTGTCGCTGCACATCTACGCGACCGCCGCTGCGACGGCCGCCTCGCGCGGCGTGATCCTGGCCGACACGAAGTTCGAGTTCGGCGCCGACCGCTCGACGGGCGAGATCACGCTGGCCGACGAGGTCCTGACCAGCGACTCGAGCCGCTACTGGGACGCCGACGTCTACGCCTCCGGAAACCGGACCGACAGCTTCGACAAGCAGATCGTCCGCGACTGGCTCGCTGCCAACTGGGACCGACAGGGCACCCCGCCGATCCTGCCCGCCGACATCGTCGAGCGGACGGCCGCGCGGTACCGGGAGCTCCTCGAGCGCCTCACCGCCTGAACCTCTTCGCGAAACTGGGTGCAGCTGATTAACGATCGGCGACCAGAAGATGCACAATTGCCGAGTGACGAACGTACTGACTTCGGAGATCCTGATCCAGGATCGACCGTGGACCGACCCCGAGGGCGCACACCTCCGTTGCGAGCAGCGGGCTGAGATCGCGATCCGCTACGGCACCGACGACTCCGAGCCGGGCGTCAAGCCGACCGCGGCCGACATCGCCGAGTTCGTGGTCGCGTCGATCGACGGCAAGCCCGTCGGCTGCGGCGGTCTCCGCGCTCTCGACGGCGAGGCCGGCGACGCGGAGATCAAGCGGATGTTCGTCCGGTCGCCCAACCGGGGCAGCGGCGTGGCCGTGGCCGTCCTGCGCGCGCTCGAGGAGCGCGCCCTCGAGCGCGGCTGGACGAGGCTCGTCCTCGAGACCGGCGTCGCCCAGCCCGACGCGACGCGCTTCTACGAGCGCGAGGGCTACACGCGGATCCCGGCCTTCGGCCCCTACCGCGACAGCGCCGACTCGGTCTGCTACGGCAAGACGCTCGTCCGCTCGTAGCACTGCCGCGCGACCGCCGCACGGAGGGCGCGAGCGTACGGTGAGGCCATGACCGATCCGGCGGCTTCCGCGACCCGTACGCCCTACGAGCCGCACTTCACCATCACACCCGAGGGCGAGCTGACCCTCGACGACCACGAGGCCGTCACCGCGATGCTCTCCCGGGCCTTCCCCGACTACTCGCACTGGTATCAGGGCGCGCGGAGCTGGGCGGGCATGCAGCCCGAGCTCCGGGTCGTCGCCAGGTCGGGCGACGTGGTCGTCGCCCACGCCGGCATCCGGCGCCAGTTCGTCACCGTGGGCGAGACCGATCTGCTCGTCGGGTGCGTCGGGATGGTGGCGGTGTCGCCGATCCTGCAGGGCACCGGCCTCGGCACCCAGCTGCTGCGCCTCGTCGACGCCGCCCTCGACCACCTCGGCGTGCCGTTCGGCGCTCTCGAGGCCGGCGAGGATGTGCAGCCGTTCTACCGGAAGCACGGCTGGGAGCCGCTCGAGGGCGTGACCGGCCACTACAACGACTTCACGGCCGACGGAGCGTCGACGCTCGTCTCGACCGACGACGGCTGGCTGGTCCGGCCGTGCCGGTCAGAGCGTCCCGCCTGGCCCGCCGGCGACCTCCACTGGAACGGCCAGCTCGTCTAGCCACCGCGACACGCAGATCGGCCCCGGACACCGGATGCTTCCGGTGTCGGGGGCCGTTCTGGGTGTCTCGAGCGACTGCTACTGCAGGATGCCGACCTCGGCCGGGTCCTCGTTCGAGCCGGGGGCCTCGGGCGAGACGGCGGCGCGCACGCGGGCACCGAGCTCCGCGTCGACCGACGTCCAGTAGGCGAACACGCGCTCGAGCAGGTCGGGGCGGGTCACCTTCGAGACGTGGCCGACGATGTTGCTGACGAGGCGGTCGCGCTGGTCGTCGTCGAGCACCTCGCGCACGAGGGTCCCGGCCTGGCCGAAGTCGTCGTCCTCCGGGTGGAGCGTGGCCGTCGAGCGCTGCAGCAGGCCGTCGCTCTCCCAGCCGGAGTCGTCGCCGTGCGCGGCGGGCGAGGCCGCGGGGCCGCCGACCGAGTTGGGCGCGTACACCGGGGTGGTCGCCGACGAGAACTGGTAGCGGGCCGCTCCGTCTTTCGAGTAGTCGCGGACCTCGGTCTTCGGCAGGTTGACGGGCAGCTGCGCGTGGTTGGTGCCCACGCGGTAGCGGTGCGCGTCGGCGTAGCTGAAGATCCGGGCGAGCAGCATCTTGTCGGGGCTGGCCGCGATGCCGGGGACGAAGTTCGACGGTGCGAAGGTCGCCTGCTCGATCTGCGCGAAGTAGTTCTCGGGGTTGCGGTTGAGCTCCATCGTGCCGACCTCGATGAGCGGGTAGTCGCTGTGCGGCCACACCTTCGTCAGGTCGAACGGGTTGAAGCGGTACGACGCGGCGTCCTCGTAGGGCATGACCTGCACGCTGAGCTTCCAGGTCGGGTAGTCGCCCCGCTCGATGGCCGCGGACAGGTCGCGGATGTGGAAGTCCGCGTCTTCGCCCGCGATGCGGTCGGCGTCGTCCTGAGTGAGGATCTCGTTGCCCTGCTGGGTCTTGAAGTGGTACTTGATCCAGAACTTCTCGCCGGTGGCCGAGATCCACTGGTAGGTGTGCGAGCCGAAGCCGTCCATCTGGCGCCACGAGGCGGGGAGCCCGCGGTCGCCCATCAGCCAGGTGACCTGGTGCGCCGACTCGGGCGAGAGGGTCCAGAAGTCCCACTGCATGTCGTGGTCGCGGAGGTGCGAGCCGGGAAGGCGCTTCTGCGAGTGGATGAAGTCGGGGAACTTGATGCCGTCGCGGATGAAGAACACCGGCGTGTTGTTGCCGACGAGGTCGTAGTTGCCCTCGCTCGTGTAGAACTTCAGCGCGAAGCCGCGGGGGTCGCGCCAGGTGTCGGGCGAGCCCTGCTCGCCGGCGACGGTCGAGAAGCGCGCGAGCAGGTCGGTCGTCGCACCGGGCTGGAACAGTGCGGCCCGGGTGTACTTCGAGACATCGCCGGTCACGGTGAACGTGCCGAACGCGCCGCCGCCCTTCGCGTGGACGATGCGCTCCGGCACCTTCTCGCGGTTGAACTGGGCGAGCTTCTCGACGAGGTAGACGTCGTGGAGCGCGATGGGGCCGTCCGCCCCGACGCTCTGCGAGTGCTCGTCGCTCGCGACGGGGGCACCCGCCTGGGTGGTCGTGTAGTGATTCTCTTCGGTCATCGTGTGACTCCTTCTCGATGGTCGGGTTGTCTAGGGGGCCGTGTGGAGCGCAGGATCCGCGCCCACCGGCTCGTCGTCGGCAGCGCCCTCGCGCGCCCGGCAGTCGGGGCAGAGGCCCCAGAAGGTCACCTCGGCGGTCTGCACGAGGTAGCCGGACGTGTCGGACGGCGCCAGGCACGGCGCCTCGCCGACGACGCAGTCGACGTCGTCGATCGCTCCGCAGAGGGAGCAGACGACGTGGTGGTGGTTGTCGCCGGTGCGCAGCTCGTAGCGGGACGGGGAGCCGGCGGGCTCGATCCTGCGCACGATGCCCGCCCCGGTCAGAGCGGCCAGGACGACGTACATCGCCTGGAGCGACGTGCCCGGCAGTGCCGTCGTGACACGGGCGAAGACCTCGTCGGCGGTGGCGTGCGAGCCGGACTGCAGCGCTTCGACGGCCGCGACGCGAGGCGCCGTGACCCGGAGGCCGGCTCGCCGGAGGGCGTCGCTCGCGTCGATCTGCATGACCCGAGTCTGGCACTTGTTTTGAATAGTTCATAAGACCGCCGGAGCCCGGGCGCGTCGCCGGGGGCCTGACGCGGAGGACCGAGGCGCATAATTGGTGCGCACCCCGCAGGTTAGGACCCCTCACGCCACCCATCCAGACGCTCCTGACGACCTTCCGGCTCGACCCGGTCGCGCTCGTCGCGATCGTCGTCGCGCTGGCGCTCTACCTGACCGGGGTGTCGAGGGTCCGGCGGTCGGGAGGCCGCTGGCCGCTCCGCTCCACTGCGGCGTTCGTCGTGCTGGGGCTGGGCTCCTACGCGGTCATCTCGTTCGGGTTCCTCGGGGCGTACAGCCACGACCTCCGCTTCGCGTTCACGACCCGGATCGCTCTGATGCTCTTCGTCGTGCCCGCCCTGGTGGCCCTGGGGCGGCCGGTGCAGCTCGCGCGCACGTCCCTGGCGGACGCACCACGCGCGATCCTGGAGGCCTTCTTCGCCTCGCGACTCATGCGCATCGTGGGCAGCGCGATCTTCTCGCCCCTGTTCGCCCTGGCCGCGTTCTCGGTCTTCCTGACGCCTCTCGCGTTCTTCCTGCGGGAGAACGCCGTGTCGGAGGGGCTGATCACGCTGCTGGTGCCACTGGTCGGGCTGCTGATGATCCTGCCGGTCTTCGACCAGACGAAGCAGCACACGAGCATCTTCATCACGGCGGAGTTCATGCTCGCGTTCGTCGAGCTCATCCTCGACGCGATCCCCGCGATCGTGATCAGGATCACGCCCCACGTCCTCGACCACGGCCACGCCGTGGCGAGCCTGCTGCCGGCGTGGTTCCCGTCGCAGCTGCGCGACCAGCAGCTCTCGGGCGACCTGCTGTGGTTCATCGCGGAGGTCGCCGACATCCCGGTGCTGATCTTCCTGTTCGTCCGCTGGACCCGGAGCGACCGGAGCGAGGCGAAGCAGCTCGACGACCTCAGCGACGAGGAGATGGAGCGCTTGACGCGGGAGCACCTCGACCGGCGCTGAGGCGGGGCGAGGGAGAGGCCCGGCTGTCGGGGGAAACAGCCGGGCCTCGTCGCGCACGCCGGGAGGATCAGACTTCCAGGCGGCTGATGCCGGAACGGACCCGATCACAAGGCCCTGACGTTCCGACAAGAGCAACTCTCGGCCCGGCGCATAAGAGCCCGCTGGTAGGAGCCTCTGCGCCAGCCCCCAATGCCGGAACTTGTAGACTTGTCGGGTCCGCGCGCGTCCTCTTTCTCATTGGAGCAACTCAGTGCCCACGATCGTCGTCGAAGTCATGCCGAAGGCAGAACTGCTCGATCCCCAGGGCAAGGCCGTGACCGGCGCCCTCTCCCGCATGGGTCGCACGACCTACTCCGAGGTGCGGATCGGCAAGCGCTTCGAGCTGACGGTCGACGAGGTGACCGACGAGGTCCTCGCCGACGTGAAGACGCTCGCCGACGACGTGTTCTCGAACTCCGTGATCGAAGACGTCGTATCGATCACGGTCCTCGACACGGCCAGCACGGCCGACGCCGCGGTCTCCGCCTGATGCGCATCGGCGTCGTCACCTTCCCGGGGTCGCTCGACGACCGCGACGCTCAGCGGGCCGTCCGTCTCGCCGGCGGCGAGCCCGTCGCCCTCTGGCACGGCTCGCACGATCTCGAAGGCGTCGAGGCGATCATCCTGCCCGGCGGCTTCAGCTACGGCGATTACCTGCGGGCGGGCGCCATCGCGAGCCTCTCGCCGATCATGACCGAGGTCGTCGACGCCGCGAACAGGGGCGTCCCGGTGCTCGGCATCTGCAACGGCTTCCAGATGCTCGCCGAGGCGCGACTCATCCCGGGCGCGCACACCCGCAACGCCCACCAGCAGTTCATCCGCCGCGACCAGCGCCTCCGCGTCGAGAACGCCGACACCGACTGGACGAACGGCTTCGACGCCGGTCAAGAGATCACGATCCCGCTGAAGAACGCCGACGGCCGCTTCATCGCCGACGACGAGACCATCAAGCGCATCGAGGGCGAGGGTCAGGTCGCGTTCCGCTACGTCGGAGTCAACCCGAACGGCTCGTTCGACGACATCGCCGGCGTCTCCAACGAGCGCGGCAACGTGGTCGGCCTCATGCCGCACCCCGAGCACGCCACCGAGCCCGGCTTCGGCCCCGACACCCCGGCCGCGATGGCGTCCGGCGTCGACGGCCTGACCTTCTTCACGTCCGTCATCGAGAGGGCCCTGGTCAAGTGACCCCCAGCAACGAGTGGAACGACCACGACATCGAGCTCATCGAGGCCCCCGGGCAGCGGGGCGCCGACGGTCACCAGCCCGACACCGTGGCGAACGCCGCCGCGACGCCCGACCGCGAGCAGCCCTACGCCGCGCTCGGTCTGAAAGAAGACGAGTACCTGAAGATCCGCGAGATCCTCGGCCGCCGCCCCACCAGCGGCGAGCTCGCCATGTACTCCGTCATGTGGAGCGAGCACTGCTCCTACAAGTCGAGCAAGATCTACCTCCGCCAGTTCGGCGAGAAGGTCTCCCCCTCGATGAAGAAGAACCTCATGGTGGGCATGGGCGAGAACGCCGGCGTGGTCGACGTCGGCGGCGGCTGGGCCGTCACATTCAAGGGCGAGAGCCACAACCACCCGAGCTACATCGAGCCGTTCCAGGGCGCCGCGACGGGTGTCGGCGGCATCGTCCGCGACATCATCTCGATGGGCGCCCGCCCGGTCGCCGTCATGGACCAGCTGCGCTTCGGCGACATCGACGCCGACGACACCCGCCGCGTCGTCGACGGCGTCGTCTCCGGCATCAGCTTCTACGCCAACTGCCTGGGCCTGCCCAACATCGGCGGCGAGACCGTGTTCGACAGCGTCTACCAGGGCAACCCGCTCGTCAACGTCCTGAGCGTCGGCGTCCTGCGCCACGAAGACCTCCACCTCGCGAACGCGCGCGGTGCGGGCAACAAGGTCGTGCTCTTCGGGGCGCGCACGGGCGGCGACGGGATCGGCGGGGCGTCGATCCTGGCCTCCGACACGTTCTCGGCCGGCGGCCCCACCAAGCGGCCGAGCGTGCAGGTCGGCGACCCGTTCGCCGAGAAGGTGCTCATCGAGTGCTGCCTCGAGCTGTTCCGCGACGAGCTCGTCGAGGGCATCCAAGACCTCGGGGCGGCCGGCATCAGCTGCGCCACCAGCGAGCTCGCGAGCAACGGCGACGGCGGCATGTTCATCGAGCTCGACCGGGTGCTGCTGCGCGACCCGTCGCTGACCGCCGAAGAGATCCTGATGAGCGAGTCGCAGGAGCGCATGATGGCGGTCGTGCATCCCGACAAGCTCGACGCGTTCCTGGAGGTCGTCACGAAGTGGGACGTCGAGACGAGCGTGCTGGGCGATGTCACCGACACCGGCCGCCTCGTCATCAACTGGCACGGCGAGGAGATCGTCAACGTCGAGCCGCGCACGGTCGCCGTCGACGGCCCGGTCTACGAGCGCCCGGTCGCCTACCCGTCCTGGCTCGACGCGCTCCAAGCAGACACGGCCCGCGGCCTCGAGCGCCCCGAGACGGGCGACGAGCTGCGCGCGCAGTTCCTGGCGCTCCTCGCGTCGCCCAACCTCGCCGACAAGAGCTGGGTGACCAACCAGTACGACACCTACGTCCTCGGCAACACGGCGCTGTCGTTCCCCGATGACGGCGGCATGATCCGCGTCGACGAGGAGAGCGGCCTCGGCTTCGCGATCGCCACCGACGCGAACGGACGCTACTGCCAGCTCGATCCTGCGCAGGGTGCCCGCCTCGCCCTCGCCGAGGCGTACCGGAACGTCGCCGTCACCGGTGCCACCCCGGTCGCCATCACCGACTGCCTCAACTTCGGCTCCCCCGAGAACCCCGAGGTCATGTGGCAGTTCTCGCAGACCGTCGAGGCGCTCTCCGACGCGTGCCTCGAGATGGAGATCCCCGTCACCGGCGGCAACGTCTCGTTCTACAACCAGACCGGCACGAACCCGATCCACCCGACGCCCGTCATCGGCGTGCTCGGCGTGATCGACGACGTGGCGCGCAGGATCCCCTCCGGCTGGCAGGACGAGGGCGACAACCTCTACCTGCTCGGCACGACCAGCCTCGAGCTCGACGGCTCGGCCTGGGCCGGCGTCGTCCACGACCACCTCGGCGGCCGTCCGCCCGCCGTCGACCTGCAGGCGGAGCGCCAGCTGGCCGCGCTGATCTCGGCCGGCGGGCAGGAGTCCCTCATCGGCTCGGCGCACGACCTCAGCGACGGCGGCCTCGGGCAGACCCTCGCCGAGGCGGTCCTGCGCTTCGGTGTCGGCGCCCGCGTCTGGCTCGACGAGATCATTGAGCGCGACGGCGTCGACGCCGCGACCGCCCTGTTCAGCGAGTCGACCGGCCGTGTGCTGGTCTCGGTGCCCCGCGAAGACGACGTGAAGTTCCGTGGCCTGTGCGAGGGCCGGGGCTACCCGGTCGCGCGCATCGGCGTCACCGACGCGGCGTCGCAGTCGCTCGAGGTGCAGGGGCTGTTCACGGTCGGGCTCGACGAGCTCCGCGAGACGCACCGCGGCACGCTGCCCGCACGGTTCGGGGCGCTCGTCGGCGAGTAGCCCGCCGCTCTCGCCGGCTGCGACCACGCATCGAGAGGCCACGATCCGCCCCGGGGCTCCGGCTCAGGGGCGGATCGTGGCCTCTCGGCATTCCGTGGCTGGATGATGCAGCGTCACGGGCGGTGCGACTAGGCGAACAGGACGCAGGCCGGGCTGCCGAGCTCGATCTGCACCGTGGGCGCCCCGGGGACGCCCCGCTCGTCGAGCGGCAGGACCGCGACGGTGTGGGACAGCTGGTTGGCCACGTACAGCGCCCCGCCGTCGAGCGCGAAGTGCCGAGGCCAGGAGCCTCCGCAGGGCACCTCGGCGAGGACGGACAGGCGCCCGCCTGCCGCCTCGGAGGGCGCGAGGACGGTGATGGTGTCGCGACCGCGCACGGCGACGTAGACGAGCCCGCCCACCGACTCGACGTGCGAGAGCAGAGCCTCGCCGCCGGGTCGCCCCGTGTCGTAGGCCGCCACCGAGTAGTCGACGGCGAAGCCGTCGTCGGAGTGCGACAGGACGTGGAGGCGTCCGTCGAGCTCACCGGTGATCAGCAGCTGCTCGCCGTGCCAGGCGAAGTGGCGCGGACCGGAGCCCGCCGGCATCGCGTACGCCCGGAGGTACGACGGCTCGAGGGTGACGGGGTCGACCCGGACCTCGAAGAAGCGGTCGGTTCCGAGATCGCTCACGAGCACGGTGCCCCACGGCGTCGGCGTGACGTTGTGCGCGTGCGGCTCGCCCTGGCGGTCGAGCACGGGGCCGCGGCCCACGGGCAGGGCGAGGACCCGCGAGAGCCGCGCAGGATCGGACGCGTCGGCCGACAGCACGGCGAACGTGCCGGCCGTGTAGTTGGTCACGACGAGTGCGCCCGACGCGGGGTCGAGGGCGATGTGGCAGGGCGCCGCGCCGCCGGAGGCAGCGACGGACGAGGCGACGAGCTCGCCGGCGGAGACCGTGTACGACAGGACGCGGCCCTCGGTCGTCTCGGAGACGGCGTGGAGCGCCCCCTCGGTCAGGACCAGGAACGACGGGTCGTCGGCTTCGACGACCTGCACGGCCCGCCAGTCGGCGTCGCCGGCCGGCCGGTCGAAGACCGTGATGCCGGCGCCCGTGCCTCCGCTTGTCGGGGTGTAGCCGCTGACGTAGAGCCGGCGGGCACTCACCGGACGACCTCGTCGCCGGAGGCGATGCGCTCGTGGTGGTGGATCACCTCGGCCACGATGAAGTTCAAGAACTTCTCGGAGAAGTCGGGGTCGAGCCGCGAGTCGGCGGCGAGCGCGCGGAGCCGTTGGATCTGGACCTTCTCGCGTTCCGGATCGCTCGCGGGCATGCCCGCCTCGGCCTTGAGGACGCCCACCAGCTGCGTGAACTTGAAGCGCTCGGCGAGGAGGTGCACGAGGGCGGCGTCGATGTTGTCGATGCTCTCGCGGATGCTGGTGAGTCGCTCGACGGCGTGGTCGGGGATCGTGTCGGACATGCCTCGACTTTATCTGTCCGGCCGCGGGATCCTGCGCGCCTCTCCCACCCCGGACGGGGCCGCCCCCAACAGGGGAATGGCCGCGCTCCCGGCCGCGCCCTAGTCTTCGGAGGGCGTCCTGCCTCGATCGAAAGCCGCCATGCCCTTCCCGCCGCCCCGCCCGGTCACCGCACCGGCGCAGCCTCTGCCGCTGCGGTTCCGGCGACCAGACGGCTGGCCAGAGCCGAGCTCCGACTGGGTCGCCGCCAACCAGGGCTGGGAGCCGCCCGCGGGATGGGTCCCCGTGGAGGGCCTCGCGCCTGCACCGGCAGGATGGTCGTGGTGGCGTCGCGACGACGTCGGCTGGTCGGCGGTGTCGGCCGCGATCGGCGCCCGGCGCCGGAGGGGCGTGATGGTCGACGCCGTCGTGTTCGCGGTCGGTGCCGTGCTCACGCTCATCCCGGCGACCCTCCACCTCGACATCGCGTTCGTCTTCTGGGGCGCCGTCGTCTTCGGCCCGCTCTCACTGGCACGGACGCTCGCGGGGATGCGTCACGCGGATCGAACGACCGCCACCCTCGTCCGGAGTCGCGCGGCAGAGGTCGGCCAGACCCTCGACCGGGTCGCCTACGCCGATCACGTGACCGCCGCGGGCCCGGGCGCGCTCGCTCTCGAGGCGTTCCTCGCCCGGCGCCGGATCGAGGCCTGGTCGCAGACCGGCTCGTGGCCTGCCGACCAGGAGCACGACGGCGTCGCGGAGCGGTTCCGGATCACCGACGATCCCCGGCTCTCCCGGCGGCACCGTGCTGCGACCGTAGTCTTCGCCCTCGTGGCCGGGATCGTCCTGGTCGCGATCGCGGCCGACGCCTACGCCGCCTCGCGGGCCGGGAGCGGAGCGACCCCGGCCGCCTTCGAGCCGCCGGCCGCGGAGCACGACGGAGCCCGCCCCTCGGGATGAGGAGCGGGCTCGCGGGTGGAAGAGGTCAGTCGACGATCGTGACCGTCACCTCGACGTTGCCGCGCGTGGCGTTCGAGTACGGGCACACGTGGTGCGCGGCTTCGGCGGCCTCCTGGCGGCGCTCGGCGGGCACGTTCGGCATGTAGACGTCGAGCTCGACGGCCAGGCCGTAGCCCCCATCGCCGTTCCCGCCGATTCCGACGCTCGCCGAGACGGCAGCGTCTTTCGTGTCGACGCCGAGGCTCTTGGCGGAGCCGTGCAGGGCGCTGAGGAAGCAGGCCGCGTAGCCGGCGGCGAAGAGCTGCTCGGGGTTGGTGCCCTCGCCCGATCCGCCGAGCTCCTTCGGCGGGCGGGTGTCGAAGTCGAGTCGGCCGTCCTCGCTGAGGACGTGGCCGTCACGGCCCCCGCCGGTGGCGTGGGCGATGGCGGTGTAGGCGATTTCAAGTGTCATGTCACCAAGGAGATACCCTCCGTCTGAACGGTTCCTGAGCTTTCCGTCCATGGCACGATGAGGGCATGAGCAGTGCCGCACTCTTCCTCCGGGCGGCCGACGCCTTCTCGGTCGTCTAGCCCAGCACGTCGTCTAGCCCAGCAGGTCGTGCCGCGCGACGATCGCGTCGCGGCCGGGCCCGACGCCGATCGCCGAGATGCGGGCGCCGCTCATCGCCTCGACCGCGAGGACGTACTTCTGCGCGTTCTCGGGCAGGTCGTCGAAGGTGCGGGCACCGGTGATGTCTTCCGTCCAGCCCGGGAACTCCTCGTAGATCGGCTTCGCGTGGTGGAAGTCGCTCTGCGAGACCGGCATCTCGTCGTGGCGGACGCCGTCGACGTCGTAGGCGACGCAGACGGGGATCGTGTCGAGGCCGGTGAGGACGTCGAGCTTCGTGAGGACGAAGTCGGTGACGCCGTTGATGCGGGCCGAGTAGCGGGCGATGGGCGCGTCGTACCAGCCGCAGCGGCGTGGGCGGCCCGTGGTGGTGCCGAACTCGAAGCCGTTGGCGCGGAGGAACTCGCCCGACGCGTCGAAGAGCTCGGTCGGGAACGGACCCGCCCCCACGCGCGTGGTGTAGGCCTTCACGATGCCGATGACGCGCTCGATCCTGCCCGGTCCGATGCCGGAGCCGGTGGCGGCGCCGCCCGCCGTCGACGACGACGACGTGACGAACGGGTAGGTGCCGTGGTCGACGTCGAGCATGGTCGCCTGGCCCGCCTCGAACAGGACGGTCTTGCCGTCTTCGAGGGCGTTGTAGAGCTCGAGGGCGGTGTCGGTGACCATCGGCCGGAGGCGCTCGGCGTACGACAGCAGCGTGTCGACGATCTCGTCGGCGCTGATCGCGCGGCGGTTGTAGATCTTGACGAGCAGGTGGTTCTTCTGGTCGAGGGCCGCCTCGACCTTCTGGCGCAGGATGTTCTCGTCGAAGAGGTCTTGCACGCGCAGCCCGACGCGGTTGATCTTGTCGGCGTAGGCCGGGCCGATGCCGCGGCCGGTGGTGCCGATCGAGCGGCTGCCGAGGAACCGCTCGGTCACCTTGTCGAGGGTGCGGTGGTAGTGCGTGATCAGGTGCGCGTTGGCCGACACCTTGAGCTTCGACACGTCGACCCCGCGGGCGATCAGCGCGTCGAGCTCGTCGAAGAGCACCTCGATGTCGATGACGACGCCGTTGCCGATGACCGGCGTGACGCCCTCGGTCAGGATGCCGGAGGGCAGCAGGTGCAGGGCGTACTTCTGGTTGCCGATCACGACCGTGTGACCGGCGTTGTTGCCGCCGTTGAACTTGACGACGTAGTCGATGCGGCTGCCGAGCAGGTCGGTGGCCTTGCCTTTACCCTCGTCGCCCCACTGGGCTCCGATGATGACGATTGCGGGCATGGGTCGTCTCCTTAGCAGAAGGGGAGTGGACCCTGGGGGCACTGTGCGGCTGACGGTCCACCCCATTGTACCGGAGGCCCCGACGGCGTCCCCGGGGCGGCTTCGGGATCAGACCCGAGCAGGATCCGCGAGCAGCCCCGCGAACGCGAGTTCCGCCGCGCCGATCATCAGCCGGCCGCTCCCGAGCTCGGCCCGCCGGATGCGGACGCTGCTGCTCGGGCCGCGGAGGGCGCTCCGGGTGCTGAGCTCCGCGATCCTGTCTCCGGCCACCCCGTGCAGGGCCCCGAGGAAGCCGCCGAGCACGATGGTCTCGGGGTTGAAGAGGTTGATCGTGTTGCGGAGCGCGACGGCGAGGAAGCCGACCTGGCGGTCGACCTCGTGGAGCACGCCGGGGTCGGTCGTGGCGGCCAGCAGCGCGTCGAGGTCGTCGTCGTCGCCGCGGGCACGACCGAGGGCGTGCAGGAGCTCGGCCTGGCCGACCTCGGTCTCGAGGCAGCCGACGGCTCCGCAGTGGCAGACGACGCCGTCGGAGTTGACGAGCGTGTGGCCGAGCTCGCCGGCGTACCCGTCGACGCCGCGGAGCGACCGGCCGTCGACGATCGCTCCCCCGCCGACGCCCGAGGCGCCGCCGTTCAGGAAGACGAGGGTGCGGACGCCGCGGCCCGCTCCGAAGAGGCTCTCGGCGAGCGCTCCGAGCGAGGCGTCGTTGTCGGCCGTCGTGACGAGTCCGGTGGCCTCGCGGAGCAGGTCGGCGAAGGGCTCGTCGATCCAGCCGAGGTGCGGGGCGAGACGGACGAGGCCGTCCTCGCGGCGCACGAGTCCCGGGACGGCGACGCCGATCCCGGTGGCGCGGGCTCCGGCGGGCAGGTCGCGCTCGAGGTCGCGGATCGCGGCGGCGGCGATGGCGACCGCCTCGGAGGCGCTCGGGATGCTGTCGGTCTCGCGCCGGATCCTGCGCTGGACCGTGCCGTCGAGCCCGACGACGCCGACGGTGACGGCGTCGATCTCGGGGTTCACCGTGTAGGCGACGACCCCGGGTGCTGCGGCGACCACCGGGCTCGGGCGGCCGACCCGGTTGTTGGCCGCGGGCTCGCTCTCGCGGACCAGCCCCGACTCGGTCAGCTCACCGACGAGCGCTGCGATGGTCGAGCGGTTGAGGCCGGTGGCCTGGGTCAGCTGCGAGCGCGAGACGCCCTGCGAGCGGTGCACCAGCCCGAGCACGGCCGACAGGTTGTGCTGCCGGACACGGTCGGGGTTGCTGCCGCGCGAGCGCGACGACGGCCTCGACCGCTGCTCGGGCTGGTGGACGTTCGACACGACGGCTCCTCTTGCAGCGAGACTACCGGCTGATCACGCCGTGACAGGCACCCCCTGCAGTGCTCCCCGGACCGACGTCCACGACTCGAGGCGGGCCCGGACGTCGTCGCGGCGCTCCGAGCGGACCGCGGTCTCGTACGCCCTCTCGAGGACGTCGTCGATCGCGATCCTGCGCCCCTGGTCCTTCGACTCGATGGCCGCCTCGACCATGGCGAGACTCATCACGTTGCCGTGCACCTCGCCGTCGGGGGTCTCGCCCGAGCGGAGCGCCCGGACGAAGGCCGCGAGCGATCCCGCGATCTCCGCACCGACCGACGGCTGCGCCGCGAGGGGCGCAGGATCGGCGTCGGGCGTCTCGAAGGACGGCTCGTCGTCGCCGTTCCAGAGCGCGCTCCCGGCGGCGCCCGAGATGCGCCAGGCGCCGTTCCAGCTCGTCTCGAGGCCGGGCGCGCACCAGGAGCCGTTGTAGGTGTAGCGGATGCCGCCCTCGAACTCGAAGATCACCGAGGCCGCCGCGTCGCCGCGGAACCACGACCACGACGGGTTGTAGGAGTCGCAGTAGACCGAGACGGGGTCGCGGTCGAGGAGGTAGCGGACCGAGTCGAACGGGTGGATCGCCATGTCGAGGAGGAGGACGTTGTCCATCTCCTCGCGGAAGCCGCCGAAGTGCGGCGCCTTGGCGAACTCGGTCGACACCGTGCCGAGGTCGCCGAGGCGGGAGGCGGCCTGCTTGAACGCGACGAGCTGGTCGTTGTAGCGCCTCGACTGCGACACCATGAACAGCTCGCCGGTGACCTCTGCGGCGGCGGCCAGCGACAGGGCCTCCGCGACGGTCTGGGCGGCCGGCTTCTCGCCGAGCACCGGGAGGCCCGCTAAGAGCGAGTCGGTCGTCACCGGGTGGTGGGCGACCGGCACCGTGATGTCCAGGATCGCGTCCGGGTGCACCTGAGCGATGAGGGCCGCGAGGTCTGTGTGCACCGCGATCGAGTCGTCGCCGTAGACGGCGGCTCCGGCCCGGGCGGCGTCGAGATCGAGGTCGACGATGCCGACCAGCTCGACGTCGGGGTTCGCCGCGTCGTTCCGGATCCACGCCTGCCCCATGCTGCCGGCACCGACCTGAATCACGCGGAGCGGCTCGCCCTCCGAGCCGACGCGTCGGAAGGCGCTCACGCCTGCACCGGGGCTTCGAGCGGGTGGTCGAACGGGCCGGCGTAGTGCTGGCCGTCGAAGTACTCGCCGAGGTCGTAGCGGCGGAGCTGCGGGATCTCCCGCTCGTGCTCCGGGCGGGCCCAGTCGACGGCGTTCGCGATGACGCGGCGCACGTCTTTGTGGTGGTAGACGGGGAAGTCCTGGTCGCCGGGCGAGAAGAAGAAGATCTTGCCCCAGCCGCGCCGGTAGGTCATGCCCGAGCGGAACACCTCGCCGCCGGTGAAGCCCGAGATGAAGATGAGCTCGTCGGGGGTCGGGACGTCGAAGTACTCGCCGTACATCTCCTGCTCGGGGATGACGATGGGGTTCGGCACGCCGCGGGTGATCGGGTGCTGCGGGTTCACGGTCCAGACGAGCTCCTGGTCGTGCTCGCTCCGCCAGCGGAGGGTGCAGGTCGTGCCCATCAGCTTGCCGAAGATCTTCGACCAGTGGCCGGAGTGCAGGACGAGGAGCCCCATGCCGGAGAGGACGTGGCGGTGCACGCGGTCGACTATGAGGTCGTCGACGTCGCCGTGCGCCGCGTGGCCCCACCAGGTGAGGACGTCGGTGTTCGCGAGGAGCTCCTCGGTGAGGCCGTGCTCGGGCATGTCCATCGTGACGACGGTGATGACGGCGTCGGGCAGGTTCTCCTGGATGCCGGCGGCGATCGCGCCGTGCATGCCGTCGGGGTACCGCTCGGCGACGTGCGCCTCGACCTTCTCGTGGACGTTCTCGCCCCAGACGGTGACGCGGAGGGGGGTGGTGCTGGGTGCCATGGTGCTTCCTTCTTGTTCTTCGACGCGAGCGCGGTGTCAGGCGTCGACGGTCTGGTGGAGGTGGAGTCCCGCCGACACCGAGCCCCACGAGGCGAGGGCCTCGCGGAGGTGCTGCGGTGCGTCGGTGGTCAGTGCGGTCGCGTAGGCGTCCTCGAGGACGTCGGCCACCTCGATCCTGCGCCCGGTGTCGGCCGAGCGGACGGCCGCCTCGACCATCGCCAGGCTCAGGATGTTGCGGTGGGCCTCGGTGTCGGGGGTGCGACCGGTGCGGAGGGCGTCGACGAAGTCGGCCAGCGACCCGTCGATCTCCTCCGGCGAGGTGGTGCGGAGGGGAGGCGACTCGAGGCCGGTCGACTCGCCCGTCGCAGGATCGACCCGCTCGAGCGCGAGGGCCGTCTCGCCGTCCCAGGTGGCCGAGCCATGCGATCCGCTCGCGCGCCAGGCGCCGTTCCAGGACGTCTCGAGCCCGCGGGTGGTCCAGGTCCCCGTGTAGCGGTAGCGGGCGCCGCCCTCGAACTCGAAGAGGGCGTTCGCGACCGAGTCGCCCTCGAACCAGCTCCAGGGCGGGTTCGAGGTGTCGCAGGTCACCGACACCGGATCGGTGCCGAGCAGGTGGCGCGCGACGTCGAACGCGTGGATCGCCATGTCGACGAGGAGCGGGTGCGCCATCGTCTCGCGGAAGCCCGGGAAGTGCGCCTCCCTGGTGTACTCGGTCGTGAGCAGCGCGATCTCGCCGATCTCGCCGAGAGCGGCACGGTAGGCGGTGAGCGAGTCGTAGTACCGGCGGTTCTGGCTCGTCATGAGGAGCCGGCCCGCCCGGTCGGCGGCCGCCGCGGAGAGGAGGGCCGCGGCGACCGTCGGTGCGAGGGGCTTCTCCGAGAGGACGGAGAGCCCGGCCGAGAGGGCCTCGTCGGCGATCGGGAGGTGCGCCGCCGGGACCGTGACGTTCACGATCGCGTGGGCTCCCGTCGCCTCGGCGACGCTCGTGACCGACGTCCCCACGACGAGCCCGGGGAGGCCCGCCTCGTCGGCGGCCGCCCGCGCGAGGTCCTGATCGAGATCGACGATCCCGACCACCTCGGCGTCCTGCGACCGGTCGAGAGCGCCCAGCCAGGCCCGGCCCATGAGGCCGGCCCCGACGAGGACGATCCGGACCGGCGCCGCCGCGTCGACGAGGGGTGGGCGTGTCACTTCACCGCACCGCCCAGGGCGCCGGCCGCGATGTACTTCTGCGCGAAGATCAGCAGCACGGCCGCGGGCAGCGACGCCAGGACGGACGTCGCCATGACGGGGCCCCAGTCGGTCACGTTCGACCCGATGTAGTTGTAGATGCCCAGGGTGATCGGGCGCACCGCGTCGGTCGAGGTGAGCGTCAGAGCGACGAGGAAGTCGCCCCAGGCCCCGAGGAACGTGAACAGCGCTGCCGTCACGATGGCGTTGCGGCTGATCGGCACGACGATCGAGACGAAGGCCCGGAAGTCGCCCGCGCCGTCGACCAGGGCCGCCTCGACGAGGCTCGGCGGGATCGACTCCATGAACGCCCGCATGAGCAGGATCGCGAACGGCACCTGGACCGCGGCGTCGGCCAGGATCAGGCCGATGTACGAGTTGAGCAGCCCCACGTCGTTGAACAGCGTGTAGAGCGCGTTCGCGACGACGATCGTCGGGATCATCTGGGTGACCAGCAGGACGAGCAGGAGCGCGCGCGTCCCGCGCATCCGGAACCTCGCCAGCCCGTAGGCGGCCGGGGTCGCGACGACCAGCGTGATCAGGACCGTCCCGAGGCCGATCACCATGCTGGTGACGAAGTTCTGACCCTGCTGCGAGAGCGCCGCGCGGTAGCCGGCGAACGTCGGCGCCCAGGGGAACCACGTCGCCGTGGCCGCACCGGCCGTCGTCTGCAGGCTCGTGTTGATCATCCAGTAGACGGGGAAGATCATGATGCCCAGGAAGATGATCCCGAGGATCGTCAGCGGGATCGACCGCCCTCTCCCCTTCTTGCGGAGGGGCGCCTGCGTCGTCGTCGCCTCGCTCCGGCCGCGGATCCGCCGGGCGGCTCCGACCGCGCCGACGCTCATTCGTCGACCGCCTTCCGCGAGATCGCCAGGTAGATCATGGCGAAGACGAACGACACGAGGATCAGGACGTTGCTCACGGCGGCTCCGATACCGAACTGGAAGTTGATGAACGACTGGTGGTACGCGTTGGTGGCCAGCGTCTGGGTGGAGTTGGCGGGGCCTCCGCCGGTCAGGCCGAGGATGATGTCGACGACCTTCAGCGTGTAGACCACCCCCAGGACGATCACCACGCTCACGACGGAGCGGATGCTCGGCCAGGTGATGTTCCAGAAGGCCTTCCAGCCGGTGGCGCCGTCGAGCGACGCCGCCTCGTAGAGCTCCGGCGGGACCGACTGCAGACCGCTGTAGAGGATGGTCGTGTTGAACGGGATGCCGAGCCAGATGTTCACGCCGATGACGGCCACGAGCGCGAGGCTCGGGCTCACCAGCCACGGGATCGCCGGGACCCCGAAGATGCCGAGGAACTGGTTGAGCGCCCCGCTGTCCTGGTCGAGGAGCCACTTCCACACCGCGCTGGACGCGATCAGCGGCAGCAGCCACGGCAGGAGGAGCAGACCGCGGAGGAAGCCCGACAGCGGGAAGTTCCGCCGGAAGAACAGGGCCAGGCCGAGGCCGATCACGAACTGCATGATGATCGAGCCGGCGGTGAACAGCGCGGTGTTGACGACGCTGGTGGCGAAGACGGCGCTGCCGAACGTCGCGGCGTAGTTGGCGAAGCCGACCCACGGGGCCTCGCCGGTGAAGAACGTCTTGGTCGTGTAGTCCTGGAACGACATGATGACGTTCTTGACCACGGGATAGCCGAAGAAGACGGCCACGAAGACGACTGCCGGGGTGACGAACAGCCACCTTGTCATCCCGAGCATCATCCGGGCGCGGCGCTGGCCGGGCCTGATCGGTGTCAGAGCCGTTTCCGGCCTGACTCGCGTCTGCACTGACACGCTCATACTGTGTTCCTTCCCACTGCCCTGGTGGGGAGCCGGCCGCCTGGGCGACCGGCTCCCCGTCGACCTACTGGTTCTGCGACTGCGCCTGTTTGAGCGCGTCCGCAGGAGAGGCCTTGCCGGTGAGGGCGAGCTGGACAGCGGTGTAGATCTTCGTCGCGGCCTTGGGCCAGTCGGGTCCGAGCTCACCGGTGCGAGCGCGGGCCGTCTGGACGGTCGTGACGAACGAGGAGACCTGCGGGTGGGTCTTGCCCCACGCCTCGGAGGCCGTGATGTTGGTCGGGACGTTGCCGGTGTTCTTGGCGATGACGGTCTGCATCTTCGCGGCGTTGAGGCAGCCGACGAACTTGCCGGCGAGCTTCATCGTGGCCGCGTTCTTGGTCTGCGGCACGGTGAACGCCTCGCCGCCGAGGGGTGCCACGGGGGCGCTCCCGGTGCGGGTCGGGATCGGGACGCTGTCGAACTCGAGGCCCTTCGCGGCGTTCAGGGTCGGCAGCTGCCAGGGGCCGTTGATCATCATGGCCGCCTTGCCGGCGATGAACTGGGTGTTGACGTCGGCCTGGGCCCAGTTGATCGAGCTCTTCGAGAGCGAGCCGTCGCTCTGGAGGTCGTTCACGAACGACAGCGCCTGGGTGGCCTCGGTCGAGTCGATGTTCTTCTCGTCTCCGCCGTTCGACCAGAGGAACGGCAGGAACTGCCAGGTGCCCTCGTAGGTGTTGATGTTGCTCATCGCGAAGCCGTAGGTCTTGCCTGTGGTGAGCTTCTTGGCGGCGGCGCGCAGCTCGTCCCAGGTCTTCGGAGGCGTGACGCCCGCATCCTGGAGCAGCTTCTTGTTGTAGTAGAGGGCGATCGAGTTCGTCACGGGCTGGAGGCCGTAGAGCTTGCCCTTGTAGGTGTTCGCGGCCTTGACGGCGGGGACGTCGCCATCGGCGCTGAGGCCGTAGTCGCTGAGTGGCGAGAGAGCGCCCGAGGAGGCGATCTGCTGCACGTCAGGATTGTCGAGCATGAGCACGTCGGGCAGGGTTCGCGACGAGGCCTGCTGCAGCACCTTCGCGATGAGCCCGGCGCCGGCGACGTGGTTGATGGTCAGGGTGGCCCCGACCTTCTTCGCGCAGACGTTGTAGTTGGGGTTGTAGGTGGCGGTGTAGTAGTCCTCGATGGTCAGCTTCGAGCCGCCGGCGGACGAACCGCCTCCGGACGAGCAGCCGGTGAGGACGAGGGCGGCGGTGGCCACCATCGCTCCGGCGCCGACGAGGCTGCGGAGCCTCCTCGAACGGGTGTGTTCAGGGAATCTAGGCTTCATTGCTTAGCTCTTCTCTTGATGGGTGCAAGGCAGGGCACGCATCGACGACTCCACGGACGTCATCGTCTCTGTGTTCCCGAGTTCGGAAAACGTAGCAGTAAAGCGCTTAGATGGTAAAGCGCTTTAAGAAAAATTCTCCGAGGCCCCGAGCACTACGCTGAGCACGGGAGAAGGAGGCCGAATGGCGACCATGCAGGAGGTGGCCACCCACGCGGGTGTGTCCATCGCCACGGTGTCGTTCGTCGTCAACGGGACGAAGAGGGTCTCTCCCGCGACACGCGAGCGGGTCACCGCCGCCATGACCGAGCTCGGCTTCCGCAACAACGTCGTCGCCCGTGCTCTCGCCAGCAAGCGCACCCGGATCATCGCCCTGCTGTTCCCCGCCCTCGAGCACCGCCTCGGCGGCACCGCCCTCACGTTCTTCATGAGCGCCGCGAGCCGCGCGTCCGACCTCGGCTACCACCTGATCCTGTGGCCCGTCGACACCGGCCCCGACGAGCTCCGCGACCTCCTCTCGGGCGGCCTCGTCGACGGCGTCGTGCTCATGGAGGTCAAGATGCACGACACCAGGATCGACAGACTGGCCGAGCTGCGCGTCCCGTTCGTCGCCATCGGGCGCACCGCCGACGTCGACGACCTGCCCTTCGTCGACATCGACTTCGAGACCACCGTCGAGGAGGGGCTCGACTACCTCACCGGCCTCGGGCACGAGCGCATCGGGCTCGTGATCGAAGACCTCGAGGGCACCTCGATGGCCGGCTACGGGCCTCACGTCCGGAGCGAGCGCACCTACCGCGACTCCATGGCGCGGCGCGGGCTCGAGCCCGTCGTCGTGTTCTGCGGCCCGGGCGCGGCAGGCGGGCGTCAGGCGGCGACGGATCTGCTGGCCGCCGATCCTGCGATGACCGCGACGATGATCATGAAGGACGACTCGGCGTTCGGTCTCGTCCGCGGCCTCCTCGCCGAGGGGCGCAGGGTGCCGGACGACTTCTCGGTCCTGTCGCTGTCGTCCTCGACGGAGGCCGGCGCGACCAGCGAGCCGGCTCTGACCACGATGAACGCGCCCGGGCACGAACTCGGCACGCTCGCCGTCGAGGCCCTGATCGAGCGCCTCGACGGCAAAGCCGGGCAGGATGCGCCGCTGCCGCACGTGCTGCTGCCGTGCATCCTGCACGAGGCCGGTTCGACGGCGGCTGCGCCGGCGCGCTAGCTGTTGGGCTGCGCGCCGGCGCCAGCCGTCACTCCGACTTCTGCGCGAAGGCCGCGTCGAAGGCCGACGTCGGCTGCGGGAACGACAGCGCGCGGACGAAGGCCAGCGCCTCGGGCGCCCCGACGAGGCGGTCCATGCCGGCGTCCTCCCACTCGACCGAGAGCGGACCGGTGTAACCGATCGAATTGAGCATCCTGACGGCGTCCTCCCACGGCACGTCGCCGCGGCCGGTCGAGATGAAGTCCCAGCCGCGCCGCGGGTCGGCCCAGGGAAGGTGCGACGACAGCCGGCCGTTGCGGCCGTTGAGGCGCTTCTTCGTGTCCTTGCAGTGCACGTTGAAGATGTGCTCCTGGAAGTCCCACAGGAACCCGACCGCGTCGAGATCCTGCCAGACCATGTGCGACGGGTCCCAGTTGATGCCGAACGACTCACGGTGCCCGATGGCCTCGAGGGTCTTCTTCGTGGTCCAGTAGTCGTAGGCGATCTCGGAGGGGTGCGGCTCGAGGGCGAAGCGGACGCCGACCTCCTCGAAGACGTCGAGGATGGGGTTCCAGCGGTCGGCGAAGTCCTGGTAGCCGGCCTCGACCAGCTCGTCGCGCACCGGCGGGAACATCGCGACGTACTTCCAGATCGACGACCCGGTGAAGCCGGTCACCGTGGCTGCGCCGAGGCGCGCGGCGGTCCGGGCGGTGTTCTTCATCTCCTCCGCGGCACGCTGACGCACGCCCTCGGGGTCGCCGTCGCCCCAGACGCTGTCGGGCAGCATGTCGCGGTGGCGCTGGTCGATCGGGTCGTCGCAGACGGCCTGGCCCTTGAGGTGGTTCGAGATGGCGAAGACCTTGAGGCCGTTCTTCTCCAAGATCGCCTTGCGGTCTGCGATGTAGGCGTCGTCGGTGGCGCCGCGGTCGGGATCGAGGTGGTCGCCCCAGCAGGCGATCTCGAGGCCGTCGTAGCCCCACTCGCCGGCGAGCCGGCAGACCTCCTCGAAGGGCAGATCGGCCCACTGGCCGGTGAAGAGGGTGATCGGGCGTTCGATGCTCATGCGCGTGCTCCTTCGGTCGCGGTGGAGGTGGTGGTGTCGCCGTCTGTGGTGCCCGCGGTCGTCGTCCAGGCGCTGCCGCCGTCCGAGCTGCGCTCGACGGCCTCGAGCACGCGCTGGACCTGGAGGCCGTCGGCGAACGACGGGGTGGGCTGCTCCCCGGCGGCCAGCGCGTTCACGAGGTCGACGAGCTGGTGCGAGAAGCCGTGCTCGTAGCCGATGGTGTGCCCGGTCGGCCACCAGTTGGCGAAGTAGGGGTGCTCCGGCTCGGTGACCAGGATCCGCTTGAACCCGAGCAGGTCGGACGGCGCCTCAGCGTCGTAGAACTCCAGCTCGTTCTCGCGCTCGAGGTCGAAGGCGAGGGCGCCCTTCGAGCCGTGGATCTCGATCCTGAACGCGTTCTTCCGGCCCGTGGCGAAGCGGGTGGCCTCGAAGGTGCCGATCGCGCCGCCCGAGAGACGCGCGGTGAAGAGGGCGACGTCGTCGACGGTCACCTGCCCGCGCTCGCTGGACGCCGCGCCGCCGAGGCTCGTCTGCGCGACGCTCTCGTCGAGCAGCGGGCGCTCGGTGACGAACGTGTGGAGGAGGCCCGACACACTGTCGAGCGTCTGGCCGGTGATGAACTGGACCGCGTCGATGGCGTGGGCTCCGATGTCGCCGAGCGAGCCCGATCCTGCCTTCGACTTGTCGAGGCGCCAGGTCATCGGGCCCTCCTCGTCGACCAGCCAGTCCTGGAGGTAGGCGGCCCGCACCTGGCGGATCTGCCCGAGGGCTCCGCGGGCGACCAGATCGCGGGCGAAGGTGATGGCGGGCACGCGGCGGTAGGTGAACCCGACCATCGCGAAGACGCCCTTCTTCGCCGCCTCGGCCGCGGCTGCGGCCATGACCTCGGCCTCCTCGACCGAGTTCGCGAGCGGCTTCTCGCAGAGCACGTGCTTGCCGGCGGCGAGGGCCGCGACGGCGATCTCGACGTGGGTCGAGCCGGGCGACGAGATGTCGATCAGGTCGATGTCAGGATCGTCGACCACCTCGTGCCAGTCGTTCGACGTCTTCTGCCAGCCCCACTTCTCAGCCGCGGCCGTCGTGGCGGCGGCGTTGCGGCCGACGAGGGTCGACATCACCGGGGCGAGGGGCAGATCGAAGAAGCGCGGCGCGACTCGGAAGGCCTGCGAGTGGGCGGCACCCATGAATCCGTGGCCGACGAGGGCGACTCGGAGTTCCGGGGGGTGGACATCGGTCATGGCGACTCCTTCGTCGGGTCTCCCCTTGCATTCGGCTCGGGGAACTAATATGTTCTTCGCAACAACAAATCACCATAGATGCTGAGGATGACCCATGGCAACGACGCCCACACCCGCCGACAAGTTCTCGTTCGGTCTCTGGACCATCGGCTACAACGGTAGTGACCCCTTCGGCGGTCCGACCAGACCCCCGCTCGATGTCGTCGAGGGCGTGACCAAGCTCGCCGAGCTCGGCGCCTGGGGACTCACCTTCCACGACGACGACCTGTTCGCCTTCGGCTCGACCGACGCCGAGCGCCAGACCCAGATCGACCGCCTCAAGGGCGCAATGGCCGACACCGGCATCGTCGTGCCGATGGTCACCACGAACCTGTTCTCCGCCCCCGTCTTCAAGGACGGCGGCTTCACCTCGAACGACCGCGACGTGCGCCGCTTCGCCCTCCGCAAGGTGCTCCGCAACCTCGACCTCGCCGCCGAGCTCGGCGCCAAGACGTTCGTCATGTGGGGTGGCCGCGAGGGCGCCGAGTACGACTCGGCCAAAGACATCCAGCAGGCTCTCCACCGCTACCGCGAGGCCGTCAACCTGCTCGGCGACTACGTCACCGACAAGGGCTACGACATCCGCTTCGCCATCGAGCCGAAGCCGAACGAGCCCCGCGGCGACATCCTGCTGCCGACCCTCGGCCACGCGCTCGCCTTCATCAACTCGCTCGAGCGTCCCGAGCTCGTCGGCGTGAACCCCGAGGTCGGCCACGAGCAGATGGCCGGGCTGAACTTCGCCGCCGGCATCGCCCAGGCGCTCTACCACGGCAAGCTCTACCACATCGATCTCAACGGCCAGCGGGGCATCAAGTACGACCAGGACCTCGTCTTCGGTCACGGCGACCTGCAGAACGCCTTCGCTCTCGTCGACCTCCTCGAGAACGGCAGCCCCACCGGCGGCCCGACCTACGACGGCCCGCGTCACTTCGACTACAAGCCCTCGCGCACCGACGGTGTCGACGGCGTCTGGTCGTCGGCCGCCGCCAACATGCGCATGTACCTGCTGCTCAAGGAGCGCGCCGCGGCCTTCCGCGCCGACCCCGAGGTGCAGGAGGCGCTCAAGGCCTCGAAGGTCGCCGAGCTCTCGGTGCCGACGCTCAACGAGGGCGAGTCGTACGACGACCTCCTCGCCGACCGCTCGGCCTTCGAGGACTTCGACCCGGAGCCCTACTTCGGCGGCAAGTCGTTCGGCTTCGTCCGCCTGCAGCAGCTGGCCGTCGAGCACCTGATGGGCGCCCGCTCCTAACCCCTCGAACCCTCGCGTTCGGCTGCCGCACTCCGCCTAGGCGGGGTGCTGCGGCCGATCGCGAGGGTTTCCTCGTGCTCCTCGTGCTCCTCGAAAGGAACCGCAATGACGCTGGTCGCCGGCATCGACTCGTCCACCCAGAGCTGCAAGGTCGTGATCCGCGACGCCGACACCGGCGCACTGGTCCGGCAGGGCTCGGCCACCCACCCCACCGGGACCTCCGTCGACCCCGACGCCTGGTGGGACGCCCTGCTCGTGGCGATCGATGCCGCGGGCGGTCTCGACGACGTGTCGGCCATCGCGGTCGCCGGCCAGCAGCACGGCATGGTGACGCTCGACGCCTCGGGGGTGCTCGTCCGCGACGCGCTGCTGTGGAACGACACCCGCAGTGCGCCGGCCGCCGCGGCGCTCCTCGAGGAGTTCGGCCCCGAGGCGATGGCCTCGCGCACAGGATCCCTGCCCGTCGCGTCGTTCACCGCCACCAAGGTGCGCTGGCTCCGCGACGCCGAGCCCGAGAACGCCGCCCGCGTGGCCGCCGTCGCGCTCCCCCACGACTGGCTGACCTGGCGTCTCCTCGGATACGGCCCCGGCGACTCCCCGCTCGGCCCCGACCTCGACGCGCTCGTCACCGACCGCTCCGACGCGAGCGGCACCTCCTACTGGACCCCGTCGACCGGCGAGTACGACCTCGAGCTGTTCGAGGCGGCCTTCGGGCGCGCGGCGCGCGAGGCGACCGGCGCAGGATCGGCCGGCTCGGCAGACCAGGCGGAGAGCCTCGTGATCCTGCCCCGCGTCATCGGTCCGTCCGAGTCGGCCGGCACCACGGTCGCCCACGCCTCCATCCCGGCGGGAGTGGTCGTCGGCGCGGGCATGGGCGACAACGCCGGTGCGGGCCTCGGCCTCGACGCGCACGAGGGCGACGTCGTCATCTCGATCGGGACCAGCGGCACGGCCTTCGCGGTGACTTCTGAGGCGACCACCGACCCGACCGGCGTGGTCGCAGGCTTCGCCGACGCGACCGGCGCATTCCTGCCGCTCATCGCCACGCTCAACGCGGCCCGCATCCTGACCGCCACCGAGGCGATCCTGGGCGTGGGTCACGACGAGTTCGCCCGCCTCGCCCTCGCCGCCGCCCCGGGTGCCGGCGGCGTCGCGCTGGTGCCGTACTTCGAGGGCGAGCGGACCCCGAACCTGCCCGACGCAACCGCGACGTTCGCGGGCCTCACGCTCGACGGCTCGACGCGGGAGAACATCGCGCGCGCGGCGGTCGAGGGACTCATCTGCTCGCTGGCCGACGGCATGGACGCCGTCCGGTCGCTGGGAGTCCCGGCACACCGCGTGCTGCTGATCGGTGGCGCAGCCCTCAACCCGGCCGTCCAGGCGGTCGCCGCCCAGGTGTTCGACCTGCCCGTCGCCGTCCCGGAGCCGGGCGAGTACGTCGCCGACGGCGCCGCTCGGCAGGCGGCGTGGGCCCTCGGAGGATCCCGCCCCGGCTGGCCGGTCGAGGTCCAAGCGACGCTCGACCCCGATCCGCAGCCCGTCGTGCGGGAGCGCTACCGCGCCGCGCAGGCCCTCGGCTCGATCCCGCGGCCGTAGCCGCCGGCCGCGTCGCACCCCCGTCCGTCCTCCGAACCTCTGCGCTGCGGGGTTCGGGGTCCGGACGGGGGTGCTCGCGGCGGTTCCGCTACGCGGCGGGAGGCGCCGGCCGGTTCCGCACCAGGACGATGACGACCGCCACGACGGCGACCGCGATGATGCCTCCGCCTACGCCGAGCGCGACGCCGAGGCCGCTGGACGACGACGAGCCCGCCTCGGAGTCGCCCGAGCCGGTCGCGGACGAGCCGTCGCCGGCGCTGCTGCCGCTCGATGCCTGGTCTCCGCACGCGGGGCGCGCATCGGCACCTGAAGCAGCCGTCGCGCTCGACGGCCGGTCGTACCGGAACACGATCGAGCTCGAGACGGTGTGCCCGTCGGCCGACACGATCTGCCACCGGACCGTGTAGCGGCCCGAGTCGCCGAGATCGACCGGGACGCTCACGTCGGTGTCGGCGATCGTCGGGCAGCCGGTCTCGAAGTGCTTGCCGGCCGGCCCGGTGACCTCGACGACGTTCGACGACCCGTCGCCCGAGAGGTCGAGCACGCGGTCGTCGAACGTGAGCACGACCTTCGACAGCGCAGTGCTCTGCGTCGAGTCGGCCTTCGGGTTCGACGACACGAGGTAGTCGTGGGCGCTCGCGCCCGCGGCCGGGAGGAGCGCCAGGGCTCCCGCGGCGACGACGAGCCCCGCCGCGGCCAGGGCCCGGCGTGCCAGCCCGACTCGAGTTCGACTGCCCCGCACCGCTACTCGCCCGCGCTCTCGGCGGGTGCGGCCGTCGCCGCGCCGGTCCTCGTGCCGGCCGGCCTGCGGCCTGCTCCTCCGCGCAGGTAGGCGGCGACCGCGACGACGACCGCGAGGACCCCGAGGCCGAGGCCCCCGATGCCGAGCCCGAGCGCGACGCCCGACGTCGATCCCGACTGCGAGGCCGTCGAGCCGCCCGAGGTGCCGGAGCCGGAGCCCGAGCCCGAGCCCGCAGCCTCCGCGGACGCCGACGCGGTCGGCCCCGCGATCCCCTGGTCGGCGTCGGCCGGCGGCGCCTCGGTGATGAAGAGCACGGGCGCAGGATGCTCCGGCTCCTCCCCCGAGGCGGGCGTCGCCTGGTTCCACTTCACGACGCTGCCGTCGCTGTAGGTCTGCGTCGCGGGGAGTTCCACCGACGCCGTGTCCGGCACCGCTCCGGCCGAGACCGTGAACAGCTGGAAGGCGCCCGGGGCGATGCCCTGGCCGGCTGCTGCGGTCCAGATCACCTTCGTGACGGCCTTGGTGATCGTTCCGTCGTCGGTCTTCACCGGTGACGGGAGCGTGCTCTCGACGACCTCGGTCTTCCAGCCCGCGAGCGGCTGGTACGAGACCGAGGTGAAGGGGTGCGCGGTCGGGAAGTCGACCTCGAGCTTGACGGTCGACGCGGTGGCCGACTCGGTCGGGACCTTGAACTGGAGGGTCGCGTAGTCGCCGGGCGGAGCCTGCTCGGGCACGACGTGCACGTGCGCCGAGGCGGCGAGGGGGGCGGCGAGCGCGAGGGCGCCCGCCAGGGGCAGTGCGATCGCGACGCGCGCGATCGTCTTCGGAAGGGTGCTCTGATGAGCCATGGGGAGTCGTCTCTCTGTCGCAGCGGACGGCCGGGCGCACGGGTCGGCGGGGCACGCCGGATGGCGGGCTCCGCACGGCGCCCTCCGACCGCGGGGTCCTGAAGGGGTGGTGGTGCGGTTCGTCAGGCGACGACCGGCGGCCCCCGGTGAGGACGAGAGACGAGGAGGACACCGAGGTCGCGGAGGCCCCGGTGATCGGCGAGAGCGGTGAGGACGTCGTGCGGCGCGACGCCGACGGCTGCCGGCAGAGCGTCGACGACGACGGCGAGCCGGGCGAGGCGTTCGCGGCAGAGGCGGCCGAGGGTGAGCGCGGCGCGTTCGCCGCGCAGCAGCAGGACGACGGTGATCGCCGCAGCGAGCGCGTGCCCGAGCCACATGCGCGCGTCGCTCATCACCTCGACCGGCACCGCGTGCCCCGACGTAAGCCCGGCGGGGAGCGTCGTCGTCTGCCCGCCCGACATGACCATGCCGAGCATCCCGACGGACGAGTGCCCCGCGGCACCGTGCGGCAGGGCGGCACCGAAGCTGAAGAGCACGTGGAAGACGAACTGGCTGAGCGCCACCGAGATGGAGAGGCGGACGGGCGACAGAGCACGCGATCCGAGCCCGATGCAGAGCAGCGCAGCGAACGCCGTCGCGAGGACGGCACCGAGCACACCGGGCGAGGCGCCGCCGGCGGCGACGTGCGAGAACGCTGCGACAGTGACGGACAGGCCCGCGACCAGGAGTCCGCGGACGACGCGGACCCCTCTCGAGCGAACCCTGACCGCCACTCGAGGGCCCCTACTCGCCCGAGTCGCGGCGGTCGGCGCCGTGATCGACCGTGTCGTGGGCACCGTGCTCGGCACCCGGGCCAGCACCGTGGTCGGCTCCGCGACGGGCCCCGGCCATCGACGCGAGCTGCTCGTTGTAGGCGCGGAGCTCGGCGTCGTCGTCGTTCATCGCCTTGCGGTCGTAGCGCTTCGCGACGCGCTCCTCGGTGGTGACCCACTGCCGGACGACCATCAGGGCGACGAGCACGGTCGGGAACTCGCCGGCACCCCAGGCGATGGCGCCGCCGGTGTGCTGGTCGCTCAGGAGCTCCTGGTAGTTCGTCTTTCCGAGCGCATGCCACCAGTCGACGGCGAGGATGTCGGTGCCCGACATGATCGCCAGGCCGAAGAAGGCGTGGAAGGCGAGGGTGGCGAGCAGCAGGATCAGCCGCAGCGGGTACGGCGGCCGCTTCGGCCCGGGGTCGACTCCGATGAGCACGAAGAAGAAGACGTACCCGGCCAGGAGGAAGTGGACCTCCATGATCAGGTGGCCCGGGTGCGTCTGCAGCGACAGCTCGAACCAGTCGGTGTAGTAGAACGCGACGAGGCTGCCGGCGAAGACCACCGCGGCGACGACGGGGTTCGTGATGATCGACGCGTAGCGCGAGTGCGTGATGATCATGATCCACTCGCGGGGCCCGCGACTGTTGTCGCGCCGCTTCGGGAGGGTGCGCAGAGCGAGCAGGATCGGGGCTCCGAGCACGAGCAGCGGCGGGACGTACATCATCAGCACCATGTGCTGGATCATGTGCGTCGAGAAGTTGACGGCACCGTAGACGCTCGGGCCGCCGCTCGTCGCGAAGAAGACGCCGAAGCAGCCGAGGAGCCACGGGATGGTCCGGCCGATCGGCCAGGAGTCGCCTCGACGCGTGAGGACGGTCACGCCGGCGAGGTAGAGCCCGGCCATGATCACCGTGATCGCGATGAACATGTAGTCGGGGTGGAACCCGAGGAGGAACCGCTCGAGAGTGATCGGCTTCGGGTAGGCGAACCCGATGAGCCCGGAGCGCGAGTCGGTGTCGGGTGTCTGCGGCACGGGCGGCGCGCTCTTGGACAGCGCGACGGAGAGCCCCATGGCGACCGCCATGAAGACGACCTCCGACACGGCGAGCCGGACGAACCGGCGCGACCGCGTCGGCTCTCTCACGAGGCCCGGGATGATCCGCCGACGCTGCAGGTAGCCGGCGACGCCGAGCCCGATCAGGATCAGCGACTTCACCGTGATGAGCAGGCCGTAGTTGGTCGTGACCAGGTCGGCCGGACCGGTGAGGCGGAGGCTGGCGTTGACGACGCCCGAGAACGCCACGAAGGCGAAGGCCCAGATGGCGAGCGTGGAGTAGCGGGAGACGACCGTCGCGAGGTTCTTGCCGGCCCGCTTGCGGAGCAGGATCACGGCGATCAGACCGCCCATCCAGACCGTGACGCCGACGAGGTGCATGGCTAGCCCGTTCACGGCGTTGACGTGCTCGTCGGTCCCGGCGGAGTGGCCGGACAGCGACAGGGGAAGCAGCGCGAACAGCGAGAAGACGGTGGCCGTGGCCGTCCACGAGACGTTCTTGGTGGACAGCAGGATCACGAGGGCGACGGCGATGCAGCCGATCGTCACCAGCCAGGTCTGGCCGATCTCGAGCTGGAAGGCGACGAAGAGGAACTGGCTCCGGAAGGTCGGCGAGGTGAAGGGCACCCCGAGCGAGCTGGCGGCCTGGAAGACGAGCGCGGCGACCGCCGAGGCGAGCCAGACGCCGCCCGACCAGGTCGCCCACCGCGTGGCGTACCACTGGCTGTGACTCGCGGAGAGCGGGTCTCTCTTCTGGCCCGGCAGAGCGACCGTCGAGATGACGAGCAGGCCGATCGTGACGGCGGCGGAGCCGTCGAAGACCGCGGTGACAGCGGGCAGCCCGCGGGTGACGAGCGCCCCGGGATCGACGAGCAGCGCGGTGAACGCGCCGGTGAAGTACATGGCCAGGACGGCGAGGACGACCCCGAGCGGGATGCAGGCCAGGAGCACGATCGCCGCGACCGAGAGCCCTGCGGACTCGTCGCCGGGCTGCTGGAGCCGGGGCGCGGGCAGCCGCAGCTGCCTGGTCTCGAAGTCGAGATCTTCGATCTGATCGGTCACGGGGTTCCTTGCGGGGAGACGGCGGCCGGCGCCCGGCTACCCCGCAATGATACGGAACTCGTCTGCCGACCCTTCGAGGTTGTCCACAGGCCCGAGAGACCCCGGCGGCGCCGGCTTCTGCTCGAGCGCCGCCGTGTGCGCCGCCAGCTGCGTCTTGAGCTCGGCGATCTGCCGCGCGAGGGCGTGGACGTCGCCGCGGGTGGCCGCCTGCGACGACTCCTCGGTGAGGGCGACGCGCTCGACGATCCACGAGGCCAGCGTCGCGGTGACGACCCCGAGCAGGGCGATCCCTCCGAGCATCAGGGCGACCGCGATCATCCTGCCCTCGAGCGTCACGGGCGTGTAGTCGCCGTAGCCGACGGTCGAGATGGTGACGAACGCCCACCACAGGGCGACCGGGAAGGTGGTGATCGTCGCTCCCGGAGCCGGCCGCTCGACGTCGAGCACAGCGAGCGCCGCGACGTAGACGAGCAGGAACGCCGAGCCGACCACGTACGTGACGACCCGCCCTCGGAACGTCCGCCCGGCGGTCCGCTGCAGGATCGCCAGGAGGGTCAGCAGCCGCAGCAGGCGGAGAGGGCGCAGGATCGGGAGCGCGACGACCAGGAGCTCCGGCAGGTGGCGGACGAACCAGCGCCAGCGGTTGTGAGCCAGCGCGAAGTTGACCAGGTAGTCGACGGCGAAGACCACCCAGGTCGCCCAGATGACGTATTCGAGGCCGCGCGAGGCCCGGTCGCTGAGGTCTCCGATGACCTCGGCCGAATAGGCCCCGAGGAAGACGAGCGACACGGCCATCAGCGGCCAGTCGGTGATCCTGCGCCAGCGGGCGTGATTCATGTGCCGATAGTAGATCTCAGACTGCTATCGACGGGCTGAGAGCGCGTCGCGCGCCGTCGCGGTCGACGTGCAGGCGGGCAGAGGGCTGCCGCAGCGCCGTTCACGCACAGGCAACCCCGCCCCGCGAGACTCACGGCATGACCTCCCGCAAGCTCCTCCTCGTCGGCATCGACGGGCTCCGCATCGACGACGCGCTGGCCGACGGCTCCGCCCCGAGCCTCGCGTCGCTCATCGCCCACGGCCGCCTGCACCAGGTCGAGATGGAGGTGCCGACGATCTCGGGCCCGGGCTGGTCCTCGATCCTGACCGGCACCCGGCACGAGGTCCACGGCGTCTTCGACAACACCTTCTCGGGGAACCGCCTGGACCGCACCGTCGACCTGCTCACCAGAGCGGCGCGCGCCGATCCTGCCCGGTCCACCTTCGCGGCGTCGTCGTGGCCGCCGCTCCTGGATCCGCGCGGGCCCGGACCGGTCGTCGCGACGAGGCACGACGACCAGCGCGTCGGGCGGCACCGCCTGGTCGTCCGCGACGGCGAGACGTACGGCTACCGCGAGGCCGACGGCGACGTCGCCGCGTTCGCCAGGCTCGCCATCCGGGCCGCCGGCCCCGACGCGAGCTTCGTCTACCTCGGCGAGGTCGACGAGGCCGGGCACCTGTACGGCGGCCGGTCGCCCGAGTACACGCGCGCGAGCGAGCGGGTCGACGGACTGCTGGGCGGGATCCTGCACGAGGTCGAACGGCGGGCGCAGGATCACGCCGAGGACTGGCTCGTCGGCGTCACCACCGACCACGGGCACCTCGACGAGGGCGGCCACGGCGGTGACGACGCGGTCCTGACCCGCTCGTTCCTCGCCCTCCGGCGCTACGGGCCCGAGGAGATCGCGCCCGTCGCCGCAGAGGCCGTCAGGCCCGGGGAGATCAGGCCCGAGGAGATCGCGGCGCTCCTGCTCGCCCACCTCGACTGACGCCTCGCCCCGCTACTCCCCGATCGTCCGCGGGTGCCGGGCCCGGAGCGCGGTCTCCTCGGCGTCGATGGCGGCGAGGACGGCCTGGACAGCGGCCTCCTGGTAGCGCCCCTCTCGGCGAGCGGTCAGGACCGCCTCGCGCTCCGCCTCGATCATGCCGTTGCGCAGCCGGTTGAAGGTGCTCGACGCGGGCTCGTGGTCGGGCGGGGAGGGGTGCTCGAGCGCCTCGGCGAGCCAGCTCGACGACGAGCGGAGCTGCCGGATGACCCGCTCCTCGTCGTCCTCGGTCGCGATCTCGTCGAGGCGGTCGACCCCCGCGCTCTTGGCCTCGACGGTCAGCATCTGCCGCTCGGTCCACTCCTGCGCGAGGTTCGGGGCCGGCAGGTGGACTCGCCGGATGAGCAGCGGCAGCGGGAGCGCCTGCAGCAGCGTCCCGAGCACGACCACGAAGGCCAGGAACTGCAGCAGCTCGCGCTCCGGCGTCTCGGGCGGCAGGAGGAAGACGGCGGCCAGCGTCACGACGCCTCGGATGCCGGCTGCGGACACGACGGTGCTGGACGCCGAGCTCCAGGCGCGCTCGCGCACGCGGGAGGGCCCGACCCGGTAGAGGAGCATCGTGACGAACACCCACGCGAACCGCGAGGCGATGACGACGGCCAGGATCGCGAAGCTGATGCCGATCGTCGGCCAGAGCCCGGGGCCCGAGCGCACCACGCCCTCGAGCACGCCGGCGAGGTTCAGTCCGATGAAGAGGAACACGGCGTTCTCGAGCAGGAACTGGAGCGTCTTCCAGTTGAGCCGCTCGGCCACCCGCGCCTCGGCGGACAGGACGACGGGCGACCGGTAGCCGAGGTACAGCCCGGCGACCACGACGGCGAGCGCACCGGAGCCGTGCAGCACCTGGGCTGGCAGGAACGCGATGAACGGCGTCACCAGCGACAGGCTCGTGTCGAGGACGGCCGAGCGCAGCCGCCGCCGGATCTCGGTCAGCACGAAGGCCACCGCCAGGCCGACCGCCGCGCCCACGACGACCGCGAGGACGAAGTCGCCGGCCACCTCGACCGGGGTCACGACCGACACGATCGCTGCGATCGCGGCGTTCAGCGCGACGAGGGCGGTCGCGTCGTTGAGCAGGCTCTCGCCCTCGAGGATCGTCACCACCCGCCGAGGCAGCGGGACCTTGCCGGTCACCGCCGTGACCGCGACGGCGTCGGTCGGCGCCACGACGGCGCCGAACGCCAGACCGGCGGCGATCGTCACGCCGGGGATGATCCACGCTGCCGCGAAGCCGACGGCGAAGACCGTGAACGCGACGAGCGCGACAGACATGAGCAGGATGCTGTCGTTGCGAGCGCGGACGTCGATCAGCGACGTGCGGATGGCTGCGGCGAACAGCAGCGGGGGCAGCAGCGCGTAGAGGACGAGGTCGGGCTCGAGGTGCACCCGCGGGACCCCGGGGACGAACGACGCGACGGCGCCGACGAGCACGAGCGCGACCGGTGCCGACCATCCGATCCGACCCGTGAGGCCGGTGACCGCGACGGTCATCACCACGAAGGCGACGATCCAGGCTATGGCCGAGACGGGATCCATAGGCACGAGGATGCCACAGCCGGGAGCTCAGCCCAGAGCACCCGTCACGGCCAGCCCGAGGGCCGCGGCGGCGACCGCGAGCACGAGCATGCCGACTCCGTTCGCGAGCGCCGCACCCCAGCGCCGCTGCTCGACGAGCCTGGCCGTCTCGACGCTCGCCGTGCTGAACGTCGTGTACCCGCCCATCACGCCGCCGCCGAGCACGAGCACCCACTCGTGCGGCAGGCCCGCGGCTGCTCCGAGGCCGGTGAGCAGCCCCAGGCCGAACGACCCGGTGACGTTGATGAGCAGCGTCGCGACCGGGAACGGGACCGTAATCCTGGCGCGGACGAGCCCGTCGAGCACGAAGCGGAGGGCCGCACCGGCTCCGCCGCCGACGCAGATCAGGAGGAAGAGGCCCGGGGCGATCATCCTGCGCTCCGACCGCTCGATGCGCCGCGTCCCTCGGCCGACCGTCGGTGGAGGGCCGAGGCGAGAGCGATCCCGGCGACCGAGGCGATGAATCCGAGCAGGATCGAGGCCGCCGCATACTCGAGAGCGGTCGCGGTGGCCGGTCCGAGCCGCAGGGCGACGTCGGTGGCGAGCGAGCTGTAGGTGGTGAAGCCGCCCAGGACGCCGGTTCCGAGAGCGAGGCGCAGGATCCTGCGGCGCCCCTCATCGGCCCCTCTCCGGCGCAGCCCCTCGAGCAGCAGACCGAGCGCGAACGCCCCGACCACGTTGATCAGGAAGACGGTCAGCGGGAACCCCGTCGGCGCCGCAGGCCAGGCCAGGGCGAGGGCCTCGCGGATCCCGGTGCCGACCGCGCCGCCGGCAGCGACGAGCGCGACGAACCGGAGGTCGAGGTGGGGCGGGCGCGGATCCTGCCCGGTCGTCACCGGCTCTCGTCCCAGGGCAGCGACGTCTCCGGAGACACCGGGTCGAGCGGCACGACGATCACGGGCCGGCGCTGGCGGTGCGCGAGGCCGGCGGCGACGGAGCCGGTGAAGAACTCGCGCAGCGAGCTGCCGAAGCTGGCGCGACGGGACCCGACCACGATCAGGATGCCGTTCTCGCTCTCGGCGACCTGCCCGAGCATCCTGGCCGGGTCGCCCGCCGTCGCGATGAAGCGGCACTCGACGCCGGCCGCCTCGGCGAGCGGCGCGACCCGGGCGATGACCTCGGGATCGAAGTGCTCCTCGATGACGTCGCCGCCGTCGGGGTCGAACGGCGCCGCGATCACCACGCCCTCGTCGCCGCCGTCGACGACGAAGCGGGCGGAGTCGACCTGCACGCAGACGATCCCGGCGTCGAAGCGGCGCGCGAAGACGAGCGCCTGCTCGACGACGTGGTGGGGTTGCGATGGCGTGACGCCGACGATGACGCTCGGTCTCTCGCTCACGTTCTTCGTCCTTTCTCAGAAGCCGAGAACCAGCATGGCCTGCTTCGACTCGCCGACGGCCCACCCGGCCGCGCGTCGGCTCCGAAGACCTCGTGCATGAAAGGATCCTCCGGTGACACGAACATCAGCCAGGACGCACAGCGCCGCCCGCAAGGCCCCCACCGCTCCCCCGCTCGCCCCGACCAGCAAGGCCCCGTCGACGGCAGCGCCCTCGTCGACGGCGACGCGCGCCTCCACGACAGCGCCCGCCTTCACGGTGGTGAGCTACAACCTCTGGAAGAACCACGCCGTCCACGAGCTCGACGCTCTGGCCGCGTCCACCGAGGCCGACCTGCTCTGCCTGCAGGAGGTGTACACGGGCTCGATGCCCGACCAGATCGGCGACCTGCGCAGGATCGCGTCGACGGCCAACAACCGTCTCGGACTCGCCATCTACGGTCGGCAGGACCGCTTCGACGTGCGGGAGACCCGCTCGTACAGCCTCGGCCGGTCGATGCACGACCGCATCATGTCGCCGACTCCTGAGCGCCTCGTCGCCGCCCGCCTCGTCGACCTGGCGACCGACCGGCACTTCGTCATCGCCTCCTTCCACGCCGCCCCCCTCTCGGCACGCAACTCGGTCCGTCGCGCGCAGATCCGTGCCGCGCACCTCGGGCTCGAGGCGCTCGGAGCCGGCCTGCCCGCCATGATGATCGGCGACTTCAACTACCCCTGGTTCAGCGGGCGCCTCCGCCGCACCCTCGCCAGGACCGGTCACACCCTGGCGAGGGCCGTTGAAGGCACCTACCGCGGCTACGGCGTGGTCCGGGGCCGCTTCGACCTCGTCACGGCGACCCGGTTCGACCTCGGCGCGGTGCGAGTGCTGCCGCAGGCCGCTTCCGACCACATGCCGATCATCGTGCGGGTCGAGCCCCGGGTCTAGCCAGCCTGGCCGGGCCTGCGTCAGGTCGTTCCTGCCTCGGCGCGCGGCCCCGCCGTGCTCCGCCGCACCTCCAGGCTCGGCCGGAACCGCGCGTCGGGCGCGGGCGCGTCGCCGGCGATCATGGCGCGGAGCCGCCGCCACGCCTCCTCGCCGAGCTCCTCGACCGGCACCGACGCGGTGGTCAGCGGCGGGGTCGTGTAGCGGGCGAACGGGATGTCGTCGAAGCCCGTCACCGACACGTCGTCGGGCACGCGCACGCCGAGCTCGGCGAGGCCGCTGAGGAGGCCCAGGGCGACGAGGTCGTTGAAGCAGACCGCCGCCGTGTGACGGGATCCTGCGATCTCCGGCGCGGCCGCGTGGCCGTCGGCGAACGCGGTCCCGCAGTCGAGGACGTCGATCCGGAGCCCGGGGTGCGCGTCGGCGAACGCGCGGATCCCCCGCAGCCGCGCCGCGTTCGAGGCGCTCTCGTGGGCGCCCTGCAGGAAGGCGAGTCGCCGGTGGCCGAGTCCCGCGAGGTGCTCGAGAAGGGGCCGGATGCCCGCCTCGTAGTCGGCCGACACCGACGGGGCTCCGCCCGACGCGTCGAGGCGGTTCACGAGGACGGCAGGCTCGAGCTGGGGCAGCAGCTCCTGCAGGAGGTCGTCGGGCATCCGCGGCGCGCAGAGCACGATCGCGTCGGACCTCCGCCGCATCTCGACCGCGAGCACCCCCTCCTCGCGGACGTCCTCGGCCGAGTCGGCGACCAGCACGCGGAAGCCGTCCCGGGCCGCCGCCCGGCTGACGCCCCGCATCATGCTCTGGAACGTCGGGTTGCCGAGATCCGGCACCAGGATCGCCACGGTGGTGGTCCGGCCGAGGACGAGAGACCGGGCGAGCGGATTCGGCGTGTAGCCGAGCTCCTGGGCGGCGGCTCTGACGCGGACGGCGATCGCAGGATCGACGGACGCCTTGCCGTTCATCACCCGCGACACCGTCGAGACGGAGACGCCGGCCAGCTCGGCGACGGCTCGGATCGGCGCGGTCCTGCTGCGGGGTGCCTGCGCCATGGGGAAACCCTTTCACACCGACGGGCGCCCGTCCATGCAGAGCGGTTGACGGTCTGCACGGGGCCTGCTGTAATGAGTGCATCCGCGTCGGGAAACGTTTTCCCACCTGCGGGACGAGCGGGACGAGGAGGAACGATGAGGATCGTCGTCACCGGCGGCTCCGGCCGTCTCGGACGGACCGTCGTGAGCACCCTCGCGCGAGCGGACCACGAGGTCGTCTCGGCCGACCGCGCTCCTGCCCCGGATGTCGCCGACGGAGTCCGCGAGGTCGCCGTCGACCTGACCGACCACGACGCGACCGTCGACCTCTTCGAGAAGGAGAGGCCGGAGGCCGTGGTCCACCTGGCAGCGATCGCCGTCCCGTTCAGCGCGCCGGAGGACGTCATCCTGCGCACCAACACGGCCATGGCCTGGAACGTCCTGGAGGCCGCCCCGGCAGCGGGAGCGACGAGGATCCTGGCCGCGAGCTCCCCCACCGTCATCGGCTACGGCGCACCGCACGGCTGGTCGCCGGCGAGGCTCCCCCTCGACGAGACGCACCCGGTCGCCCCGTGGAACGCCTACTCGCTGTCCAAGCTCGTGATCGAGGAGACCGTGGCCATGGCCGCGCGGCGCGACGGCGAGAGGGTCCGGTACGGCGTCTTCCGCCCCTGCTTCGTGGTCTCGCCCGAGGAGTGGAGCGGCGCGCCGACCCAGCAGGGCCACACGATCGCCCATCGTCTGGCGCACCCCGAGGACGCCGCCGTGTCGCTCTTCAACTACATCGACGCCCGCGACGCCGCCGAGTTCGTCGAGGCCTGGCTCGCCGGCGCCGACACGGTCCCGAACGGGACGACGTTCTTCGTCGGAGCCGACGACGCCCTGGCCGACGCACCGCTCGCCGAGCTCCTGCCCCGGTTCCTGCCCGGATCGGAGACGGCGGCCGCAGCCCTCCGCGGCGACGCGCCGGCCTTCAGCTCGCGACTGGCCGCAGACCTCCTCGGCTGGCGGCCGAGGCGGCGGTGGCGCGACGAGCTCGCGACAGCGACACCCACCGACACGACCCCCACCGAATCGAGCCGCGCGTGACCCCGATCGAGTTCCACGGAATCCTGTTCTTCCCCGTCACGCCGTTCGACGACGCGGGCCGGGTCGACCTCGACGTCCTGGCAGCGCACGTCGGGTCGCGGCTCCCCTTCGCTCCCGGCGGCGTCTTCCCCGCCTGCGGCACCGGCGAGATCCACGCCCTGAGCGTGGCTGAAGCGCGCTCGGTCGTCCGGACGACCGTCGACGTCGTGCGGGCATCCGAGAGGCCTGGCACCCCGGTCGTCGCCGGGGCGGGCGGATCGCTCGGCACGGCCCTGGAGCTCGCGCGAGCGGCCCAGGACGAGGGGGCGGACGCACTCCTGATCCTGCCGCCCTACCTCGTCCAGGGGCCGATGGCCGGGACGGTCACCTACGTCGAGGCGATCGCTGCCGCCTCCGACCTGCCCGTCATCGTCTACCACCGGGGCGGCGCGCGCTTCACCGCCGACGCGATGGTGCAGCTCGCGGCGAACCCGAAGGTGATCGGCTTCAAGGACGGCACCGGCGACGTCGGCCTCGCCCAGGAGATCGCCCTCGCCGTCCGCGCCACCGGGCGCGGCGACTTCCAGTTCTTCAACGGCCTGCTCACGGCCGAGCTCACGCAGGGCGCCTACCGGGGTCTCGGCATGCCGCTCTACTCGTCCGCCGCCTTCGCCATGGCACCCGAGATCGCCCTGGTGCACTACCGCGCCTACTCCGAGGGCGACGAGGAGGCGCGCCTCGCGGCACTCGACGCGTTCTACCGCCCGCTGGTGAGGCTGCGGGATCAGACGCCGGGGTTCGGCGTCTCTCTGATCAAGGCGGGTCTCCGCCTGTCGGGCCTCCCTGTCGGCTCGGTCCGGCCTCCCCTCGTCGACCCGTCGCCCGCGCAGCTCGACGAGCTCCAGCGCATCCTGGAGGCCGGCGCCGCGCACGTCGCCAGGGTCGGCGGGCCGACGCCGTGACGGGCGAACCCACGATCACCGCGCTGCACGTCACGCACCACACGGCGCTGCTCCTCCGGCACTGGGGCCCGGGCGTCGCGGAGCAGCACGTGATCGAGGTCGGCCTCGAGGCGAGCGACGGCAGCACCGGGACGGGCTTCTCCTGGACGCCGACGATCGGCCCGACCGCCGTCGTCGCCCTGCTCGAGCACGACATCCGCCCCTTCGTCGTCGGCCGACCCGCCGATGCCTCAGCGCTCTGGCCGGAGCTCTGGGCGCACCTCCACGAGGCCGGATCGGGCGGGCTGACGACGATCGCGATGGCCGGCGTCGACCTCGCGCTGCACGACCGCGCCGCGCGGGCTGCGGGCTCGTCGGTCACCGACCTCCTGGGGCGGCGACGCGACTCGGCACCCGTCTACGGCAGCGGCGTCAATCTCCACTACGACTCGGGCGAGCTCGTGCAGCAGGTCGAACGCTGGGTCGCCGCGGGCTACCAGGCCGTCAAGATCAAGATCGGCCGACAGGATCCCCGGGACGACGTCCGACGGGTGGCCGCCGTCCGCGAGGTGCTCGGCCCCGACCGCCTCCTCATGGTCGACGCGAATCAGCGCTTCGACCTCGAGACCGCCCGGCGCCGCATCGAGAGCCTCCAGGAGTTCGACCTCGCCTGGGTCGAGGAGCCGCTCCGCGCCGACGACACCCGCGGTCACGCCGAGCTCCGGGCCTCGATCGAGACGCCGATCGCGCTCGGGGAGAACTGCCACACGATCCACCGCTTCCGCGATCTCCTCGAGGCGGGCGCCGTCGACATCGTCCAGCCCAACATCGTCCGCGTGGGCGGGATCACCCCGTACCTCGCGATCGCAGACCTCGCCCGCGAGCACTCCCGCCGCGTCGCCCCGCACCTCCTGCCCGAGCTCTCCGGTCAGCTCGCCCTGGCCGATCCCGTCGAGACGTGGGTGGAGGACGTCGAGGACGCCGGCTTCGAGCAGCTCGGCCTCCTCGCCGAGCCGACCGGCGTTCACATCTCCGGCGGTCGTCTGACCGTCGCCGACCGACCGGGCCTCGGGTTCCGGTTCCGACCCGGAAGGACCCTCTCGTGAGCGACCTCGATCCTCTCCTCGCCCGATCCCGCGCAGCCGCAGCCGTGGCTGCCGCGACCCCCGACGCCGACCGGGCCCGGTGGCTCGATGCCGCAGCCGACGCCCTCGACGATCACGCCGCCGAGCTGGTCCCGCTCGCCGACGACGAGACCCGGCTCGGCACCGCCCGGCTCACCGGCGAGCTGGCTCGCACCACCGCGCAGCTCCGGCTCTTCGGTGGCGCGCTCCGCGAAGGGTCCCTCCTCGAGGCGACCGTCGACCACGCCGATCCCGCGGCGATCCCGCCGCACGGCGATCTCCGCCGCCTGCTGGTGCCCCTCGGGGTCGTCGCCGTGTTCGCCGCGTCGAACTTCCCGTTCGCGTTCTCCGTCGCCGGCGGCGACACGGCATCCGCTCTGGCGGTCGGCTGCTCGGTCGTCGTGAAGGTGCACGAGGGTCACCCGATCCTGTCGCGCCGGGTGGCCGCCCTCCTCCGCGAGGCGCTCGACGCGGCAGGCGCCCCGGCCGACCTCGTCACGACGGTCGAGACGCAGGACGACGGGATCGCTCTCGTCGAGCACCCCGTCACCGCCGCGGTCGGGTTCACCGGGTCGGTCCGCGGCGGCCGTGCGCTCTTCGACCGCGCCGTCCGGCGGCCTGTGCCGATCCCGTTCTACGGCGAGCTCGGCAGCCTGAACCCGGTCGTCGTCACCGAGGCCGCCGCCGGAGCTCGCGGGGCCGAGCTGGCCCAGGGCCTCGCCGCGTCGTTCACCCTCGGCGCCGGCCAGTTCTGCACGAAGCCGGGCGTCGTGTTCATCCCGGCCGGCGCATTCGACGGATTCACGGCGGCGGTGAGCGCGGCGATCCCGGGCACCGCGGCGACGCTCCTCACGGACTCGATCCGGGCGGGCTTCCCGCGCGGGGTGGCCGAGCTCGCCGGTGCCCGGGGTGTCGACGTGGTGTCCGGTGATCCTGCGCAGGATCCCGCCTCGGGCGGCGCGACCCCCGTGCTCCTCGCGACCGACGTCGCAGCCGTCCTCGCCCGGCCGGAGCTCCTCCTCGAGGAGTGCTTCGGCCCGGTCACGCTGCTCGTGCGGTACCGGGGTCACAGCGATCTCCTGGCGGGGATCGCGGCCGTTCCCGGGAGCCTCACGGCGACGCTCCACTCGGAGGCCGGCGACGACGTCGGCGAGGTCGTCGCAGTGCTGCGCGAGAGGGCGGGGCGGCTGCTCTTCGCCGGCTGGCCGACCGGAGTCGCCGTCACCTGGTCACAGCAGCACGGCGGCCCCTACCCCGCGACGACGTCGATCCACACGTCGGTCGGCGTCACGGCCGCGCGGCGGTTCCAGCGTCCGCTCGCGTTCCAGGACGCCCCGGCTGCGATCCTGCCCGAGGCCCTGCGCGACGGGAACCCCCTCGGAATTGTGCGTCGCGTCGACGGGGTGCTCGGCCGGGCCTGAAGCGGGCCGCGGCGGCCGTCGGTCAGGCCGCCCGGCCCAGGAACCCCTCGACGACCTCGGCGAACTCGTCCGCCCGCTCGATCTGCGGCATGTGCCCGGTCTTCGCGAACACGTGCGTCTCGGCGGCGGGCAGCTCCTCGGCGGCGGCCGCCAGGTGCGAGAACGGCAGGACGTGGTCGTGGTCGCCCCAGACGACCATGGTCGGGATGCCCGCTCGCGCGATGCGGTCGAGAAGCGCTCGGCGCCACGGCTCACGGACCCCGCGGATGGTCCCGAGATCACGCGCGACCTCGAGGAGGGTCCGGCCGTGCGCGGGCCGCTGCGCGAGCGCGAACGAGTGGGCGACGCGCTCGTCCGTGGCGAACGCCTTGTCGTAGAAGACCGACTCGACCGTGCGTCTCGAGTTCTTCGGGTCGGGGCGCATCAGGAGGCGGCCGAGCGGCCGGATCGCGAGGAGCCGCAGCACCAGGGCGACCTCCGAGCCGAACCCGGCGCTGTCGGCCAGCACGAGCGCCGACACCCGCTCGGGCGACTGCGCCGCGAACGTCATGGCCACGGCCCCGCCGAGGGAGTTGCCGACGACCGGGATCGCACCGCTCACGCCGACCGCGTCGAGGAAGGCCGGCAGGATCCCCGCCAGCTTCGCGAGCGTCGCCGCTCCCGGCCGGCGCTCCGAGTACCCGAACCCGGGCAGGTCGACGCTGTACACGGTGTGCCGCGCGGAGAGCCGCTCGTGCTGCTCCGTCCAGTCGTCGAGGCTCTGGCCGATCCCGTGCAGGAGCAGAATCGGCGCGCCGCTGCCCGTGACCCGGTACCGGACGCTCCTCCCGGCGACCGTCACGAACGAGACGCCCCCGTGGGCCAGCGGGTCCTCGCGCCGCTCGACCGCTCGCCCGACCCGCTCGCCGCGGCGGCCGAAGCGGACATCGTCGGTGATCCGGCCGGCCCGCAGCAGCGCGAAGTCGCGGAGGTAGTTCTGGTGCAGCCGCCACGGCGACGACTCGCCCTGCTTCGGCAGCCGGTCGACGTCGCGCAGCACGTAGCCCGCCTGCAGGTCGATGAGGGAGCCCAGCTCTCCGCTCGCCACCTCGGCCGGTGCACGCGGGGCGACCCACTGCCGGCCGGTGCGGTCGAGGTGCTTGAGGAGCCGGACGACGTACTCGGCGACCAGGTCGGCCTTGAGCGTCCAGGAGGCGTTGGTGTAGCCGATCGTGAGCGAGAAGTTCGGCACGCCGGCGATCATCATGCCCTTGTAGGTGAGGCGCTCCGAGACGTCGACGGGCTCGCCGTCGACCGAGAGCTCCATGCCGCCCAGGACCAGGAGGTTGAGGCCGGTCGCGGTCACGATGATGTCGGCGTCGAGGGTGTCGCCGGACGCGAGCGCGATGCCGGTGGGCGTGATCCTGTCGATGCGGTCGGTGACGATCCCGGCGTTCCCCTTCGAGATCGCGCGGTAGAGGTCGCCGTCGGGGATCGCGCAGAGCCGCTGGTCCCAGGGCTCGTACGTGGGTGCGAGGTGCGTGTCGACCGGGAACCCCGCGGGCAGCTTCGCGATCGCCGAGTCGCGCAGGATCGCCTTCATCCGCTCCGGACGCCGTCGGCTCAGCTGGTACGTGAACATCGAGAAGCCGATGTTCTTCAGGCGGACCGCGTCGTAGGCGAGCTTCTCGGGCAGCTTCCCGCGGAGCCGGTCGGCGAGGTGGTCGCGGGCCGGGACCGGCGCGATGTACGTCGGCGAGCGCTGCAGCATCGTGACCTGCTCGGCGGTCTTCGCCAGGCTCGGGACCAGCGTGACCGCGGTGGCGCCGCTTCCGATGATGACGACGCGCTTGCCGGTGTGGTCGAGGTCTTCCGGCCAGTGCTGCGGGTGCACGAGGCGGCCCTCGAAGTCCTCCGCGCCGGGGATCGCGGGCGAGTACCCCTCGTCGTAGCGGTAGTAGCCGGAGCAGACCGACAGGAAGGAGCAGGTGAAGGTGACCGTCTCCGATCCTGCGTCGTCGCCCGAGCGGTACTCGGCGTCGCCGGTCTTCACGGCAGTGACGGTCCAGGTGGCCGTGTCGCTCGACCAGTCGGCCCGGACGACGCGGTGGTTCAGCCGGATGCTCGACTCGAGGCCCTCGTCGCGCACGGTGTCGCGGATGTACTGCCGGATGGAGTCGCCGTCGGCGATCGCCTTGGGCGCGGTCCACGGCCGGAACGAGTAGCCGAGCGTGTACATGTCGGAGTCGGAGCGCACCCCCGGGTAGCGGAAGAGGTCCCAGGTGCCGCCGATCGCGGAGCGCGACTCGAGGACGACGAGGGTCTTGCCGGGGAGTTCGCGCTTGAGGCGGCTGGCCGCGCCGATGCCGCTGAGGCCGCCGCCCACGATCAACACGTCGATGTGCTCTGTCATGGACGCCACCGTATCAACACCGTGTCGAGTCAATCAACACGGTGTCGACGAATGTGGCTAGGGTGGCGTCATGCCTCAACGCGGACGCCGCACGACCCGGGTCTCGGGCGACACGCGCCGGGAGTCGATCCTGGTCACGATGGAGGGCCTCCTCGCCGAGCGGCCCTTCGACGAGATCTCGATCGAAGAGTTGGCGGCCGGCGCCGGCATCTCGCGGCCGACGTTCTACTTCTACTTCTCGTCCAAAGACGACGTGCTCCTCGCCCTGCTCGACCGGGTCATCAGCGAGGTCGAGCACCGGGTCGCGGCGCTCCCGCGCGACTTCGAGACGGATCCCGCGGGCTCCTGGCGCCGTTCCATCGGCGTGTTCGTCGACGTGTTCTCCGCGCACCGCGACGTGTCGGCCGCCACGACTGGAGCCCGTCAGCGGAACCCCGAGATGCAGGCCCTCTGGTCGCGCTCGCTCGCGTCGTGGGCCGACTACTCCACCGAGGTCATCCTCGCCGAGCGGGCCCGCGGCGCCGCTCCCGGCGGCATCGGTGCGCAGGATCTCTCCGTGGCGCTGAACCTCATGAACGAGCGTGTCCTCACGGCCGCGTTCACCGCCGACTCCCCCTCCATCTCGCAGGCGCGGGCCGTCGACACCCTCTCGACCATCTGGCTCCGGAGCATCTACGGCACCGACTCGCCGCCCTCCTCCTGACCCCTCTCTCCACCCCGCACGAAAGGACCCCCATGCCCACGATCGACAAGGTCACCGTTCTCGGAACCGGCGTGCTCGGATCGCAGATCGCGTTCCAGGCCGCCTTCCACGGCTTCCCCGTCACCGCCTACGACGTCAGCGACGACGCCCTGGCGGCCGCCCGCGAGCGCTTCGAGAAGCTCGCCTCCCGCTATCAGGCCGATCCGGCGGTCGCCGCAAGTGCCGAGCAGACCGATGCCGCCATCAGCCGTCTGCGCCTGACCACCGATCTCGCCGACGCCGCGTCCGAGGCCGACCTCGTGATCGAGGCCGTGCCCGAGGTGCTCGAGCTCAAGCGCGATGTCTACTCGCGCCTCGCCGAGGTGGCGCCCGAGAGCACCATCTTCGCCACGAACTCGTCGACCCTGCTGCCGAGCGACATCAAGGGCTTCACGGGTCGCCCCGACCGCTTCCTCGCCCTGCACTACGCCAACGAGGTGTGGCGCTTCAACACCGCGGAGATCATGGGCACGACCGACACCGATCCCGCCGCGTTCGCAGCCGTCGTCGACTTCGCCAAGCGCAGCGGCATGGTCCCGATCGAGCTGAAGAAGGAGAAGGCGGGCTACGTGCTCAACTCGCTCCTCGTGCCGTTCCTCAATGCCGCCGCGGGCCTCCTCGTCGGCGGGTACGCGGAGCCCGAGACCATCGACGCCACCTGGCGGATCGCGACGGGTGCGCCGTCGGGGCCGTTCCAGATCTACGACGTCATCGGCCTGACCACGCCCTACAACATCGCCCGCGCGAACCCCGACGCCGGATCGCAGGCCTTCGCCGACTACCTGCAGCACAACTACATCGACAAGGGCAAGCTCGGCGTCGCGACCGGCGAGGGCTTCTACCGCTACTGAGCTCTGCGCTCTGCGCTCTGGCCCTCCTCGCGTCGGAGGGCCAGAATGCGGTAGGTGCCGGGCATACCGGCGCATCCCGCTGAAGACGACCGACCGGAGGACGCACCATGCCCACGAAGATCACCCTCATCATCGACAACCCCTCCGACGTCGACGCGTTCGAGGCTGAGGTGCCGCAGCTCGTCGAGCTCGCGCGCGCCCTGCCCGCGGTCCGTCGCCTCGAGTCGGCGAAGGTCTGGCCGAAGGAGGACGGCACCCCGACGCCGGCCCACCGTACCCTCGACCTCTACTTCGACTCCTACGACGACGCCTCCGCGGCCGTCGCCGGTACAGAGGCCGGTGCGTTCTTCGGAGCTCTCGGGGCCACCGGCGCGACCTTCACCGGGCTCTTCTCCGACATCGAGAGCGCGTGAGCGTCGTCGTCGAGTGACGCAAGGCGGCGCACTGGCCGCGAAGCGCTGTCGGGACATTCTCTGGGACCCTTCTGAGACGAGGGAGGCTCTAGTGTGCTCCCGTGTCCTTGACAACCAGCAGTCGATCCCGCGCCACCCGTTTCCGAGACAAGTTCGTCGTCGAGGAGCGCTCCATGACGGTCGGCGCTCGTCGCGGCCTCTACCGGGCCTCGGCGATCCTGATCACCGTCGGGCTCGCCGCCTTCGTCGTCCTGCTGGTCGGGGTCCTGACGCACACCGGCTTCCAGCGTCTCGACACGCCCGTCGAGCACTGGTTCGACGACCTCCGCAGCCGCGACGTCACGTCGTTCATGATCGTCATCGCCCTGGTGTTCGGCCCGGTCGGCATGCCGATCATCGTCGTGATCGTCACCGTGGTCTGGCTGCTCGCCGCCACGCACGCCTGGAGGCCGCTGGTGCTCGCCGTCGGCATGGCGACCGGCGTGATCCTGGCGCAGGTCATCGCACCGCTCGTGAAGCACCCGCGGCCGCCGATCGGCCTGATGCTCGCCGGCCCCGATCACAGCTACTCGTTCCCGTCCGGGCACGTCCTCGGGGCGTCCGACTTCTTCGTGATCCTGGCGTTCCTGCTCGCCAGCCGGAAGCAGAACCGGGGCTTCACGATCGGAGCGTTCACCGTCGCCGTCCTGATGATCCTGCTGCAGGTCTTCAGCCGGCTCTACCTCGGCTACCACTACATCAGCGACACGACCGCGTCGATGTCGCTCTCCGCGGTGATCCTGGGAGTGGTCGTCGCCATCGACACCAGGAGGACGGCGCGCATCTCCGGGGAGTCGGTCCGGGGGGCCGACTCGCAGCTGCAGCGCGACGGCACGTGACGACCCCGCCCCTCGGGGCCCTCTACGCGGCGGGGTTCGTCACAGCATTCGGGGCGCACAGCATCGCGGCGGGTGCGGGCGCCGACACGGAGAGCCTCGGTCTGACGGTCCTGGGGCTCGGCCTGCTGCTCGCCGTGTACGACCTCGCGGAGGTCGTCCTCAAGCCGGTGTTCGGCGTCCTGAGCGACCGGGTCGGTCAGAAGCCGGTGATCCTCGGCGGTCTGATCGGGTTCGCGGTCGTGTCGGTCGCAGGAGTCTGGGCGGTCGGCCCGATCGCGCTGGCCCTCGTCCGCTTCGGCCAGGGCGCGTGCGCCTCCGCCTTCTCCCCCTCCTCGTCCGCCGCCGTCTCGCGACTCGTGTCGAAGGACCGCGCCGGCCGCTACTTCGGGAGGTACGGCTCCTGGAAGGGCCTCGGCTATGCGGCCGGGCCGGTGCTCGGCGCGGTCCTGCTGACCACGAGCGGATCGCGCGCCCTCTTCCTCGTCCTGGCCGGCCTCGCCGCCGTGACGGCGGTCTGGGTCGCCGTCTCGATCCCGACCCTCGAACCGCTGCCCAAGAGGCGCTTCACCGTCGTCGATCTCGGCCGGCAGCTGACGGATCCCGGCTTCCTGGTGCCCACGCTGGCGCTGGCCACGGCGACCGGAGCGCTCGGAGCGGCCGTCGGGTTCCTCCCCGCCCTCGGTAGGACCGTCGGCCTGGGTGTGATCGGCGCGACTGCCGCGGTCACGGTCCTGGCCGTCGTGTCGTCGGTGACGCAGCCCGTCGTGGGCCGCCTGCTCGACTCGGGCCGGGTGCATGTGGCGGTCGGCGTCCCCGTCGGGATCGTCGTTCTCAGCGCGGGCCTCGCCGTCGCGGCGCTGATCCCGTCACCGGCGGTGATCTTCGCCTCGGCCGTCGTGCTCGGCGTCGGGATCGGGGCGGTCACCCCGCTCGGCTTCGCCCATCTCGCCGCGACGACTCCGGACGACCGCATCGGCCGGGTGATGGGCTCGGCGGAGCTCGGCCGCGAGACGGGCGATGCGGCGGGTCCGCTCGTCGTGGGTGCCGTCGCCGCAGCCTCGTCGATCCCGGCCGGCCTCGGCGTCCTGGCCCTGCTCGGCCTCGTCGCTGCCGCTCTCAGCACCCGACTCGGAGCCGCGCGCGTTCGCGAGTGACCCGCCTGGCCGTCCTCCGCCACTCACCGCCCGAGACGGACATAGAGGTCGCGGAGAAGGCCGATCTCCCCGCCGTGATGCAGGATCTCCTGGTTCTGCCACCACACGTTGCTGAGGAACACCTCGTCGGCGTCGCTCCCGTAGGGGTATGTGCTCAGCCCCAGCCGGTCGTAGTCGGCCTCGTCCACCCCGAGGAGTGCTGTGCGCCACACCGCTGCTGCCTCCCGGAACCTCTCGACCGCTCCGGCAGCGTCCGGGCTCGACTCGTATGCGGCCCGGTCGAAACTTCGATCTCCTCCGAGATGGCTCGCCCGCCCCAGCAGTGTCTCGGTGAGGTGGTCGAGACGCCAGGCGATCGTCGTCACGGGCGGCGGCCACGGACTCCGAGGGGCGGCGTCGCGACCCCACTCCCCTGCGCCGATGAGCTTGGCCGCGCCCGACCCTGGCCCGTCGCTCCGCCGGCGCACCGACCAGCACCCCTCGACGGGCTCCCAGAGGTATTCGTCATCGCTCATGGGTGGCACTTCGATGGGCGTCCCGTCACCGGAGTCGCTGGCTGGGCCTGCGAGGCGCGACAGGAGCCGTTCCGTCGCCCAGTCGTACTGCTGGAGGAGCGGTGCGAGGCGCTGGTTCGTCGTCATGCGCTGGAGCCTACGCACCGGCACTAGCCTGAGGCGATGAACACGGGGCGGATCGTACTGGGGGTGTCGACGACCCTGGCCGTCGTTGCAGCGGCGGGGCTGATCGTGGAGCTGTCGCTCTCCGGCCCGGGCGGCGTCGAGGCCCCGCGAACGGCGCCGGTCCAGGGGCCGACCATCGCCGTGTGCGGCTCACCGTCCGATCCTGCCGCCGAGCCGTTCCGGTCGATGGCGGCGAGCTTCGTCATCAAGAACACCTCCGATTCGTCGGTCATCCTCGAGAGTCTCCGGGCGACGACTCTGGACGGCCTCGCCTCGGCCCGCGCCACGGTCTCCCTCGGCGCTGCTCGCGATGAGACGCGTGGATACAAGACCGGCGCGGCCGTCGGCGTACCGGCCGCGGACGTGGCCAGGAGCTCGCCCGTCTCCCGCGCGCACCCGATCACGCTCGTCCCGCACTCCTACGCCACCGTCATCACGAGCATGACGCTGGCCGCCCGCGTGAACGGGGGCCGCGCGTCCGACTTCGAGCTCGACACGAAGCAGGACGGCGGGGAGGTCTCCGCGCAGATCATCAGGGCGACGGTGAGCCTCGGCGTCAGCGGCGATGCGTGCCGCGTCCTCGCGGCTCAACGCTGACGAGGCCTGGCGCGCCTGCGCGATCGGCCTCGGCGAAGGTCATCCTCACGGCACGAACGAAGACACCTCTCGGCGGATCGCCCCGGAACACACGGTCGAATACTGTCACCCTCATCACCACGAGCAAGCGCGGATCCCCCGCTCGCCGACCGTCCGTTCCAGGGGGAAGGATCATGAAGAGCATCACCAAGCGCGGCATCGCAGCCGCCCTCACCGTCGCCGCGCTGGCCGTCGGCAGCGCCGTCGTGGCGTCGCCCGCGTCGGCGTACATGACGGTCGGGCAGACGCTCGGGCCGACTCAGGCGATGAACGCCACGAACTCGCAGTACTACCTCATGATGCGAGCCGACGGGGACCTCGTCGTCATCGGCAACGGCAGCGAGCGCCCCCTGTGGTCCTCCGGCACCGCCGGGAACCCCGGAGCCGTTCTTCACCTCCAGGTCGACGACAATGCCGTCATCCGCTCGAAGGCGGGCAAGGTGATCTGGGCCAGCGGTACCTCGCGCCCGTCCGAGAACCACGGCCTCATCACCACCGGCAACGACGGCCGGTTCAACGTCCTCGACAACCACCACAAGCTCCGCTGGCAGAGCGACACGACCGGCACCGACTACATCACCCCGGGGTCCAGCCTCACCGCGAAGGGCTACCTGTACCCGGGATCGGCGAGGTTCAGCTTCCAGACCGACGGCAACCTCGTCGCCTCGACGGGAGGCAAGGTCACCTGGTCGGCGCACACACAGAACACGTCCCCCGACATCCTGCGCTTCCAGAGCGACGGGAACCTCGTCCTCTACACGGCCCACCAGGCGAAGGCGGTCTGGTCGTCGAAGACCGCAGGATCGAAGGCCGACAAGCTCCGAATTACGCCTGCCGGCAAGCTCGTTCTGCTCCGCGGCACGACCGTCGTCTGGACGGCGCCCTGACCTGACGGTCCTGGCAAGAGAAGGAACGCGCGGCCCGGGTCTCGGGTCGCGCTCTTCCTTCTCAGCTTCTGCGTCGGGGTGCCTTCATGAGGAGATCAGCTCTCCGCGGCGCCAGAGTCCTCCACTGCCGACTTCGTGCCCCTGCCCCTCCGGAGCGGTGAGGCGTCTCGCCGCGTCGATCCGGTGGAGTATTCGCAGGATGTAGTGGAGAATCTGCGTATGCACTTGGATACGGATATACCAGAGCTCGGTCCCGACTCGGAGTTCGCCGAACTGGCAGCCGAGGTGTTCGCGATGCTGGCGGACGCCACCCGGGTGCGCATCATCCTGGCCCTCCGCACCGTCGAAGAGCTGTCCGTGAACACCCTGGCCGATCTCGTCGACAAGAGCCCCGCCGCGGTCTCTCAGCACCTCGCGAAGCTCCGCCTCTCGAAGATGGTCCACACGCGCCGCGAGGGCACGACCGTCTTCTACCGGCTGGTGGACGAGCACGCGTCTGCGCTGGTCATCGACGCCGTGAAGCAGGCGGAGCACGTCGTAGGGAGCCCTTCTCACCACGAACGCTCGGAGAGGCGAGCATGAGTCGCCCGACCGGCCCGCAGTCGCACGACCACTCACACCCCCATGACCACGACCACCCGCATGACCACGACCACGACCACGCGCACGGAGGCGTGAAGGGGTTCCTCTACGACCTCTTCGTGCCTCACACACACGATTCCGCCGAGTCCATCGACGACGCGATGGAGGCCAGCAGCGCGGGCGTCCGCGCCCTCAAGATAAGCATGTTCGTCCTGCTCGCCACGACGGTCCTGCAGTTCGTGATCGTCCTCCTCACCGGGAGCGTCGCCCTCCTGGCGGACACTATCCACAACTTCGCCGACGCTCTCACCGCCGTGCCTCTCTGGATCGCCTTCGTCCTCGGCCGCCGCATTGCGACGCGTCGGTACACCTACGGATATGGTCGCGCCGAAGACCTCGCGGGGATGTTCATCGTCTTCGTCGTCGCCCTCTCCGCCGTCATCGCAGGATGGGAGGCTGTCAACCGGTTCATCCACCCGCGTCCGATCGAGAACCCGTGGCTCCTCATCGCCGCCGGCCTGATCGGCTTCGCCGGCAATGAGCTCGTCGCGATCTACCGCATCCGCGTCGGACGCAGGATCGGCTCCGCAGCTCTCGAGGCCGACGGCGTCCACGCCCGCCTCGACGGGTTCACGTCTCTCTCGGTCGTCCTCGGCGCGATCGGCATCCTCGTCGGATTCCCCCTCGCCGACCCCGTCATCGGCCTCCTCATCGCCGTCTCGATCCTGCTGCTCCTCTGGGGCACGGTGAAGTCCATCGGCGCGCGACTCATGGACGCCATCGATCCCGCCCTGATCGAGAAGACCGAGCATGCCCTCGAGCGCTCGGAGGGCGTCACCGCCGTCCAGGATCTCCGCCTCCGCTGGGTGGGCCACCGACTCACCGGCTCCGCCTCCATCGTCGTCGCGGCGGAATCCCTCCGGGAGGCGGGCCACGTCGCAGAGCACGCCCGCGGCCACGTGCAGGAGGCACTGCCGAACCTCGACACCTTCACGGTCACCCCGGTCGCGGGCCGCCACTGAGAGGCACCACGAGGAGGAGCACCGGCGGCGACTCAGTGCTGCCGGCGGTAAAGTGCACACACCAGTGCAACTTAGGCGTACACTGGAGTCATGACCCAGCAGCCGACCACCGTGCGCCGGGCGGCACCCCGCACGCGCGCACCGCGCCGAGACGCCGCCGAGAACCGCGAGGCGCTGATCCTGGCGGCCGCGACCCTGCTCAACCGCGATCCGAGCGCCTCCCTCGAGGCCATCGCCGCCGAGGCCGGTCTCTCACGCCGCGCCATCTACGGCCACTTCGCCACCCGCGACGCCCTGCTCCGCGAGCTCGCCGTCCACGGAGCAGCCCGCATCAACGCGGCCATGCTCGGCGAGTCGAGCAGGAGCGACGCGCAGGATCCCGCCCTCCAGCTCGCCCAGACCGGCGCGCGGATCTGGCGCGAGGTCGACCACATCCGCGTCCTGGCCCTCCTCACCGTGCGAGGCCCCCAGGTGCAGCTCGTCGGAGACGCGCTGAAACCGTTTCGCGACCACGTGCACGACATCGTCGCGCGCGGCGTCGCCACGGGCGCGTTCCGCTCCGACATCCCCGTCCCCACCCTCTCGCGCCTCGTGGAGAGCGCCGCGATCTCGGTGCTCGACGAGGCCGTCCGCCACGATCTCCCCTCTGCGGAGGGCCGACGCCTGGCGGTCCTGTCCGTGCTGTCCATCGCAGGATTCTCGGCAGCCGACGCCGACGCGATCCTGCGCTCCCTCGACGACCCCGCTCAGGAGGCCACCCGATGAGACTCACCCTCGACGCCGTCGGGATCGGCGACGGTCCCGGCGCCGCACTCCCCGCGACCTCGGCGGTCGCGACGACCGAGACCCCCGGCATCGCCGCGGTCGAGACAGAGGGCGCCCCCACGCTCGCGTCGCTGATCGCCGGCGGCAGGATGACGCCCGAGACCGGCCGCGTGCTCCTCGACGGGCGCGACGATCCTGCCCGCATCCGCGAGCTCTTCGCCCTCGTCGACACCCCCACGGTCGCCGAGCCCTTCCCCGACCTGACCGTCCTCACCGTCGTGCAGGAGGACCTCGTGCTCGCCGACCAGCGCGGCAACCGCGAGAACGCACGCCTCTTCCTCGAGGCGATCGGACTGCCGGAGCACGAAGACACCCGGTTGAACGCCCTGCCGACCGAGGCGCGCGTGCGGCTGCTCAGCGAGCTCGCCGTCCTGCGACCGGGCGTGCAGGGTCTCGTGATCACGTCGCCCGAGCGCCACGGCGGCGATACCGAGGCCTGGTTCCGCGTCGTGCAAGACCTCTCGGCCCGCGGCTTCACGGTGCTCGTCGTGACCGGCGTCGCGGCCTCGCTCCACCTCCAGCGCCTGCTCCCCGCCGACGCAGCCCTCCCCGCCGACGCAGCACCCGCTGCCGACGCGCCCCTCCCGGTCGACGACGGCGTCGACGCGACCCCCGCCTCCCCCGCCGTCTCGCCCGAAAGCCCTCTCGAACAATGAAGATCCTCGCCCTCATCCGCACCGAGCTGAAGCGCCTCACGGCCACCCCGCTCGCCCGCCTGGCCCTCGTCGCCCTCATGACCGTGCCGCTCCTCTACGGCGGCATGTACCTGTGGGCGAACCAGAACCCGTACGCCAAGCTCGACCACATCCCGGCCGCGATCGTGAACACCGACGCGGGCGCGAGAGACGCAGACGGCAACGCCGTGAACTACGGCGACAAGGTGACGAAGCAGCTGGTCGACGGCAAGGACTTCGACTGGCACGTCGTGTCGCAGAGCCAGGCCGACAAGGGCCTGAGGGACGAGACCTACAACTTCGTCTTCTCGATCCCCACGAGGTTCTCGAGCGACCTGACGTCGGCCTCGACCACCGACCCGACCCCCGCGAAGATCGGCCTGACCACCAACGACACGACGAGCTACCTCTCGTCGACGATCGCCGACCAGGCCGGCAAGACGATCCGGGCGACGGTCACCGCCGAGGTGGGCAAGACCGCCGCGAAGACGCTTCTCGTCGGGCTGAACGACGTCCGCGACAACCTGAAGACGGCAGCCTCGGGGGCCGGAGACCTCGCGTCCGGCGCCGCCACCCTGAAGTCGGGCCTCGGGTCGGCGCAGGTCGGCGCAAAGTCCCTCGCCTCGGGCACCGCGCAGCTCTCCTCGGGCGCCGCCACCCTCGACGACGGCCTCCAGACCCTGAAGTCCTCGACAGCCGCGCTGCCGCAGGCGACCAGCCAGCTCGCCTCGGGCCTCGACACCCTGAAGGCGCAGACCGCGTCGCTGCCGTCCGACGCCGCGACCCTCGCTTCCGGCGCCCAGCAGGTCGCTGCTGGCAACAAGGCGCTCGACACGGCCGTCTCCGGCGGCGTGAGCACCGCAGACCAGGCCGTCAGCGCCCTCCCCGCGCAGCTGGCCGCCGCCCAGAAGGCGCAGCAGCAGGCCTTCGACGCGGTCTCGGCGCAGGCGGGTCTGACGGCCGACCAGAAGGCCGCCGTCCAGCAGGTGCTCGATGCGGCGAGCACGAGCACCGCCACGACGCTCACCACGACCGCGAAGACGACGCAGGCGCAACTGACGGCCCTGCAGCAGCAGACTGAGAGGCTCCAGGACGGCAGCGCCCAGGTCAGTGCCGGGGCCTCCCGGCTCTCCGCCAGCGCTCCCGCCCTGGTGAACGGCATCGCGCAGCTCGACGCCGGAGCCGACCAGCTGAACTCGAAGACGCCGGCTCTGACGAACGGGATCGCGAGCGCCGCCGCAGGATCCGCCTCCCTCGCCTCGGGCGCCCGGTCTGCGGCCGCCGGAGCCTCCTCCCTCTCCTCCGGGCTGTCCAAGCTCGACGCGGGCGCCTCCTCGCTCGCCTCCGGCGCCACGAAGCTCAGCACGGGCCTCGACGACGGCGTGAAGCAGATCCCCGCGACGACCGCCACCAGCCGCGACCGCCAGGCCGCCGCCATCGCCGACCCCGTGAGCGTCAAGGACTCCTCGATCGCCAGCGCCGGCAACTACGGCGCGGGCCTCGCCCCGTTCTTCATCAGCCTCGCCGCCTGGATCGGCATGTACGCGCTGTTCCTCATCATCAAGCCGATCTCGAAGCGGGCCGTCACCGCCGTCAAGGCACCGGGCAGGATCACGCTCGCGGGCTGGCTCACGCCTGCCGTCCTCGGTCTCGTCCAGATGCTGGCCCTGTTCGCCATCGTGCGCTTCGCCCTCGGCTTCGACGTGGTCAATCCGGTGCCGATGATCGGGCTCATGGTCCTCGCCTCGGTCACCTTCGCCGCGATCATCATGACCCTCAACGTCTGGCTCGGGAGCGTCGGGCAGTTCCTCGGCCTCGTGCTGATGCTTATCCAGCTGGTCACGGCGGGCGGCACGTTCCCGTGGCAGACGCTTCCCGGTCCGCTGGCCGCGCTGCACTTCGCCCTGCCGATGAGCTACGCCGTCGACGCGATCCGCCAGCTGATGTACGGCGGCAACATCGCGGGCGCCTGGAGCGACGCCGGAGTCCTCGCGCTCTGGCTGCTGGGAGCCCTGCTCCTCTCGCTCGTCGCCGTGCGGCGCATGACCCGCAACCGCACGATGCGCGACCTGCGTCCCTCCCTGATCGGCTGACCCTTGCCCTATTCAAATACAATATGTTAGATTAGGCGGACCTACTTCGAGGAGCCGCCGTGTCGACCGAGCAGATCTCAGCCACCGTCCCCCGGAGGCGAGCGCCCGGGGTCGCCACGGCGGCGGGCAGGTCGGCCGCCGCAGACGCCGTGCCGATCCTGCTGTTCGGGGTCTTCGCAGCCAGCATCCTCACGTCCTATCAGCTCGGCGACGGCCTCCAGACCGCCTTCCTGGTGGGGATGCTCGTGATCACGCTGATCATCCCGCTGCTCCGGTGGCTGCTCGCCGACGCCGACCTGTCGGCGTTCCTCGTGATCCCGACGGTCCTGTCGGCCACGCAGAACGTCTTCCTCCTCCCGATCGCGGCCGACATCAGCCAGTCGCAGCTGCAGTTCGTGATCATCCTCAACTTCGCGTACGCGATGGTCCTGGCCCTCGCCCTGTCCCTCTTCACCCGCCGAGACGACGCCACCGACAAGGCAGCGCACGGCCGCAAACGCCTCCTGTTCTCGGTACTGCTGTGCGCCGCGATCCTGACGGCCTACGCAGCAGCGACGGTCGTGCTGTTCAGGCCGAATCTCACCAGCGCCCTCGCCTCCTACCGCAACCTCGTGACGCCGTTCCTGTTCCTCCTGATCGGCCTCTGGGCGAGCCGCACGACGGCGGCCGACCGCTTCCTCCGTCTCCTCGTCCTCCTCGGCGTCCTGACGGTCGCGTTCGGCTTCTTCGAGTGGGCCACACCGGGCTTCTGGCAGGCCACGCACCTCGAGACCCTGTGGGCGAAGAAGGGCATCACGGTCGCCCAGTCGACTGGGCTGCCCTCCAACTTCTTCTCCTCCGAGCAGTTCGACGGCGAGCTGATGAGGCGCATGGCGTCGTCCTTCGCCGATCCGGTGAACTTTGGCACCTTCCTCTTCATCGCCTTCCTCGGAGCGTGGTTCCTGAAGCACCGCCTCCTCGCCGTGCTCTTCATCGTCGCCAGTGTCATCGCGGTCAGCAAGGGCGCCATGCTCGGCTTCCTGGTCTTCTTCGCCTTCTGGACGAGGCACGCGCTCCCCCGGCCGATCCACTACCTCGCCCTCGCCGTCGCCGGCGGCGCCGGCATCGCGTTCCTCGTCTTCAGCTCCGACAACTCGACCGGCAGCACCGAGGCTCATATCGGCGGCTTCACGGCCGCGTTCACGGAGCTGCCTCAGCACCCGCTCGGCAGAGGCCTCGGCAACGTCGGCGTGCTCGCCAGCCTCTTCGGCGACGGGGAGGTCAGCGAGATCCGCGAGAGCGGTCTCGGAGTGGTCATCGGCCAGCTCGGCGTCGTCGGCCTGGGCGGGTACGTCGCCTTCTTCGTCCTGCTGCTCCGGGCCGGCAGCAAGCTCACCGACCCCCGCCAGAGGCTCCTCGTCCTGGGCGCCGTGGTCGGCTTCGCCCTCAACATGATGTTCAACGAGGTCGCTCTCAGCCCGAACTCGGCAGCGCCGTACTTCCTCGCGATCGGCCTCGTCCTCGGCAGGGCCGGCGCCCGAGAGGAGGCATCGGAAGCGAGAGCGACAGCCCGCGTCCGCAACCGCTCTTCCCTTTCGCGTTCTACATTGATATATTAATGTATCGGGTCAACCCGCCCGAGATCACCACGACCAGGGAGTCGACCATGGAACTCAGCGACATCGCCCACCTGCTCCGCAAGGGCAAGTGGTTCATCTTCTCGCTCGCCATCATCGGGCTCGCCCTCGCGACGGCCTACACGGTCGCCGCCCCGAAGACCTACCAGTCGTCGACGTCCGTGTACGTCTCCGTCCGAGCCGAAGGCAGCACCACGGCGTACGAGGTAGGTCAGGGCAGCGGCGCTGCCGCCCAGAAGGTGAAGGGCTACCTCAACGTGGTCCGCAGCAGCATCATCCTCGACCCCGTCATCAAGAACCTCGGGCTGGCCACGTCCTCCACTGCCCTCGCTGGTCAGCTCGTCGTCACGGCACCCAACGACGCCAACCTCATCCGGATCAGCGTGACCGACGACTCGCCCGAACGGGCGGCCAACATCGCCGACGCCGTGGCCGCATCGCTCAAGACCGTCGCCACTGAGCAGCTCGACCCCGGCACCGACGGGAACGAGAGTCCCGTGGCCCTGTCGGTCACCGAGCCGGCCGTCGCGCCCGAGCACCCTGCCTCCCCGAACCTCCGCCTCAACCTCGGGCTCGGGCTGGTCTCCGGGCTGGGTCTCGGCCTGGGAGCAGCGTTCCTCCGGAGCGCTCTCGACAACCGGATCCGCAGCGCTCGCGATGTCGAGACACTGACCGACACCCCGATCCTCGGGGCACTGGGGCTCCTGCCCGACGCCGACAAGGCGCCCCTCATCGTCCGCGACGCTCCTCGCAGCCCGCGCACCGAGTCCTTCCGCGCCCTCCGGACCAACCTCCAGTTCGTCGGTCCCCGGGCCGAGTCGCGGAGCTTCGTCATCACCTCCGCGATGCCCAGCGAAGGCAAGACGACCGCGACGACCAACCTGGCGATAGCCCTGGCCGAGGCGGGCTCGCGGGTCCTGCTCGTCGACGCCGACCTCCGCCGCCCCCGAGTCGCCGACATCATGGGCCTCGAGGGCGGAGCCGGGCTGAGCGACATCCTGATCGGGCGCGCCGAGATCGACGACGTCATCCAGCCGTGGGGACGCGGCGGGCTCACGGTCCTCCCCGCGGGCAGCGTGCCCCCGAACCCCAGCGAGCTGCTCGGTTCCGAGGCCATGCGCGCGCTCCTCGAGACGCTCGCCGCCGACTACGACGTCGTGCTCCTCGACGCGCCGCCGCTCCTGCCTGTCACCGACGCCGCGGTCATGAGCACCCTCACGACCGGAGTCCTGGTCGTCGCAGCAGCCAACCGCACGCGGACGCACCAGCTCTCGTCCGCCCTCGACGACCTCGAGCGGATCGGCAGCCGAGCCCTCGGTGTCATCCTGACCATGATGCCGACGAAGGAGGCCGACGCCTACGGGTACGGCGCCTACTACGGGGGCGACCCGATGAAGACCTCCGCGTCGTCGCCGACCACCGCCCCGCTCTCCCTCGAGAGCCCTCGCCGCGTTGCCGCCGCGCGTCGCATCGCACACCAGTGAGGCCAGAGCGAGAGGGCGCCGTCCGCGCTGCGGGCGGCGCTCAGCGTCCGTTCTCCGTGCTCCTGGTCTGCACCGGCAACATCTGCCGGTCCCCCCTCGCCGAGGCCGCGCTCCAGCGCGGCCTCGCTGACTACGGTCGCGAGCAGGAGCCGCCTCTCGGCCCCGCGTCGATCACTGTCACGAGCGCAGGCACGCGGGCCGAACCAGGAGCACAGTCGCCGGATGACGCAAAGACGACCGCTCGCCGTTCCGGGCTCGACCTCGACGCCCATCGCGCGCGGAAGCTGACCGCCGGGCTCCTGGCCGAGAGCGACCTCGTCCTCGGTCTCGATCGCTCGCATCGGCGAGCCGTCGTCAGCCTCGCCCCACGCGCCTCCCGAAACACCTTCACCCTCCTCGAATTCGCGCGAGTATGCGACTCGCTCGCCCCTTCCGAGGTGAGCGAGCTTCGCGAGGCCGCGCCCGACGGACCAGCGCGACTCCGAGCCGCGGTCGCGACGGTGGCGGCTCTCCGGGGCACACTCCCGGCTGCGGCCGACGAGCTCGACGTCCCCGACCCCTACCGGCGTGGTCTCACCGCCTACGAAGTGTCCAGCGCCGCGGTCCTGTCCGCCTGCGAGGTCATCACCCGCTTCTTCACGCGGCTCAACGACTGACACCGCGTCGGCCTCCCCCAGCGCCACCCGCCGGTTCGCACCGGCGGGTGGCGTTGTCTCGTTCCCGCCCCACTGACGTCGCGCCACCGCCGGCGTCGCGCGTGCGCAGCCCGGGGCCACGTCGAAAGGCAGCCGCGAGTCGTGCACACCCGCCGCTCGGTGACGACCGGCATGAGGCAGAGCCCGACAGGACGTCGCACTCGGCAGGACGCCGCGCTCTGCAGGAGGCGGGCGGCGGACTGATGCCCCGTGCCCATCGGGCCGGGGCACAGCGACATCGAGCAGCCACCCCGGCGGACGACTCGAACCCGCGACGATGCGGCCCGCCGTGGCGCGACCATCTCTGACGCGGCCCGCTCTCGGCTACGCGCCAGTCAGGCGAGCCGCAGACGGGACGGCAGACGCGCGCCCAGCCTGACCAGCACCGACATGTCGGCACTGTGGATCCCGAAGAAGTCGCGTGCCCGAGCCCCCGAGACCCGCGACAGGAGTGCGACGTTGAGCCACCCGGCGACGATGCCACCCACGGCCGTCGCGAGGGCCGCCCCCAGCGCTCCGAAGGACGGCGTGAGCAGGATCACGAGCGCGACGTTCACGAGACATGCCGCCGAGAGAGCGAGCGACCGGAGGCCGGGTCGGCCGACAGCGCTGAGCCCGACACCGGCGATCGAGCCGGGGTTGGACAGGATCAGGCCCGCGAGCAGCACCCAGCACACCGGGACAGCCGCAGTGAAGTCGGCGCCGAACAGGACGGGGAGAGCCCACGGCAGGATCGCGGCGAGGCCGACGCAGACGGCCGTCACGAAGAGCGTGGAGAGCCTCGCCGCCCGAGCCAGCGACCCGTCGTCCGCTTTGGCGGACTGCGCGGAGAACAGGACGTCGCGGACGGCGCTGTTGATGACGAGGGGGAGGTCGGCCACCGTCGCGGCGACCGCGTAGAGGCCGAGCACCTCGACTCCGGCCAGTGGCCCGATGAGGGCCTGGTCGAGGCGCAGCAGGAGGACGCCGGCGACGCTGCCGATCCAGATCCGCACGCCGTAGCCGAGGAGGTCGCGCGCACCGAGCGACGGGATCCGGTCGGCGTCCACCACTGCGGCGGAGATGCCGCCCCGGACGAGCATCGGCAGGTAGACGAGGGCCCCCAGGACGGGCGAGGCCGCGAGGATGACGACCGACCAGGTGACGTCGAGCCGGCCCGCCGTCCCGAGGAGGACGAATGCGGCGAGTCGAGCTGCCGCGGTGACGAATCGCTCGGCGGCGACGAGGTTCCAGCGCTGCTCCCCTGCCGCGATGGCCTGCAGGAGCATGCCGAGGAGCGACGGCACGAGGGCCAGGCTGGCTATCAGCACGAGCCGCTGCACCGAGGCGTCGCCGCCCGAGAGGGATCCCGACAGCGAGGCGACGACCACGAGGACCGCGAGCCCTGCTCCGACGAGGGCGAGCGCCGCTCGACCGGCCAGCCTCTGACGCAGGACCGGGTGCTTGGCCAGGAAGTGCGTGATCGCCGACGGGATCCCGAATGCGGCGAGCGACGTGGCGAGGAGGAGGGGCGCTGTAGCCGCCGCGACCTCTCCTCGGCCGGAGGCGCCGAGCGCGTGGGCCATGACCGGGGCGGTCGCCAGGGCGGCCAGCGGAGCGAAGACGTTGCCGAGCAGCGTGACGAGCAGGTGCCGCGCCGTCGTCGCGCCCTGCGCGGGCCGGGTGCCCGGACGACGGATGCTCACGCGGCGACCTCGAGTCCGGTCAGCCAGTCGCTCCAGCAGGCCGCATTCTCCGCCGCCACGTGGGAGACCTGCTCCTGGAAGTCGACGGGCCCGCGAGCGAACGCACTCTCGATGGCGGTGATCCACTCGGACGCTCGATCGGCCGTGGAGAGTCCCTCGGTGGTGACGAGGAGCTCCGAAGCCGGAGGGAGGAGTTCGGACAGGCTGCTCTCGGCCGGGCCGATGAAGGGGGTCCCGATCTCGATGCAGCGGACGGCGATGTCGCTCTGGAAGAAGCGGCGGTAGGGGATCAGGACGACGTCGCTCGTGGCCATGAGGTTCTCGAGCTCCGCCTCTGGCACGAACTCGTCGGTCACCGACCAGCCCTCGACGGCAGGCCACCGTCGGCCGTGGATCTCGAGGACCGCCTTCGACTCCAGCGAGCGCCCGATCTCGCGGAGGACGTCGAGGTCACGGTCGCCCTTGTACTGTCCGACGACTCGGACGACCGGGGTGGAACCCTCCGGCGTCGTGGTCGCCGGGCGCGGGGTCACGGGCAGCGGCACGATCTCGGCCGGACGCTGGTAGCCGGTGGACCGCAGAGCATCTCGAGCGGCGGTCGAGTGGACGACGATGCGGTGGCGACGGGAGAACAGCCGCCCGAGCAGCTGACTGACTCGCGAGTAGCCGACGGCTTGCACGAGGGGCACCGGGTTGTGCAGCATCAGGCGGCTCTCCGCCTTCCGGCCCAGGATCACGCGCAGGATCACGAGGTCGAGGAACCCGAGGACGGGCCACGTCACGATCGCCGTGGTCGGCGCCGACCCCCGGAGTGAGCGCCGGACGGACAGCAGGACGCCGACGTAGCGGACGAGCCAGCGGAGCTTGGACCCATCGCACCTCGACGGCTCGTCGAAGGCACGGACGTCGACGTCGGCGCCCGCTGCCTCCAGCGTCGAGGCGAGGGAGCCGGTGTAGTGGCCGAGGGCGCCGCCCAGCGGGTTGATCAGCACGGTGCGGCGAGAGAGGGACTCCGATTCGTGGAGCCAGCGGTCGGCCTCGAGCCGACCGTCGATGTCGGGGAGATCCGCGGCGATGTCAGAGGGTGCCACGGGGGCTCGCAGGGCGCCGATGATCTGCTCGGTGAGCCGCTCGACGAACTCGGCCCTCTCGATATCGACGGGGACGACGCGGTGGCCGTGCGCACGGAGCCAGGGAGCGAGCCCCGTCTGATCGGTCGTGACGACGGTGGCACCGGCGGCTAGTGCCTCTTTGACCGGCAGGCCGATCTGCTCCCTCCAGCGGCCCTCCGGCTGCGACGGAGCGACGACGACGGAGGCCGACGCGACCGACTCGAGCAGCGCGGGGCGCTGGAGGTGGCCGAGGAAGCGGCGGCTCTGCGGTCGCTCCTCCACCCAGGTGGACACCTCGTCGGCGAAGGGCCCCGGGCCGGCGATCGTCAGGCGAGCACCCGGAACGACCTCCTCGACACGAGGCCAGGCCTGGAGGAGGAGGTCGATCCCCTTCCTCGCTTCGAGAACCCCTGAGAACACGACCTCGGGAGACCGAGCCTCCCGGGTGGTTTCCGTTGTCCGGGGTGCCGCGGGAAGCTCGAGGAATGTCTTCGCCTCTTGAGGACGGAACCCCGGGAGCGAGCGGTAGGTCGCCTCGGAGGAGGGGCTGGCGAACGCGATCCTGTCGATGACGAGGCTGCTGTAGGCGCCGACCGCGTGACCGACGAGCCGTGCGAGCCAGGCCGGGCAGTGCCGCCGGCCGGCGACGAGCGCCGAGAGCCGGTTGTTCTCCATCGCATACGTGACGAGGCTTCGGGGGCGACGCAGGAGACGCCCTGCGGTCTTCCAGGTCAGGCCGAGGAGCACGTTGGCCAGGAGGAAGCGCATCCAGAGGGGTTCGGGGAGCTCGAGCGTCCGCGCCCGCGAGGTGACGAGTGTGACGAGCGCGCGGACGAGGGAGACGCGGCGGATGCCGACAGGCAGCGGCGACGAGCCGAGGTCGAAGTTCTCGCGCAGGTAGAGCAGCTCGGAGTGCGGCTGCTCGGCGAATCGGGCGAGGTGCACAGCCCTCAGCTCGGGAACCAGTCGGAGGGACGTCGCCGGGGTGTCGGCCAGTGCTCGAGTCGCCTGCGTCATGGTCGCTCCTGTCGTGGGGTTCGGATTACCCACAGACTAGTAAATATTTTGCATACTGTCTACAGATGTAGAACTCCACCGCGTTTTCCGTGTATAAAAACCCCATGCCTCCAAGCGCTGCCTCCCACGACGATCCGTCGCGCCCTGCTTTCCGAGAGGACATCGAGGGGCTCCGAGGCTGGCTCGCTGCCGTGATCGTCCTCTACCACCTGGTCGGCATCCCGCTCGGAGGCGTCATCGGTGTCGACGTGTTCTTCGTCATCTCCGGCTTCCTCATCACCGGCCTCCTCCTGCGGGAGCTCGACGAGACCGGCCGCGTCTCGCTGGCCGCCTTCTACGCCCGACGTGCGCGCCGCATCCTGCCGGTCGCCGGCGTGGTCCTCGTCGTCACGGTCGCCGCCGCACCGCTCGTCTGGTTCGCACCCCGCGCTGTCCGGACAGCCCTCGACGCCGTCGCTGCCGCCTCCTTCGTCGAGAACTGGCACCTGATCGCCTCGCAGAGGTCGTACCTCCAGCACGACGCGGGGGTGAGCCCCCTGCAGCACTTCTGGTCGCTGGCAGTGGAGGAGCAGTTCTACATCGCATGGCCCCTCGTGGTCATCGCGGGTGCTCTCGTCGCCGCCCGCTTCGGGAGCGTCGCCCGCCGGAGGAGCAGGACGAGGGCCGTGCTCTCCGTCGCCGCGATCGCCTTCCTCGTGCCGAGCGTCGCCCACGCCTCGATCCAGACCGCGTCGGACATCGATGCCGCGTACTTCGACACCTTCTCCCGCGCGTGGGAGTTCGTCCCCGGGATCCTGGCTGCGACCGGGCGACCCCTGCTCGCTCGCGTACCGCGGCACTGGCGACGCGTGCTGCTCTGGACCGGCGCCGCCTCGATCGCGTTCGCCTGCGTCTTCGTCGACCCGCACGTCGCCTTCCCCTGGCCGCGAGCCGTCTTCGCCACGCTCGGGACGGCGCTGATCGTCGGATTCGGCACTGACGACGAGGGGCTCATCACCCGGCTCCTGGCGCTGCCGCCGGCACGCTGGCTCGGCAAGCGCTCGTACTCGCTCTATCTGTGGCACTTCCCGGCGGCGGTGATGATCCCCGCGGTGCTGGGGCGCTCGTGGTGGGCGCTCCTGGCGGCACTCGCCCTCACCGGACTCCTGACGACGCTCTCCTACCGGCTCGTCGAGCGCCCGGCCCTCCGGTCGGGCTGGCTCCGCCGCCTCGAGAGTCCGCCCGACCGGCGCAGGAGGCACCACCGGCGGCGCCTGGAGCTCGCAGGAGTCGCGGGGCTCGCGCTGGTCGTCGTCGGGTCCGGATCCCTTCAGCTCGCCGCGCCGGAGAAGCTGGGCGATCCTCTGAGCCTCGCCCTCCCGCTCGGAGGCTCCGCGACCGGCTCCGCGACGGGCTCCACGCCGGCATCAGCGCAGCCGTTCTCCTCCTCGTCGATCGGGGCGGGCGTCCGAGAGGGTGCCGACCGCGACTCCTGGCCGTCCTCTCTCAGCCCGGCTCTCGACAGGGCCTTCGGCGACAGTCTCCCGGCGGCATTCGATATGGCGAGCGGGTGTCGCAACGATCCTCGGCAGGCGGGTGCTCCCCGATCCTGCCTGTGGAATCCCGACGGGAAGCGCACGGTGACCCTCATCGGCGACTCGACCGCGGCCGCCTGGAGCAGCGCCGTGACGACCGCTCTCGTGCCGCGGGGCTGGCGGGTCGAGGCGCTCTCCTACAACGGGTGCTCGCCGTTCGACGTCCCGACGCCCCGAGCGGTCGGCTCGCAGGCGGACTGCCGGCGCAGCCGGTCGAGGCTGATCGAGCAGGTGGCGGAATCCCACCCCGACCTCGTGCTCGTCTCGAGCGGCATCGCGTCGTACAGCGATCTCGCGACCGAACACGGCCGCCGCGCGGCGGACTCGCTGTGGGCGGCGGGAACGCGTCGGACGGTCTCCCGGCTGGCGGAGCTCAGTCCGAGGGTCGTCGTCGTCGAGAATCCGCCGCCGGGGCAGTCGGTCGTGGACTGCGCGACCCGCGCGGGATCCCCCCGGGAGTGCGCCTCGCACGTCGGGCGAGATCACGTCGATGCGGGAAGAGCCGAACTGCAGGGGATCCAAGACGCCGACACCTCGCGCCCGACGCCGGACAGTGGGATCGCCAGCTACCTCCCGACCCGTCAGTGGTTCTGCACGAGCGCGGGGGTCTGCCCCGTGGTCGTCGGCGGCCGACTCGTCCGCCCCGACCGCTCGCACCTCACGGACGCGATGTCGAGGGCATTGGGAGGGCTCCTACGCGAGGCACTCGGCGATTAGGGCTCGCGCACCCACGACCGACGGGAGTCGACGAGAGACGCGAGCTCCTCCTCGTAGCGACGGCACACGCCCTCCCAGGTGTAGTGCTGCCGAGCCCGATCCCGAGCCGAGGTGCTCAGCGACTCCTGGCGCGCCGGATCGGACAGGAGATCGCTGAGTGCCTGGGCGATGGCGCCGGGCTCCGGCTGGACGAACTCGCCCGACGCCTCCAGGACCTCGCGGTTGTACACCGTGTCGCGAGCGACGATCGGGGCGCCGCAGAGCATGGCCTGGACGAGCGCGGGGTTCGTGCCGCCGACGCTGTGCCCGTGGAAGTAGGCGCCCGCGTGCTGCCAGAGGGCGAGGAGCCGCTTGTCGTCGCTGACGTGCCCGAGCCAGGTCACGCGGTCGGACTCGGCAGCGAGCCGTTCGACCCGCTCGTCGAACTCGCCGCCGTAGCCGCTCGAACCCACGATGACGACGTCGTGCTCCTCGGCGACGAGACGGGCCGCGTCGATGAACTCCGAGATCGTGTTCTCCGGGACGAAGCGCGCTACTGCGAGCACGTAGCGCCGGTGCTGCAGGCCCTCCTCGACGGGCAGGTCCCCCGGCTCCTCCCCGCCGTAGGGGATGAAGACGGCGTCGCGCCCGAACTCCGAGTTCCACCGGCGGACGATCTCGCGGGCGTCACCGACGAGCCTGGTGCCGAAGCGCGCGGTGAACCTCGCACCGCTCTTGAAGACGAACTTCGCCAGAGCCCCCCACTTCGCCCGCTCCCACTCGATCCCGTCGACGTTCACGAGGCTGGGAATGCCCCGCAGCGACAGGAGGGGCAGCCAGAACCCGTTGGCGACGTTCATCACGAGGACCGCGTCGGGCCGCCGACGGACCGCGTCGAGGACGGCGGTGAACCCGTACGAGAGCGTGCTGACCGACTTCGTCTCGACCCCGCCCGTGATCCTGGTCCGGACCCGGGGATCGCGGTCCGGATCGTCATCGCGGGTCGACCCGTCTCGTCCATAGACGGTGACGTCCCACCCGGCGTCGGCCAGAGCCGGGGCGATCTTCCGCACCGCGGTCTCGAACCCGCCGTAGTAGCTCGGGTAGCCGCGCGTGCCGATGATGGCGACGGTGCGGGTCGGGGCTGATTTCGGCATGGCGGTCTCCTCGGATTGCCGGGCGGGATGCAGGATCGGGGTCAGGCGCGCTCGGCCTCGATGGCCGCGATCGCCGTCGGGTCGGCGTCGTCGAGGAACGTCGTCAGACGCTCCACCTCGGCGTCCTCGCCGATGGCGGCGGCGCCGCGCCTCAGTGCGTAGAGCGCGCGGAGGACGCCTCGATTGGGCTCGTGCCGCCACGGGACGGGCCCCTGACCGCGCCAGCCCGCCTTCCGAAGGCTGTCGAGACCCCGGTGGTAGCCGACCCGGGCGTACGCGTAGGCCTCGAGGCGCCTGCCCGACTCCGCCGTCTCGTCCGACAGGAGCGCCCACAGGAGAGGCGCCTCAGGATGAGCGATGACGGCCTCTTCCAGCGGCAGGCTCTCGAGAGCCGCAGCGACGGCCGGATCGTGAGGAAGGAGGGTCTCGGGCACACCGAGGAGATTCTGCGAGGTCATGCAGTCACGGTAGCGGGCAGGAGCCGGCTCGCGCCCGCTCGGTGAGTCGACTCACGCGATCCGCGCGTGGCGCACGATCCAGGAGTGCATGACGACGGCGGCTGCTGCGGAGGCATTGATGCTGCGCGTGGAGCCGAACTGCGAGATCTCGAGGGTCGCATCGGCCGCGGCGAGCGCTTCGGCGGAGAGCCCGGGGCCCTCCTGGCCGAAGAGGAAGACGCAGCGGGCCGGGAGCTCGAAGCGCTCGATCGGGACGGAGCCCTCGACGTTGTCGATGGCCAGGAGAGGCAGGTGCTCGCGGGACGACCACTCCAGGAAGGACTCGACGTCGGGATGATGCGTGACGTGCTGGTAGCGGTCGGTGACCATCGCCCCGCGCTTGTTCCACCGCCTCCGACCGATGATGTGGACAGCCTCCGCGCCGAAGGCGTTGGCGCTCCGGACGATGGAGCCGATGTTGAGGTCGTGCTGCCAGTTCTCGATCGCGACGTGGAAGGGGTGCCTCGTGGAGTCGAGGTCGGCGACGATGGCCTCCATCGACCAGTACCGGAACCGGTCGACGACGTTGCGGGTGTCGCCCTCTCGGAGGAGCACCGGATCGAGACGGGGGTCGTCCGGCCAGGCGTCAGGGCCGCCGGGCCACGGCCCCACTCCGTGAGTGGTCCACTCCGGATGCACTGCGGGGACAGGCGACCGGCCGGACTCGGATTCAGGCATCCGATCAGCGTACCCGGCGACGTCCCGGCCCTCGTCGGCCCAGTCCTCGCCCCGCGACCCGTCAGTCAGAGGGACAGGACGGGAGGGGCGGCCAGGATCGCAGCGAGCTCGCTCGACGTGCAGGCGGCCGCGATCTGCCGGTCGTTGCGACCGCCGGCCACGTTCTCCTCGAAGAGTCCGGCGCCTCCGAATCTGCCTGCTCCTCGGATGGGAGCGAAGTCGTCGTCGAGGAGGAGCCCGACGGGGCGGACGCCCGACCCCGCCGACACGGCGAGACGGTGGATCCAGACGTCGTCGGCGTGCGGTGCGAAGGTCTGGAAGCGGACTCCCTCGTCTCGCAGGGCGTCGAGGACGGCGGGTGGCAGGAGCTGCCCCATGCACCCGGTGCCGAAGTGCCGGAACGACACGGTCGGCGAGTCGGCTCTGGTCCAGGTGGCGTAGGGCGCGATCCTGCCCTCCTCGACCCGGATCTCGTGGGCCCGGTGAGCCAGCACGGTGTCGGGGTGGCGCGTTGCCGTGTCGACGAGGGTCTCGAGCCAGCCCGCCGGCACCAGCCAGTCGTCGTCGGCGGTGACGAGCGGCGCGACATGGTGCGTACTCGTCAGGGCGAAGGGGAACGACTTCTTGTAGGGCCCGAAGTCGTCGCAGAGCAGGATCTCGAGGCCTCGCCGCTGCAGGCGCCGGAGCGACCGCGGAGGCCTCCGCACGACGTCTCGGTCGTCCAGCCAGAGCAGGAGGCGCGACGGCCTCAGCGACCCGCGGCCGATGCTCTCGATGGCGAGATGAACGAAGCGGATTCTCGCTCCGTAGCTCGTCAGGCTGACGACCGGGCCCTCCGGATCGACGAGCGGACGGCGGCCGAACCAGCCGAGGAGAGCGAAGCGGAGCATCAGCGCGAGGGAGCGGAGGCCTGCGAAGCGATCGCGCGGAGCGTCGAGGGTCTGCAGGATCGTGGTCTTCTCGGGGAGGGGCACGGGGTTCCTTTGCTTGGTGTCGTGGACCTCACTCTACATTTCACATTTCACGAGGTCAATGCTCTCGAGATACCGAGGTCTCCGAGAACCGGCGCCACTACGCTGACGGCATGGGAACCCGCGAAGAGGTCGAATGCTGGCTCACCGACATGGACGGCGTCCTGGTGCACGAGAACCAGGCGCTTCCGGGCGCTGCGGAGCTCATCCAGCAGTGGGAGGACGAGAGCACGCCCTACCTGGTGCTGACGAACAACTCGATCTTCACGCCGCGCGACCTCTCGGCGAGGCTCCGCGCCTCGGGGCTCGAGGTGCCCGAGGAGCGCATCTGGACCTCCGCCCTCGCGACCGCCGACTTCTGCCGGTCGCAGATGCCCGGCGGCTCGGCCTTCGTCATCGGCGAGGCCGGCATGACGACCGCCCTGCACGAGGCCGGCTTCATCATGACCGAGACCGCCCCCGACTACGTCGTCGTCGGTGAGACCCGGAACTACTCCTTCGAGGCGATCACGAAGGCGGCCCGGCTGATCATGGGCGGCGCGCGCTTCATCGTGACGAACCCCGACGCGACCGGCCCGAGCGCCGAGGGGATCCTGCCCGCCACCGGCGCGATCGCGGCGATGATCGCCAAGGTCACCGGCAAGGAGCCGTACGTGGTCGGGAAGCCGAACCCGATGATGTTCCGGTCGGCGATGAACAGGATCGGCGCGCACTCCGAGAACACCGCGATGATCGGCGACCGGATGGACACCGACATCATCGCCGGCATCGAGGCCGGACTCCACACGATCCTGGTGCTGACCGGCATCAGCGACCAGGCCGAGATCGACCGCTACCCGTTCCGGCCGACCGAGATCCTGTCGGGTGTGCACGAGCTCGTCCGGACCGAGCCCGTCGCGAGCGACCTCGGCGACGCCGAGGGCCGGCTCTGACGGGTCGGCGTCAGCCGGCCTTGAGGCTCGACGTCAACGTCTGGCCCCCGGTGCGGCTGACGAAGCAGTAGTACGTACGCGATCCTGCGGCCCACTGCTCGGTCGTCGCGGGATAGCTGGCCGAGACCTGCACGCCCGTGTAGGCCTGGGCGGCGCTCATGTTGATGACGTCGCTCGACTGGCACTTCGGTGCGACCTGGGCCTCGAGGGCCGCCAGCCCCGGGTAGGCCGATCCTGCTGCGCCCGCGACGGCGCCCGTCGCCACGAGCTGGGCCGCGTGGGACCCGCTGCAGTCGACGACCGTGTAGGTCTGCTGCCAGGCGTCGGTGAAGGACGACAGGCACTCGCCGCCGCGGAGATCGCTCCACTGGTGGACTCCCGCCGAGGCCGGGCCGGCAGCCGCGGTCGACGACGGAGACGGAGTCGGCGTGGCACTCGCCTTCGGAGTCGCCTTCGGAGACGCGGGCGCCGACGCGGAGGGCGCGGTGGCGGCGACCGGCGCTTCGGCGGCGGCCGCGTTCGAGACGATGAAGCGCGCCGTGAAGTAGAGGGCCCCGAGCACGATCAGGAAGGCGAGGGCGATGCCGACGAAGAGCAGGGTCTTGCGCTGCCGGGGCCAGGAGGCGAAGCCGCCTCCGGTGCCGGGCGGCCCCTCGGTTCCGCCGTCGGTGGGCACGGGCGCAGGCGCGAACGGCGCGGCCGCCGACCACGACTCGGGGACCCTCGTCGGGTCGATGGGCGTGATCGCGCGGCGACTCGCACCGACGCCGCTCGGGGCGAGGGTGTCGGAGCCCCGGTCGTCCTTCTCGGAGAGCACGGGCGGCACGACGAAGGCGCGCGTCGCCGCGTCGGCGGCGTCGGCCTGGGGCACGACTGGGGACGACGGCAGGAAGGGAGCGGTGAGCGCCTCGGTCGGCGGCAGGTCGTCGGAGCGCCTCGGCTCCGGAGCGGGGGGCGGATCGGCAGGGCTGGCCGGGTCGATCGGGCTGGCCGGCTCGACCGTGTCGAGGTTCCAGACGGGTGTGGAGGCCGCGGCCGGTGCGAGCGGCGGAGCCGGCGGAGGATCGCGAGGCACATCGGCCCAGGCGCTGTCGGGCTCGACCGCGGGCTGCTCGGGGCGCGCCTCGCTGCGGGCAGAATCCTGCGCGTCGGTCTTCGACTCCGAGGGCGAAGGGGCCGGCTCGGGCTCGGGCTCGACGATGTCACCGAAGAGAGCGCGGACAGGATCGGTCTCGGGGCCGGACTCCGACGAGGGTGCGTGGGCGTCCGGCTCAGCGGGCAGCTCGGCAGGAGCCTCGGCGGAGGGAGCCGGAGCGGGAGGCAGCCACGTGACCGGGGGTGCCTGATCGGTGACGGGAGATCGGCGGTCGGCGAGGACGTCGAACGCCTGCGTGCGGTCGTCCGGCTCGGCGGCGGAATCGGCCTGGGTATCAGCCTCTGACTGGACCGCTTCCGCGGCGGGTGAAGCCGGCTCGACGGGGGCAGCGGGCGCTGCGAGGTCGGCCCAGTTGAAGCTCGCGGGCTCCGAGGTGGGCGGCGGGGTGTCGGCGGGAACCGAGAGCAGCTCGGTGAACGAGGCCTCGGGAGCAGGACGCGGCGGTTCAGGCGAATCCCGCGGCCCCGAAGACACCGGCGGGTGGGGCGCGTCGCCGAAGACGGCGCCGAACGCGGCCGTCGGAGTCTCGCCGACTCCGTCGTGCGGAGGGAGCGCGTCGACGTCGAGCGCGGGCTGCTCGCCCGTCAGGCTCCACGGGACCGGCTCCACGATCGGCTTCTCGGAAGCGTCGGAGTCGTCGCGCTGCCCCCGGAGTGCCGAGAGGTCGAGGGCCATCGGGTGCGGTGCCGTGGACTCCGGCTCGGCCTCGGGCGCAGGATCGGGCTCCGGTGAAGGGTCAGGCTCCGGCGTCGAGGCGGGCTCCGCGCGGGCCGAGTGCCTGCCCGTCCGCGGCTCGCCGAAGAACGCGGCCGCGGGCGGCAGCTGGCGCGGCACGATCGGGACGGTCGCACCCTGCTCCGGGACAGCACCGCTCTTCGGCTGGGCACCCTCTTCGTCGGGGATGCTCGGCTCGTCGGGGCGGCGCTCGTCGGTCACGGTTCGAGTCCGAGGTCTTCCAGGCTGATCGCAGCGAAGTAGGGGTAGCCGGCCTGCTCGATGACCTCGCGGGCCCCGGTCGACCGGTCGACGACGACAGCGACGCCGACGACCTCGGCGCCGACCCTCTTCAAGGCCTCGATCGCCTTGAGCGGCGAGCCGCCGGTCGTCGAGGTGTCTTCGAGCACGATCACGCGCTTGCCCTCGAGCTCCGGACCCTCGACCTGGCGTCCGCGGCCGTGGTCTTTGGGCTCCTTGCGCACGACGAACGCGTCGTAGTCCTTGCCCAGGGCTGCCCCCTGGTGCAGGACGGCGGCCGCGATGGGATCGGCGCCCATGGTCAGCCCGCCGACGGCGAAGACGGCGGGCACGCCCGCGATGAGGTCGACCATGACCCGGCCGATGAGCGGGGCCACGCGGTGGTCGAGGCTGACCTTCCGGAGGTCGACGTAGTACGACGCCTTCTTGCCGCTGGTCAGCGTGAAGTCGCCGTGGAAGACGGCGAGCTCGCTGATGTAGTCGATGAGCCTCTGGCGTTCGTCGGTCACGTCCGACATGTTACTAGCACCGATCAGATCGCCCCCTCCGAGATCGCCCGGACACCCGTGACGGTGCCTCGCGCTACCGTGGAGCCATGCGTGTCGCCACCTGGAACGTCAACTCCATCCGTGCCCGCGCGGGCCGCGTCGTCGACTGGCTCGTGCGCGAAGACGTCGACGTGCTCGGCATGCAGGAGATCAAGTGCAAGCCCGAGCAGTTCCCCTACGACCTCTTCCACGAGGCCGGCTACGACATCGAGCTGCACGGCCTCAGCCAGTGGAACGGCGTCGCGTTCGCCAGCCGCCTCCCGATGACCGACGTCGAGATCACGTTCCCCAGCCAGCCCGGCTTCGCCAAGGGCGTCGAGTCGCAGGATGCCCCGAAGGAGGCCCGCGCGATCGGCGTCACGGTCGACGGGGTGCGGCTCTGGAGCCTCTACGTCCCGAACGGCCGCGAGCTCGACGACCCGCACTACGTCTACAAGCTCGACTGGCTGGCGAAGCTGCAGGCCGAGACACGCACCTGGCTGAAGGACGACCCGAAGCTGCCGCTGGCGCTGATGGGCGACTGGAACGTGGCTCCCCTCGACACCGATGTGTGGGATCCTGCGGTCTTCGAGGGCCACACCCACACGAGCGTGCCCGAGCGCGAGGCGTTCGCCGCGTTCCAGGAGCCGGGGCTGCTCACCGACGTCGTGCGCCCGCGCCTTCCCGACGGCTACACCTACTGGGACTACAAGCAGCTCCGCTTCCCGCGCAACGAGGGCATGCGGATCGACTTCATCCTGGGCAGCGAAGCGTTTGCCGAGCTCGTCACGAGCGCCCGGATCGACCGCAACGAGCGCAAGGGCGACGCCCCGAGCGACCACGTGCCCGTCGTGGTCGACCTCGACGTCGACGGGGGCGACGACGACGACCGCCCGATGATCTTCTAGGGGTCGCAGCCTTTCGTCCCGTCCCCTCTACTTGAGCAGGGCCGCCACCGCGACGAGCGCCGGCACAGCGGCCACCGTCGTGATCAGCACGGTGTCACGCGCGACGGCGACACCCACCTGGTACCTCTGCGCGTAGTTGAACGCGTTCTGCGCGCTCGGGAGCCCGGCGAGCACCACCACGACGAAGAGCTGCTCGTGCGAGAAGTCGAACACGAACGCCCCGAGCAGCCACGCGACGACGGGCATCACGACCACCTTGAGGGCGCTCTCCACGAGCACGTCGACCCGCGCCGTCCCGGGCTGGAGCGGCTTCTGCCCGTGGAGCGACATGCCGAACGAGATGAGCACGACGGGCACGGCGGCTGCGCCGATCAGCGCGAAGGGCTCTCGCACATCGTCCGGGATCGTGACTCCGAAGACCGAGCAGAGCACGCCGACGAGCGAGGCGATGAGCAGCGGGTTCGTGAACGGGCGCGTCACCGTCCGCCAGCGCGACGCTCCCGACCCCCGGTTGGTCGTGACGTCCATGATCGTGAGCACCACCGGCGTCAGCACCAGCAGCTGGAAGAGCAGCACCGGGGCGACGAAGGTCGCGCTCCCGAGCACGTACACCGCGACGGGCAGCCCGATGTTGTTGGCGTTGACGTAGGCGCCCGCCATCGTGCCCATCGTCGTCTCGGCCGCCGAGCGGTGGAGCACGAGGCGCAGGATCACGACCGAGATCAGAGCTGCGACGAGGGCTGCGGCGGTCGATACCACCAGGATCGGCGAGAACAGCACGGCGACGTCGGCCTTCGAGATCGTGACGAAGAGAAGGCACGGTGTGAGCACGAAGAACACCAGCTGGCTGAGCGCGCGGTGCCCCTGCGGGCCGAGGAGGTCGATCCGGCCGACGACGTACCCGACCAGGATCACGACGCCGATGATGCCGAACCCGATCAGAACACCGCCCATGCCCCCAGTCTGGCCGCTCCCGAGCAGCGCCGGTTCCGCCGGCCGCATGCCCTAGCCTCGGATCATGTCTGAGATGGAATTCAACGGCGGCTCCTTCCACTACGAGATCGACGGCGATCCCGGCCACCCGGCGCTCGTGCTGATCCACGCGGGCGTCGCGAACCTCCGGATGTGGGACGCCGTCGTGCCTGCGCTGGCAGGCGACCACCGGATCCTGCGCTACGACACCCGCGGATTCGGCCTGACGACCACGACCGACGTGCGCTTCTCGGAGATCGACGACCTCCTCGCCCTGATGGACCACGCGGGCATCGAGCGGGCGACGCTGATCGGGGCGTCGAGGGGCGGCAGGATCGCCATCGACGCCGCCGTCGAGAAGCCCGAGCGGGTCACGGGCCTCGTCACCATCGGCTCGAACCCCAGCGGATTCCCGGAGGTCGAGCTGACCGAGCGTGAGAACGACCTGTTCGACGAGCTCGACGAGCTCCTCGCCGCGGGCGAGCACGAGCGCCTGAACCGCCGCGAGACCGAGCTCTGGGCCGCAGGGCCGACGCGCGACGTGATCGAGCTCGATCCTGCGTTCCTGTCGCTGGCGTACGAGCTGAACGCGGTCAACCTGCCCCACCTGCGGGACAAGGCCACCCCGGTGCCGCTCGAGTCGCCTGCCTACTACCGCACCGTCGACATCGAGGTCCCGTCGCTCTTCGCGGTCGGCGAGCACGACCTCTCCGGAGAGCTGGCGGCGACCGAGTACCTCCTGTCGACGGTGCCCGACTCGGACGGCGCGAGGTTCTTCGACTCGGCTCATCTGCCGAGCGTCGAGCGGCCCGACGAGTTCGTCCGAGTGCTCACAGGCTGGCTCGACACCCACTCGCTCTGAGCGACAATTGAGGGGTGACCGCTCTGCACGACCCCTCCTCCCACTCCTTCGCGTCCGACAACTACTCGGGCGTCCACCCCCAAGTCATGCGCGCCGTCGCGGAGGCCAACGGCGGGCACGTCGGCTCGTACGGGGCCGACCCGTACACCGCCCGGTTCCAGGAGCTCGTCACCGAGCACTTCGGCGAGGGCTCGACCGTGCACCCCGTGCTGACGGGCACCGGCGCGAACGTGGCGTCGCTGCAGGCCCTCGTGCCGCGGTGGGGCGCCGTCATCTGCGCTGCCACCGCGCACATCAACACCGACGAGGGCGGAGCGCCCGAGCGCCTCGGCGGCCTGAAGCTGCTCACGGTCTCGACACCCGACGGCAAGCTGACGCCCGAGCTCATCGACCGCCAGGCGCACGGCTTCGGCGACCAGCAGCGGTCGCAGCCGCTCGCGGTGTCGATCACGCAGAGCACCGAGCTCGGCACTGCGTACTCGGTCGCCGAGATCCGAGCGATCACCCGCCACGCTCACTCGCTCGGCATGAAGGTGCACCTCGACGGCGCCCGACTCGCCAACGCAGCCGCCTCGACCGGCGCCTCGCTCCGGGAGCTGACTCGTGATGCAGGAGTCGACGTGGTCTCGTTCGGCGGCACGAAGAACGGCCTCCTCCTGGGCGAGTCGATCGTGGTCCTGACCGACGACGAGCTCGAGGGCATCCCCTACATCCGCAAGATGGACGCCCAGCTGGCCTCGAAGATGAGGTTCATCTCGGCGCAGTTCGTACCGCTCCTCGAGGGCGACCTCTGGCTGCGGTCCGCTCGTCACGCCAACGCGATGGCCGCCCGCCTCGCCGCCGCCCTGATCGAGCTCCCCGGGGTCACGATCACGCGGGAGGTGCAGGCGAACGCGGTCTTCGCGATCCTGCCGTCCCATCTGATCGAGACGGTGCGGGCCGAGCACCGGTTCTACGACTGGGACCGCGAGACCGGCGAGGTCCGGCTGATGTGCTCCTTCGACACGCAGCCCGAGCACGTCGACGCGCTCGTCGCGTCGATCCGTCTCGGCGTCGAGAGGGCCGCGTGACCGACTCCGGCGACGACGCACCCGTCCCGACCCCGGAGAACCCGCACGCCACGCTGCCCGCCGGAGTCTTCTCGAGGGCGAGGCCGGTCGGCCGCTACCCGGGGCGGAAGCACCCGCGCACCGGGGATCTCGTCATCACGATCGTGCTCTCGGTGATCCTGATCGTGCTCGCGGTGGTCTACGTGCACGCCGCTCTCGCCCGGGCCGATGCAGACGCGCGGCTCGTCGACGGGACCCAGCTGGCGAACATCCTCGCGGTCCTGGCACCGATCGTCCTGACGGTGTTCTCGCTGATCTTCTCGACGCTGTTCGTGCTCCGCCGCGTCTACGCGCTGTGGCTGCCGGTCGTCGCCGGCGTGCTGATCGTCGCGCTCTACTCGGTGACCGAGGACATGCTCGCGCGGGCGGTCGTGTCGAACTTCGTGCACTGAGGTCATTTGACGACGACAAGCCCTGGTCTATGCGTTTGCATCGGGAATGACGGGCGGGCGTAGCCTGTTCTCGTATTCGGCTCCTCAGTGACGCGGAGATCCGCCCCCTTTTTCTTCCCACTGAAAGGCAGGACCATGACCATCACGGATCAGTCCACCGTCCGCACGTCAGAGACCGCCGTCCCGATCGTCGGTCTCCTCTCCGAGCGCTGGAGCCCCCGCTCCTACGACCCCTCGGCGACCATCTCCGACGAGCAGCTGACCGCGCTCCTCGAGGCCGCCCGCTGGGCCCCCTCGGCCGCCAACCTGCAGCCCCGCCGCTTCGTCGTCGGTCGCCGCGGAACCGCGACGTTCGAGACGATCCTGAAGAACCTCGTCGGCTTCAACTCCGCCTGGGCGGGCAACGCGGCCGCCCTCGTCGTCGCCATCGCCGAGACCTCGACCGAGGAGGGCGACGAGCGCCGCTGGGCCGAGTACGACCTCGGTGCCGCGCTCTCCGCCCTGTCCGTGCAGGCGCACGCCGAGGGTCTGCACACGCACCAGATGGGCGGGTTCGAGGTCGACGGCATCCGCGCGGCGTTCGAGCTCCCCGAGCGCCTCGTGCCCGTCACCGTGACGGCCGTCGGCGTCGTCGACTCCGCCGACAAGCTGCCCGAGCAGCTGGCCGAGCGCGAGACCCTGCCGCGCACCCGCCTCTCGCTCGACGAGCTGGTGCTGGTCCGCGACTGACGGTCGCACGACGCGTCGTCCCCCGAAAGCCCCGCCTCCGCGCGGGGCTTTCTCGTTCTCCACAGGCGCCTCTCGGCACCTTGGAATGTCACATCCTTAATGGGAGGGTTCTCGAGTCGGCGCCCGCCGACGCGAAAGGACACCTGTGACCACCTCCCGACGAGCCGTGCCGTACACGCTGCTCGCGATCGCGACGCTCGCGATCCTCTCCCTCCCGCTCGGCCTCCGCGCCGTCGCCAGCCCTGCTGATCCTGCCGCCTCGGGGCCCGCCTCTCCTCGCGCGCTCACCCCCTCGGCGGCACCCCTCGACGCGGTGCGACTCGCCGGCCCCGTGGTCCTCTGGACCGGCGCGACCGCCACCTACGCCACCTTCGGCCCAGCCGTCTCGGGCAAGGCCGTCAGCGGCCGGGCCTACTCCGCGCTCTCCTCGGCGGCCTCCGCGGCCGCGACCTGGTCGTTCCCGCCTCCCGGGCAGACCGGTCAGATCTCGCAGGGCCCGCTCTGCCTGACCATCCCGGCCGGCGCGCCCGGCACTCCGGTCACGGCCACCACCTGCGGAGCCTCCCCCGCGCAGCAGATCAGCCTCGTCGCCTCGGCGAACGGCGCAGCGCTCCGGTCGGCGGCGAGCGCCACGAACTTCGTCGACTTCTCGCCGTCGGCCTCCGCCTTCCAGACGCACGTGCAGGATCGCGGCGACGGCGTCCAGACGTCTCTCCTGAAGCCCGCCGGACAAGCCGTCCTCTCCGTCGCCACCGTGACCAAGGGCGCGGTGGGCACCGCCACCGTCTCCGGCCGCGGGACTCCCGGTGCCGCCGTGCTGAACGGCACGCAGTCGGCCCGGGTGGGCACCGACGGCCGCTGGTCGATGACCGTGGTCGGCGCCGATCCTGCCGGGGCGACCGTCCGCTTCGCGCAGTCGATCAACGGCCAGCTCTATACGCACGCCGACGCCGTGATCACCGCCTGGCCCGTCAGACCGGCGGCGCCCGTCGCCGAGACGTTCTTCCCCGACGACATCACACAGGACGCGATCGTCCGCGGAAAAGGTCAGACGGGCGCGACCGTCGAGGTCCGGTCGGGTGACAGCGTCATCGGCAGTGCCACGGTCGTGGCCGGGACCTGGTCGACCTCGATCGCGTCCCTCGGATCGGGTGAGCACCCGCTGTCGGTGACGCAGACCGCTACCGGGCTGCAGTCCCCGCCCCGCGAACTGAGCATCGACTACGGCGCCGCGGTCAGCATCACCGAGCCCGCGGACGGGACGACAACCTCCTGATCCAGCCGGACGCCTGCATCAGACCGAGCGGTCGGCGCCAGCGTCCCGGGCAGCCCGAGCAGCCCGGATGAACTCCCGGATCAACGCCGGGCTCTTCACACCGCGAGACGACTCCACCCCGCTCGAGACGTCGACGCCCGCGGGTTCGAGCGTCGCGACGAGCCGCGCCACGTTGGCCGGAGTGAGTCCGCCCGCGAGGATCCAGCCGGCCGGCGGCGTCGATCCCCCGAGGACGGCCTCGTCGAAGGTCGACCCGGCCCCGGGATCGGGGGCGTCGAGAAGCAGGCGCGTCTCGCCGAATGCCGAGGCGTGATCCTGCGGCTCTGAACTCCACCGCGCAGCCCCGAGCGCGCGGATGACCGAGAAGCCGGCCGCCCGCACCTCGTCGAAGACCTCGGGCGTCTCGTCGCCGTGGAGTTGGACGACACCGACGCCACCGTCTCGGGCGAGGCGCACGACCTCGTCCGCCGACTGGTTCCGGAAGACGCCGACCGTCTCGACTCCGGCCGGCACCCTCGCGACGAGTGCGGCGGCAGTCTCGGCCGTGACTGCGCGAGGGCTGCCCGGAGCGAAGACGAAGCCGACGGCGTCCGTCCCGGCCTCGACGGCGACGTCGACCGTCTCGGGTGTCGAGAGGCCGCAGATCTTGATCCACACGCGCGAGCCCCTGTCAGGCGGGCAGGTCGTCGAGGTCGGCGGGTGACGGCTCCGGCATCTGGGTCTGCGAGACGACGAGCGACTCGCCGTCGGGCGCCACCTCCACGAGGACGGTGTCGCCGTCGTTGATGGTGCCGCCGAGGAGAGCGCGGGCGAGGTTGTCGTCGATCTGGCGCTGCATGAGGCGTCGCAGCGGGCGCGCCCCGTAGATCGGGTCGTATCCGCGGTCGGCAAGCCAGGCCCGAGCATCCGGAGTGACGGCCAGTTCGAGTCGGCGGTCGGACAGCCGGCGCGCGAGCCGGTCGACGTACAGCGAGACGATCTGGCCGAGGTCGCCCTGCGTGAGAGACGAGAACAGCACGATGTCGTCGAGCCGGTTGATGAACTCGGGCTTGAAGGCCTGACGCACCATGGCGTCGACGGCCTCCTCCTTCTGCGCCTGGGTCAGCGAGGCGTCGGTCAAGAACTGCGAGCCGAGGTTCGAGGTCAGGATCAGGATCGTGTTCCGGAAGTCGACCGTCCGCCCCTGTCCGTCGGTCAGCCGCCCGTCGTCGAGCACCTGCAGCAGGATGTCGAACACCTCGGGGTGCGCCTTCTCGACCTCGTCCATGAGCACGACGCTGTAGGGGCGCCGCCGCACGGCCTCGGTGAGCTGGCCGCCGGCCTCGTAGCCAACATACCCGGGAGGCGCTCCGACGAGGCGCGAGACGGAGTGCTTCTCGCCGTACTCCGACATGTCGATCCGGATCATGGCCTTCTCGTCGTCGAAGAGGAACGACGCGAGCGCCTTGGCGAGCTCGGTCTTGCCGACGCCGGTGGGGCCCAGGAAGAGGAACGAACCGGTGGGCCGATCAGGATCGCTGATGCCCGCCCGGGTGCGCCGCACAGCCTCGCTCACGGCCTTGACCGCGTCGCGCTGCCCGATGATGCGGTGCCCGAGCTCCGACTCCAGGTGCAGAAGCTTCTCGGTCTCGCCCGCCATGAGGCGCCCGACGGGGATGCCGGTCCAGGCCGCGACGACCTCGGCGATGTCGGAGTCGGTGACCTGGTCGTTGACGAGCCGCTCGCCCGACTCCTCGAACCGCTCGGCGTCGGCCAGCTGCTTCTCGATGCCGGGGATCGTCTCGTAGTTGATCTTCGACGCATCCTGGTAGCGACCCTCGCGCATGGCGCGGTCGAGGTCGATCCGGGCGTCGTTGAGCTTGCCCTTGAGGTCGCCGACGCCCTGGAGCGCCGCCTTCTCGGCCTGCCACCGGGCGTTCAATTCGTCGTACTGCGCCTGCCGCTGGGTGATCTCGGTGCGGAGCGCCTCGAGCCGCTGCTTCGACGCGTCGTCCTTCTCCTTCTGCAGGGCGAGCTCCTCGACCTGCAGCCGGACCAGCCCGCGGTAGAGCTGGTCGAGCTCGACGGGCGACGAGTCGATCTCCATCTTGAGCCGCGAGCCGGCCTCGTCGACGAGGTCGATCGCCTTGTCGGGCAGCTGGCGGCCCGAGATGTAGCGGTTGCTCAGGCTCGCCGCGGCGACCAGAGCGCTGTCGGCGATCGTGATGCCGTGGTGCGCCTCGTAGCGCTCCTTCAGCCCGCGCAGGATCGCGACGGTGTCCTCCACAGACGGCTCACCCACGTAGACCTGCTGGAACCGCCGCTCGAGGGCTGCGTCCTTCTCGATGAACTGGCGGTACTCGTCGAGCGTCGTCGCTCCGATGAGTCGCAGCTCGCCGCGCGCGAGCATCGGCTTCAGCATGTTGGCGGCCGCGACAGACCCCTCGCCGCCGCCCGCGCCCATCAGCGTGTGGAGCTCGTCGATGAACGTGATGACCTGACCGTCGGAGGCGGTGATCTCCTTCAGGACGTCCTTCAGTCGCTCCTCGAACTGCCCGCGGTACATGGCCCCGGCGACGAGCGCCGAGATGTCGAGCGAGATCAGCCGCTTGCCCTTCAGGGAGTCGGCGACGTCGCCCGCGACGATGCGCTGCGCGAGCCCCTCGACCACGGCGGTCTTGCCGACGCCCGGCTCCCCGATGAGGACGGGGTTGTTCTTGGTGCGGCGCGTCAGCACCTGGCTGACCCGTCGGATCTCGGTGTCGCGGCCGATGACCGGGTCGAGCTTGCCGCTCGCCGCGATCGCCGTCAGATCGACGCCGTACTGCTCGAGGGCGCTCTTCTGCTTCTGGTCGGTGGCCGGTGCGCCCTGCATGTTCGCCATGGATGTTGCCCTTCGTAAAACTTGAGTTGGCCTGACTCAAGTTTAGCGGCCCCCGAGGCGGCACGCCAGGTGCCAGCACTTTCCCAGCTTGTATTTCACATTACTCTGCTAACATTTCAGTACGAAAGCTTGCCCGTACGCGGGCCTTCCTCTACAGAAAGAACCAACCCCCTCATGACTAAGAAACGCACGATGAGCACGCTCGGCGCCGCTCTCCTCGCCGGTGTCACGCTGGCCACCATGGTCGCTCCTGCGGCGAATGCTGCCTCAGCCCCGGCCGCACCATCCGCATCCGAGAAAAGCGACTCTGCCTTTAAAGCAGTACTTCCGGCCGGGAATGGTTACGTTGCCATCGACGCCGCCTCAGGGAGATGGATTGAATACTCGACGGAGGCTTCCGCTCGAGCCGCCGCAGTTACATTCCGAGCCCTGCCCTTGGACGGAGACAATATTCAACTGCAAGTCACTGAAGGGAATCTCCAGGGATCGTGCCTGGTCGCCTCGGACTACTTCACCTCGGGCGGAGCGTCCTACTTCATCGCGCCACTCGGTCAGTGCAGCAGTTCGACCTCGCACTTCAAGCTGGATGCTTCAGGACGCCTGTCGAGCTTCACTGGGCGATACCTGACAACGAAGATCGATAAATTGAGGCATGCTCTCTTCTTGGACTGGTCTGGGAATGCTGCGAAATTCGAGGGACTGAATGCATTTACAGGTTCGGTCTCGAGCACGAGTATCGCCGGTAAAAGCGCCGACCTCACGGGCTTCGCCCGCCCCAACAGCGACGTGATCATCAACGGAACAGCTTTGGCCAGAGCCGACTCAACCGGCACCTGGAGCTTCTCCGTCAACGGTCTCAGCATCGGCGACAATTCGATTCAGATCGAGAACTGGCTTGACGGGGCCAAAGTCGGCGAGATCAGCGTGATCGCATCGCTTAAGGTCACCGCCCTCACCGCCACCGCCAGCTCGACCCCCGTAAACGACGACCGCGTGACGATTTCGGGCACGGGCGAGCACGGGGCAGTCATCGTGATCAAGAACGCCGAGGGCGTAGTCGTTGGTACGAGCGCGGCGGATGCGGCCACAGGTCGCTTCCAGACGACCGTGAACGCTCCGAACGAGGGCGGCAGCCACACCTTCATCGCCGAGCAGAGCATTGGCGGCACGGCGGCTGGCTCAGTCCAGGTTTCCTTCGACTACGGCACGGCCCTGTCCGTAACTTCTCCTGCCGACGAGCTCGTCGTCCCGGCCGGCCCCGTCACCTTCTCGGGTCGCGGTACGGCGGCCGGTTCGATCACCATCCGCGAAGAGGGCAAGCCCGGCGTACTCGCCGCGGCAACCGTCCTCGCGAACGGGAACTGGGTGGCGCCGAGCTTCTCCGTCGACGGGTCCGAGCACACCTTCACCGTGACGCAGCTCTCCAAGGGCAACAACACCACGACCGCGAAGGTCACGCTGAACCCCGGCGCCTCCAACGTCCGCGACCTCGTCGTGGCGACCCCCGTCGACGGCGGCACGGTCCCCTCGACCGGCGGTCGGATCACCGTGACGGGCACCGGCCAGCCCGGCTCCGACGTCAGCATCACCGCGTCGAACGGACGCCTCGCCGGAACCGGCAAGGTCGCAGCCGACGGAACGTTCTCGTTCCCCGCCGTGTTCAACAGCGTCTTCTACAACGCAACCGTCAAGCAGGTCGCCCCGACCGGCCAGACGCAGTCGAAGTCGATCGGCTTCACGGTCGTCGCCAGCGACGGCGTGAACCTGCCGTTCTCGGTCACGAGCCCGACCACCAACGGCACGGTCCGCTCGACGAACAAGATGATCACCGTCACCGGCAACGGCAAGGCCGGTGCCGCAGTCAAGATCACGGCAGCCAACGGCCGCATCGCAGGCCAGGGCGTCGTCGGCGCCGATGGTCGCTACTCGTTCCCGGCCGAGTTCCAGGCCCTCCCTTACACGGCCACGGTCACCATGACCCCGGCCATGGGTGCGGCCGAGAACATCACGATCACCAACTTCACCGTCGTGGCGAACGAGGGCGTCAACCTCCCGTTCCGCGTCACCGCACCGGTCACCAACGGCACGGCGTCGTCGACGAACAAGATGGTCACGTTCACCGGTGAGGGCAAGGCCGGCGCGACCATCCGCATCATCGCCGCGTCCAACGGCCGCATGGCCGGCCAGGGCGTCGTGGGCGCCGACGGCAGGTTCTCGGTCCAGGCCGAGTTCGCAGCTCTGAAGTACTCCGCCTACGTCGACATGGTTCCCACCGCGGGCGCCAAGGAGACCATCACCGTGAGCGACTTCACCGTGGTCTCGACGGATGGCGTCAACAAGCCCTTCCGCGTCACCGCTCCAGTCAGCAACGGCACCGCGCCGTCCGTCGACAAGATGGTCACGTTCCGCGGTGAAGGCACCGCCGGCGACACCGTCAAGATCATCGCCGCATCGAACGGCCGCCTCGCCGGCCAGGGCGTCGTCGACCAGAACGGTGACTTCAGCGTCCAGGCCGAGTTCGCAGCGCTCAAGTACACCGCGCACGTCGACATGGTCACGCCGAGCGGCATGAAGGAGACCATCACGGTCACCGACTTCCAGGTCACCGCTCAGTAATCCAGCGCAACTGACCGCGACACCCCACAGAAACGCTAGACGCGACATGAGAAGGCGGCGGACCCCACACGGGCCCGCCGCCTTCCTCTTGACTCCCGCTACTTCACATATTAGTATTTCAGTATCAGTCAACCTCGAACGAAGGCAATCATGAAGAAGACCCCGATCCTGACCCTGATCCTCGGCGCCGCGATGATCTCCGCGCTCGCCGGCTGCACGACCGCCGCGACCACCGACGCGAAAGCGCCCACTGCGTCCCCGACCGCGTCCGCCACGGCCAGCCCCAAGCTCCTCGACCACCGCAACACGTGCGTCGACGGCGTCGCCACGATCACCGAAGACACCACGCTCGAGAAGGGCTGCGACCAGGTGGCGATCCTCGCCGACGACCTCAAGGTCACCCTCGGCGGCACCACGAAGATCCTCTACATCGAGGGCAACGGCAACACGATCAAGGCCGACACGATCGTCGCCCTCAACGCGGCCGGGACCAAGAACAACACCATCACCTACACCGGCGCTCAGACCGACGTCAAAGACGCCGGCGAGTCCAACACGATCACCAAGAAGTAGCACCGCACACGGAACGACCACCCAGAGGCGCCTCCAGACGGAGGCGCCTTCGTCGTTCCCGGGCACAGGCCAGCCGTGATGAACGCTCACAGCCCGGCGCGCGATACTGGACCGATGATCGATGTCGCTCTCGCCCGAAGCCTCCACGAAGCCGGCCTGCGCTGGCATCCTGCGACCGGAGACCGGTTCCTCATCGACAGCGCAGCCTTCGAAGACGAAGACGGCGAAGCCCAGGTCTTCACGATCAGCGAGATGACCATCGAGGCGCACACCTACCCGACGGGCACCGAGCTCGGCTTCAACGGCACCACCGAGTGGGCGCTCGACTCCGTGTCGACCGAGGACTCCCTGTGGCTCCCCCGCGAAGACCAGCTCCGCGGCCTCCTGGGCCCCACGTTCCACGCGCTGACGAGGAGCGAAGCCGGCGACTACGAGGTCAGCACGACGATCGGCGGGGAGATCCAGCTGTTCACCGCGCCCGACGCCGAGAACGCCTACGGCAGCGCGCTCCTGGCGTACATCGACGAGTCGCTGCGCCTCGAACAGCGACTCGATTGACGGCGCGGGGCGCGGATCCTGCGCCCGTCTGCGCGTTTCGACCATGAGAAGACCTGATGAACATGGCCGCAAAGGCTTGCCCGCATCCGTCCGCGGGTGAACACTTGCGAGACCCGGGGTCACGAGTCCCGGAGCGACAAAGACGTCCGCGAGCGGGAGGCGACCATGTCCGAATCACCGAGAGACGAGCTGTCGCGCCACGAGCGCGAGGAGCAGGAAGTCCGCGACGCCCTGCTCGGCGACGCGAGCGAACGCAACACGGCCTGGCTCTTCGAGCAGCTCGGCGACGCGGGTGCCGGCCTCATGACCGAGCGCGACGCCCGCGACTGACAGCATTCGGCATCGGCAGCTCCCGGCAGGAGCAACGGCCGACGATGCTCAGCGCTTCGTCGACACCGTCACGGTGAACTTCGGGTTGCGCGTGACCTGCCGCGTCTCGCCGACGACCCGCTCGAGCGCGTCGCGGTGCTTGAGGTGCGAGTTGTAGACGGTCCAGAGCTCGCCGCCCGGTCGCAGCACGCGGGCCGCCGCCTCGAACAGCTTGAGGGCGATACCGGGCTCGACGGCCGCGTCGACATGGAAGGGCGGGTTGAGCAGGACGAGATCGCAGGATCCGTCGGCCTGCGACGCCAGCGCATCGTCGCGGACCACGGACACCCGGTCGCCGACATCGTTGAGGTCAGCGGTCGCTCGGGTCGACTCCACCGCCGACGCCGACTGGTCGGAGGCGATAACGCGGGCGTCGGGTCGCGCCAGCGCTGCGCTGACGGCGAGCACGCCGGAGCCGCAGCCGAGGTCGACGATCGTCGCCGCGGACGGCAGCGCGTCCGGCAACACGTCCAGCAGGGCGCGGGTGCCGATGTCGATCTTGGAGCCGGCGAAGGTCGCGCCGTAGGCGGCGACCGTCAGGCCGAGGTCGTCGTGCCGCTGGGTGCGCGGCCACGGTGACGCGACCGGCGGGTCGACGGGCTCCGATGCGGTGAGGACCCGCGACTTCTGCCGGGCGAGGCCGGCGTAGACGAAGGAGAAGTGCTCGCGCAGGACGTCGTTCATCGCGATGGTCATGTGCTTCAGGCGACCGCCCGCATAGACGACGACCTCGGGGTGGGCGTGCGCCGCTACGAGACCGACGATCTCGTCGAGGGCCGCGAGCGAGCGCGGGAGCTGCAGGAGGATCACGCGGGCGCCGGCGACGAGGTCGGGGCCGAGCGGGAGAGACTCGTAGGCGTCGGAGAGTCCTGCCTCTGCCGCGTTCGCGGCGAGGGCGAGTTCGCCGACGAGCGGATCCTGGAAGACGCGGATGCCGGTCAGCCCGTGCAGGTGCGCTGCACCCAGGGTCAGCGCCCCGTAGTGATCGCCGACGACGACGAGTTGCCTGGGCTCGAGGGCTGCCAGGGAGGTGGCCGCCTCGTCGAGGAGCAGGCGGTCGGTCGCATCGACGGCGACGAGATTGGGCGCCTCGAGGTCGGGCCGGCGGCGGAGGTCGGCGAAGTCGAAGGGCATGCGTCAACCCTACGGCGAAGCCGGAGGCAGGCAGCAGCCGGCAGCAGCCGGCAGCAGCCGTCAGCTGACGACGTCGAGCAGGTCGCCGGTGCCGGTGAGGCGGAAGCGCGGGGAGTCGATGACGACGGCGTGCTCCGGATCCGGCGGGATGAAGAAACCACCCGAGCTGAGCGCCCTGCCGTGGATCGTCGATCCTGTCATCGCCCAGATCTCACCGTCGTTGCGGACCACCCGACCCTCCAGAGTGCCGGCGATCTCGAGCAGGCCGCCCTCGTGGATCGTGATGGCACCGGGGCAGGAGCCGCTCAGCAGCACGTAGCCGCCCGGCTCGATGGTGAGCCGCTCGGCGACGCTCCCCCGCAGATCGAGGGAGCCTCCCTCGCAGACGACCGCGCCGCGGAGGGCGGTTCCGGTGAGGACGACGGGCTCTTCGACGACCAGCGCGTGAGAGAGGACCCCGGTCAGCTTCTTCATGGCATGACCTTAGGCCCGCAGCTGCCGCCTGTCGATGCCGCGGCCGACGACGCGGCGCACGGCGCAGCCCTGAACCCGCCGCCCGCTACAGGCGGGCGTACCGCGCCCGCACGCCCTGGTAGACGCCGTAGGCGATGAACCCGACGGCGACGGCCGTGAGGAGCGCGACGCCGAACGGGAGGGTCGCGAGCGTGTGGAGGGCACCGTCGAGCCCGGTCGCCTCCGACGGGTCGGACGTAGCGGCGGCGACCCCGAACAGGACGCCGACGATGGCGAGCGCGATGCCCTTGGCGATGTAGCCGACGACGCCGAGGACGACCGTCACTCGGCCCGCGGTGCCGGACGGGACGACGAGGTCCTCGCGGAACTTCTGCTTGGCCCCCTTCACGACGAAGTACGCGCCGATGCCGACGACCGCCAGAGCGACGACGATCAGGAGGAACACGCCGCCGGGGTGGGCGAGCAGCTGCGCGGTGAAGCCGCGGCTCGACGAAGCGCTGCTCGAGGAGGAGCCGCGCGCGAAGGTGAACGCGGTGCCGCCGACGGCGAGGTACGCGATGCCCTTGCCGATGAGGCTCGCGCGCTCTTTCCAGGCGTCGCCGTCGCCGCCGCGGATGAGCGCGGCGGTCAGCAGGTTGAAGAGACCGAGGGCCCACAGTCCGACGACGATCACCCAGAGGAGGAACACGCCCCCGGGGCTCTTCGCGATGGCCGACAGCGCGCCCGACTGGTCGGTGCTGCCCCCGCCGCCGAAGGCGACGCGCAGAGCGATGACGCCGATCAGGACGTGGAGGAGTCCGTTGACCGCGAAGCCCACCCGCGCGGCGGTTCGGAACGGCGTGCTTCGCCGGAGGCGCTCGGCGGAGGCGCGGCCCTCACGGGCGGCGGAGCGGGCAGTGTCGGTCACGCCCGAGAGGCTACACGGCAGCGGGTGGTGCTGCGGGATCCTGTGTCAGGTGGCGTTCCAGAGAGCCCGGTAGTACGCGATCCGGCCAGGATCGGGGTCGATGCCGTAGGCATCGAAGTACTCGCCCTCCCACCCGTCGCCGTAGTTCCAGCCGAGGCTCATCGTGCCGATGGCCAGGTCGGCCCAGCGGTCGGCCGTGCCGAGGGCGTCGAGATCGACGTGCCCGGACCAGGTGCCGTCGTCGAGGAGGAGCGTGTTGGGCACGCACGGGTCGCCGTGGCAGACGACGAGCCGGTCGACGGTCGGGGCGTCGCCGAGCGCAGGATCCGGGGAGGCAGCCCACTTCTCGGAGCGGGCCAGCCGCGACTCGACCGACCAGTCGAACGGGCAGTCGTCGACGGGCAGCGTGTCGTGGAGACGGCGGAGCCCGACGCCGGACGCGCGGACGGCGAGCAGCGGGTCTTCACGCCACCGCCTCGCGACCGCGCTCCCGCCCGGGAGGCCCGCCGTGACCAGCCACCGGCCGTCGGAGTCTGCTCCCTCGGCCAGCACGCGCGGCACGCGGGCGTAGGCGCCGGCCCAGCGGAGCCGGGCGACCTCGCCGGCGAGGTCGAGGTCGGGTGCGCTGGCAGGCGCCCACTTGGCGAACCGCCTCGAGGGGCCCGCTCCGAGCTCGAAGGTCACTCCGCCGCGCTCGTTGATCCAGACGGGCCGGACCATGTCGTCGCCCGCGATCGCGACGATCGGCCCGGGAACCGGGATGGCGTCGTCGTCGTCCGGGATCTGGATGGTCTCCACGCCGGGAGCCTAGCCGCGCGCCCCGACGCTCGCCACGGACACGAGGACGGGCCCAGCCACGGGCCCACGCACGGGCGCGAGGAGCACGCAGGTCAGCGCGACGGCCGCCAGAGCACGACCGAGGTCTCGCGCCGGGGCCTGGTGCCGTGCCGGAGCGGCACGATGCCGCCGGAGGGGCCGGCAGCGAAGACGCGCGAGCCGGGCCGGTTGAGGAGCTCGTCGGCGAGCGCCGACTCGAGCTCGCGGACGCGGGACTGCAGGGCGGAGACATGGTTCTCGAGCTCGAGGATCCGCTTGATGCCCTCGAGGCTCACGCCCTCGCCCGAGAGCCGGCCGATCTCCCGCAGCTGGTTGACGTCGCGCATCGAGTAGCGGCGCGACTTGCCGGCGGTGCGGGTCGGCACCACGAGGCCGAGCCGGTCGTACTGCCGGAGGGTCTGCGGGTGCATGTCGGCGAGCTCGGACGCCACCGCGATCGCGAAGATCGGTGAGAACTCGTCCATGGTCGGCCTCCTCCGGAAGGATCACGCGGCTCGCGTGACGGTCGTCTCAGTTGCGGCGCGCCCGGTCGATCAGATCGGCGCGGGGGTTCTCGTCGGGCAGCGCCTCGGCGAGGGCCTCGACGGCAGCCCGCGCCTTGTCGCTCAGGTGCGAGGGCACGGCGACCTGGACGGTCGCGAGCAGGTCGCCCTTGCCGTCCTTCGTCTCGACGCCTCGGCCCTTGACGCGGAGGACCCGGCCGGACGGCGTCCCGGGAGCGACTCGGAGCCGCACCGGATCGCCGTCGAGCGTCGGCACCTCGATGGTCGCGCCGAGGGCGGCCTCCGCGAAGGTGACCGGCACGTCGAGGCGCAGGTTGAGGTTGTCGCGCTCGAACACCGGGTGCGGGCGGACGGCGATGGTGAGGACGATGTCGCCGGCCTCGCCGCCGTCGAGACTCGGTTCGCCGCGGCCGCGGAGTCGGATCTTCTGCCCGTCGTGGACGCCCTGCGGGATCCTGACCTTGATCGGCTTGCCCTCGGACTGCGTGAGGCTGATGGTGTCGCCGACGATGGCGGTGTGGAAGTCGAGCGTGGTGGAGGCGATGACGTCGCGGCCCTTCGTCGGGCCGCCGTTGCCGCGGAAGCCGCCGGAGGTCTGACCGAAGCCGCCGCCGCCGAACATGCCGCTGAAGATGTCCTCGAAGCCGCCGCCGGACGAGAAGCCGCCGCTGCGGCGACCGCGGGGCTGCTGCCCGAACATGCCGCCGAAGACGTCCTCGAAGCCGCCTCCGCCGCCCTGCCCGCCGGCACCGGCGGTGAAGCGGGCGCCGGAGCCCATGGCGCGGATCTGGTCGTACTCGCGACGCTGCTCCGGATCGGAGAGCACCGAGTTGGCCTCGCTGATCTCCTTGAACTTGGCCTCGGCTGCGGCGTCGCCCGGGTTCGAGTCGGGGTGGTACTTCCGCGCGAGCTTGCGGTAGACCTTCTTGAGCTCGGCCGGCGTGACGTCTTTCGAGACGCCGAGGATGGCGTAGAAGTCTTTGTCGAACCAGTCTTGGCTTGCCAAGTGGCGCCGCCTTCCCTGCGCCTGATCAGCGCAGTCGTGTGTTTCTGAAGTCTAGATGTGCGGTGCGATGGAGAATCCCGACGGCGGGCCCCGCACAGGGACCCGCCGTCGGTGGTGCTGGTGGTGCTAGGCCGGGACCGAGACCGCGACCTTGGCTGCGCGGAGGACCCGCTCGCCGAGGACGTAGCCGGGCTCGATCACGTCGGCCACCGTGTTGACGGTGACGTCGGCCGTGGGGAGCTGCACGATCGCCTCGTGGAACTTCGGGTCGAACACGTCGCCCTTCGCTCCGATCTGCGTCAGCCCGAAGCGGTCGAACCCGCTGCGGAGCTTCTGCGCGATGACGACCATCGGGCCCTCCTGGAGGTCGCCATGCTGCTCGGCACGGCTGAGGTCGTCGAGGGCCGGCAGGATCGCGCGGACCACCTCGGCGATGACAGCGTCGCGGTTCGCATCGCGGTCGCGCTCGACGCGCTTCCGGAAGTTGACCAGCTCGGCCTGCGCCCGGAGCATGTCCTGGCGCATCTCGGCCACGAGGTCGACCTCGGCCTGGTCGAGGATGGCCTCGTCGTCGGCACTGAGCTCGACGTCGGGGCCCTCGGCCTCGATCAGGTCGTCCACCCCGTCGACGTCGGCGGTGCCGCCGTCTTCGGAGGGGGACTCGGTCGACGGCGTCTCGATCGGCTCCTCGTCGGGAGTGTTCTTGTCGTCAGCCATCGGCTACTTCTTGTCGTCTTCGTCGTCGACGACCTCGGCGTCGACGATGTCCTCGTCGTCGGCCGGGGCGGCACCCTCAGGCGCCTCGTCGGTCGGAGCGGAGGCAGAGGCCTGGTCGGACGCGTAGAGCGCCTGGCCGATCTTCTGCTGGCTCTCGGACAGCTTGTCGACGGCGGGCTTGATCGCGGACTCGTCGTCCCCGGCGAGCGCCGACTTCAGCGCGTCGACGTCGGCCTGGACCTCGCTCTTGACGTCGGCGGGGAGCTTCTCGTCGTTCTCCTTGAGGAGCTTCTCGATCGAGTAGACGAGCTGCTCGCCGGAGTTGCGGGTCTCGTTCGCCTCGCGACGCGCCTTGTCTTCGGCGGCGTGCTCCTCGGCCTCGCGGACCATGCGCTCGATGTCGTCCTTCGACAGCGACGAGCCGCCGGAGATGACCATCGACTGCTCCTTGCCGGTGCCCTTGTCTTTGGCGGACACGTGCACGATGCCGTTGGCGTCGATGTCGAAGGTGACCTCGATCTGCGGGATGCCGCGCGGGGCCGGCGCGATGCCGGTGAGCTCGAAGGTGCCGAGGTTCTTGTTGTCGCGGGTGAACTCGCGCTCGCCCTGGAAGACCTGGATCGCGACCGACGGCTGGTTGTCGTCGGCGGTGGTGAAGGTCTCGCTGCGCTTGGTCGGGATGGCCGTGTTGCGCTCGATGAGCTTGGTCATCGCGCCGCCCTTGGTCTCGATGCCGAGGGAGAGCGGGGTGACGTCGATGAGCAGGACGTCCTTGCGCTCGCCCTTCAGGACGCCGGCCTGGAGGGCGGCGCCCACGGCGACGACCTCGTCGGGGTTGACGCCCTTGTTGGGCTCCTGACCACCGGTGAGGGACTTGACGACCTCGGAGACGGCGGGCATGCGGGTCGAGCCGCCGACCAGGACGACGTGGGAGATGTCGCCGACCTTGACGCCGGCCTCCTTGATGACGTCGTTGAACGGCTTCTTGGTGCGGTCGAGCAGGTCGGAGGTCCACTGCTCGAACTGCGCGCGGGTGATGGTCTCGTCGAGGTTGAGCGGGCCCTCCGCGGTCAGCGTGAGGTAGGGCAGCTGGATCGACGTGGAGGTCGAGGAGCTGAGCTCCTTCTTCGCCTGCTCGGCGGCCTCCTTGAGGCGCTGCTTGGCGATCTTGTCGTTCGACAGGTCGACGCCGTTGTTGTCTTTGAACTTCTTGATGAGGTGCTCGACGATGCGGTTGTCCCAGTCGTCGCCGCCGAGGCGGTTGTCGCCGGAGGTGGAGCGGACCTGGATGGTCGAGAAGTCGTCGTCCTTGCCCACCTCGAGGAGCGAGACGTCGAACGTGCCGCCACCGAGGTCGAAGACCAGGATGAGCTCGTCCTCCTTGCCCTTGTCGAGGCCGTACGCGAGGGCGGCGGCGGTCGGCTCGTTGATGATGCGCAGGACGTTCAGGCCCGCGATCTCGCCGGCCTCCTTGGTGGCCTGGCGCTCGGCGTCGTTGAAGTAGGCCGGGACCGTGATGACGGCGTCGGTCACGTCCTCGCCGAGGTACTGCTCGGCGTCGCGCTTGAGCTTGCCCAGGATGCGGGCCGAGATCTCCTGCGGGGTGTACTTCTTGTCGTCGACGGAGACGGTCCAGTCGGTGCCGACGTGACGCTTCACGGACGCGATGGTGCGGTCGACGTTCGTGACGGCCTGGCGCTTCGCGGTCTCGCCGACGAGCACCTCGCCGTCCTTCGTGAACGCGACGACCGACGGGGTGGTGCGAAGACCCTCGGCGTTGGCGATGACGGTGGGCTCGCCGCCCTCCAGGACGCTGACCACCGAGTTGGTGGTCCCGAGGTCGATTCCTACTGCACGTGCCATGTGGCTGTTCTCCTTTGTCGTGCTCGGTACTGCTAAGTCTGTCGTCGGGGGTTGAGTCCGACAGGCTCAAGTTTAGTCGCGCACGGAGTCGAGTCAAGTTCTGAAGCTGGAAGTTGAGCCAGAACGACTCAAGTTCTTCTCTTTCGCGACCCCGAGCATCCTGCGCACGAAAAAAGCCGCCCGGAGGCGGCGTGATGAAAGAGGCGGGCCCGAGGGGAGGGCTGCCACGACCGGGGCGACACGACCGTGGCCCCCCACCGGTCGTGTCGTCCCCGCAGATGTCGCGGCAGCCCCTCTGGCGCTCTCGATGATTCGGGCATCGAGGTCGGCGTCTCTTCCGACGCCATCAGAATCTCACCAACCGAAACAGTTCGACAGAATCACAAATGATGGCACCCGAACGGGGGGTACGGAGCCGGGAGGGACGGTACCGTAGCCGAAACAGAGGAACCCTAGACTGCAGCCAGGAGGCTCCGATGAGCGAGGACACGCCCCTTCCGGTGCTGAGAGTGGCCCTGGTCGAGGACCACGAGATCGTCGCGGTCGGATTCGCCGAGCTCCTCCGCGACTACCCCGACATCCGCGTGGTCGCGGTGACCCCCACCGTCCGCGGCCTCGACCTCGTCGAGACCCCCGTCGACCTCGTCGTGCTCGACCTCCGCCTCGGCGACGGATCGAGTGCCACCGACAACATCCGGCAGCTGCTCGACGCCGGCGCCGACGTGCTGATCCTGACCGCGGCGGAGGACCCGCACGCGATCCGGGCCGCCGCCAAGGCCGGCGCGCTGGGGATCGTCCGCAAGTCGCAGCCGCTCGAGGAGCTGGTCGAGGCGATCCGCGACGCGGCCAGCGGAGCGACCGTGGCCGGGCTCGACTGGGCCGCCGCCATCGACGGCGACGCCGGGCTCGCCGACGCCGGGCTCAGCGCCCGCGAGCGCGAGATCCTGGCCCTCTACGCCTCGGGCGAGAAGGCGCAGTCGGTCGCCTACCTGACCAACCTCTCGAAGTCGACGGTCGCCAACTACGTCTCCAGGATCCGCGCCAAGTACGCCAACGCCGGCCGGCCCGCGCACACCAAGGTCGATCTGCACCGGCGCGCAGCAGAGGACGGGCTGATCGGCGAGGACGGGCACCGCGCGTGATCCTGCCGGCCCGGCGCGACCTGGGAGACGCCGAACTCGGCCTCACCCGGATCCTCTACCTCTCGGTGGGCATCGGCGGGCTCGTCTACGCGATCGTCGGCTACGGCAAGGCGGCCACCGAGTTCCCGTCGCTGCAGCCGTGGTGGGCGGTGTCGACCTACGCGATCGCGGCCGTCGGGCCGGTGCTGCTCGGAGCGCTCGCCCTGTGGGCTCCCCTCCGACTCCTCGACGCGCTGGCGAGCATCTACGGCCTCCTGTTCGCGGCGATCATGATCAGCTGGCGGCCGGCGATGCTGGCGCCGGGCCTGCCCGACAGCAACTCACCGTGGACGAACGACCTCATGGCCGTGGCAGCCGTCGCCGTCGCCATCTGCTGGCGGACCAGGTCGATCTGGGTCTACGTGCTCCTCACGGCCGTCCTGTCGGGTGCGATCCGCTACCTCGCCGACCCCGAGGTCGGCTGGAAGATCGCGGTGCTCGACCTCTCGTACAACCTCCTCTTCGACTCCGTCTTCGTCTCACTCACCCTCGTGACCCGGCTCAGCGCCAGGCGGCTCGACCTCGCCGCGGAGGCTGCCCGGCAGAAGACCTCGGGGGAGGCCGAGGCGTCGGCCCGCGTGCAGCAGCGGGTGCGGATCGACGCGCTGGTCCACGACCACGTGCTCTCCGCCCTCCTGATCGCGTCGCGCGCCGACGGCGAGCCCACGCCCGCCCTCCGGGAGCTCGCCTCGTCGACGCTGTCGATGCTCCGCGACGACGCGGTGCTCCCTCAGGTCCCGCTGAGCCTCGACGACTTCGTCAACCGCCTGCGGTCGTCCGTGACCAGTCAGAGCGACGGCATCGGCTTCGTGGCCACCGCCGACGGCGCCGGCGACATCCCCTCCGACATCGCGCAGGCGCTCCTCGAGGCCACCGCCGAAGCCGTCAAGAACTCCCTCCGGCACGCCGACCGCGGCGACCGGCCCACCTGGCGGCAGGTGTCCGTGTCGGCCTCCGGCGAGGGCGTCGAGATCCGCGTGAGCGACAACGGACGCGGATTCAACAGCCGCAGGATCCCGCCCGAGCGGCTCGGGGTCCGGGTGTCCATCCGCGGCCGCATGGCGACGGTCCCCGGCGGCAGCGCCGAGGTCGAGAGCGCGCGCGGCGTCGGAACCCGGGTCGCGCTCGGCTGGTCGGCCAGATGAGCGGGAAGAGCGGGTCGACCTTCCTGCAGCTGACGGGGCGCGGCACCACCGCGCTGTTCGCGCTCTTCGCGGTCGTCCACACCGCGCTCTGCATCTACGGGCTGCGCTCCGACAAGGTCCCTGCCTTCGCCCTGCTCGCGCTGGTCGCGATCCTGGTGGCGGGCTGGGTCATGACCCGGCCGAGCGACGACCCGATCCCGCTGCGGTCGACGCTCCTCGTCGTGGCTCTCACGACCGTCACGTCGCTGAACGTCTGGAACCTGCCCGACCGCGGCTGGCCCGGCTGGGCCACCTGGCACTGGGGCGCCGTGACCTTCGTGCTGTTCCTCCTCACCCTGCGGGGGCGGCCGGGCTGGTCGTGGATCGGCTTCGGGTCGATGACCGTCCTGGCGATCGCGTGGAGCGTCGACGTCGGCCGCGGGGCCGCCGCCGGCTTCGGCTTCGTCGTGCGGTCGGCGGCGCTGATGCTCGTGGTCTGGCTGTTCTCGATCCTGCTGTCGCGGACCAGGGCGTCGATCCGCCGCCTGCAGGACGCCGAGCTCGGCCGCGTGCGCGACGAGACGACGTCGGCGGCCGCGCTGGAGGAGCAGAACTCCCGCCTCGACCAGCTGCGCGCGGCGGCGACACCGGCACTCGAGCGCCTCCTCCGCGCCGAGACCCTCACCGACGACGACCGTCGCGCCTTCACCCTCGCCGAGGCCGCGCTCCGCGACCAGCTGCGCGCCAGCAACCTCGCCACGGCCCAGGTCGCCGAGGCCGCCACCCGGGCCCGGTCGCGCGGCGTCGACGTCTCGCTGCTCGACGACCGAGCAGGCGCCGACGTGCCGCCCGCCGTGCAGGACCGGATCGAGGCCGCCCTCGTCGAGCACCTCGACGCCGCCACCAGCGGGCGGATCGTGGCCCGACTCCTGCCCGACGGACGCGAGACCATCGCGACCGTCCTGGCGTCCGACGGCGAGGCGACGACGCGCGTGACGATCACCGAGGAGGGCGACGGGTCCGCCCCCGCTGACGCGACGCGGCTCGACACCGCTACCGGTCGTTCACCGGTTCGCGGTAGCGTCGCGCCATGACCGAGGCGACGCTTGCCGACACCACCCCGATCCCCCGTCGCCGCATCGTCTCGTGGGCCCTCTGGGACTGGGGCTCCGCCGCCTTCAACGCCGTCGTCACGACCTTCGTCTTCAGCACGTACCTCGCATCGGCGTCGTTCGTCTCGCCCGCCATCGTGGCCGCGGCAGGCGACGACGCGACCAATCCGGCGCTCGTGGCCGCCAAGTCGCACAACGCGACCGTCATCTCGACCGCGCTGACGATCGCGGGCATCCTGGTCGCCCTGCTGGCGCCGATCCTCGGCCAGAGGTCGGACGGCTCCGGTCGGCGGAAGCGCTGGCTCGGGATCAACTCCGGCGTGCTGGTACTGGTCATGGCGGCGATGGTCTTCGTCGTGCCGGCACCGCCCTACCTCCTCCTCGGCGCGACGCTGCTCGCCGTCGGCAACCTCGTCTTCGAGTTCGCGAGCGTCAACTACAACGCGATGCTCGTGCAGGTGTCGACGCCGAAGACCATCGGCCGCGTGTCGAGCTGGGGCTGGGGCGCCGGGTACCTCGGCGGCATCGTCCTGCTCGTGCTGCTGCTGGTGCTGTTCCTGCAGAGCTTCGGCGTCGAGGGGCAGACGGGCCTGCTCGGGCTGGCGTCCACTCCGGCGGGCGGCGTCTGGAGCGTGCGGATCGCGATCCTGGTCTCCGCGGTCTGGTTCGGCGCCTTCGCCATCCCCCTGCTGCTGAACGTCCCCGAGATTCCCGCCCACGACACACGCGAGCGCAGGATCGGCATCGTCGCCTCGTACCGGAGACTCGGGCACACGATCGCGCAGCTCTACCGCCGGAACCCGCAGGTGCTCCTCTTCTTGGCGGCGTCGGCTGTGTTCCGCGACGGCATCGCGGCCGTCTTCACCTTCGGGGCCATCATCGCCTCGCAGGTCTTCGGCTTCACCACGAGCGAGGTCATCTACTTCGCCGTGGCCGCGAACGTCATGGCCGGGATCGGCGCGTTCGCCGCGGGCAGCCTCGACGACCGGCTCGGCGCCAAGGCGATCATCATCGCGTCGCTGACGGGGCTCGTCCTGGCCGCGACGGCCATCCTGTTCGTCGGCGACGGCAAGACCGGCTTCTGGATCTGCGGCCTGTTCCTGTCGATCTTCGTCGGGCCCGCGCAGTCGGCGTCGCGGTCGTTCCTGGCGCGCGTCACGCCGAGCGGCCGCGAGGGCGAAGTCTTCGGGCTCTACGCCACGACCGGGCGCGCGGTCAGCTTCCTGGCGCCTGCCCTGTTCACCCTGTTCGTCGCGCTGACCGGCGACACCCGGTTCGGCGCCGTCGGGATCGCCATCGTGCTGCTCGCCGGGCTCGCGCTGATGACCCGGGTGCGGTCGGTGCAGCGGGAGATCGACTAGCGCCGTGTCGCTCGGGGTCGGCGGCGGCGGGCTGATCCTGCGCTCCGGACGTGCGGTCGGCGGGCCCTCTACGCTGGAGGAATGGCCACCTTCGATGACGACTACGTCGTGCGCACCTTCTCTCCGAGCCTTGTCGACGGCAAGCCCGACCAGGCCACCGAGGCGTGGCTCGCAGCGACGCGCATCGGTTTCCACGAGGACAGCGACCCCGACTCCGTCCGCGAGTCGGCCATCGGGGCGATCGACGACGGGCGCGTGTTCACCGGCGTCTACGCCAGGAACCCGGTTGCAGGATCACTCGGCGACGACTGGCCCGTCGGCACCTACGCGGGCTACACGAAGTCGATCAACGTCGGCGGCGGGGCGCTCGTCGACTCCTACCTCGTCTCGGACGTCACCGTCCGCGCCACGCACCGCCGCCGCGGGATGCTCCGGCACCTGATGACCGACCGGCTCGCGGCAGCCGCGGCCTCGGGCCACGCGCTGGCCGCGCTCACCGCGAGCGAGTCGACGATCTACCGGCGCTTCGGCTTCGGCCCGGCGACGCGCAAGCGCAGCATCGTGATCGACCGACGATCGCCCTTCGCGCTGCTCGCGCAGCCCGGCGGCCGCGTCGAGATGGCCTCGCCTACCGAGCTGGCGACCGTGGCGCCGCGCGTCTTCGCCCAGTTCCACGCGACGACCCCCGGATCCGTCGACCGGCAGGGTCAGTACGCGAACGCCTACAACGGGCTCGACTACGGCACCGCCAAGCCCGACAAGAACGTCCGCGCCGCGATCCACGTGCCGTCGCCCGGGGCTCCGGCCGACGGCTACGTCCTGTACTCGATGGTGTCCGACGGCCCGCTCTCCGTGCTCAAGGTCGGCGACCTGGTGGCGCCGACGCGCGACGCGTTCCTCGGGCTCTGGGACTTCCTCGGCGCGATCGACCTCGTCGACGAGATCCGCTGGAGCCGGGCCCCCGTCGAGAACCCGCTGCTGCACGCCCTCGCCGGCAGTCGCGACCTGAAGACCGTCGGCGAGTCCGACCACGTGTGGCTGCGCGTGCTCGATGCTCCGGCCGCCCTGTCGGCGCGCCCGTACGGTCACGACGGGTCGCTCACGCTGCGGGTGCACGACAAGCTGGGCCACGCCGACGGCACCTTCCGTCTCGACGTCACCGACGGCGCGGGCCACGCGACCCGCGTCGGCGAGAACGCTCCGGCCGCCCTCGAGCTCGACGCGGCCACCCTCGCCACGCTGTACCTCGGCGGGGTGTCGGCCAGCCTCCTCGGCTCGGCCGGGCTCGTCGCCGAGCACCGCCAGGGCGCGCTCGGCGAGGCCACGCGGATGTTCGCGCAGGATCGGCCGGTCTACGGGGTGACCGACTTCTAGGCGTTCTCGCCCGGCCGCGCCATCCTGCCCGGTCCTGCCGGCTCGTCGCGTCGAGCGGGCCGGATCGCACGCTTCTGCGGCCGAGACCGTGCGATTCGGCCCTCTCGCCGCGCGGAGACGAGAGAGAGGCGGGCGGCGGGCGCTGGCGGCGAGGAGCGCGGACTGGTTGGCTGGGGGCATGTCGATCCAGTCCACGGCCGAGAAGGCCGAACTCCTCCGCTCCCTCCACGTGCCCGGCGACCCGCTGATCGTGACCAACGTCTGGGACAGCATCACCGCCCGCATCGTCGCGGGCACGCCCGGCGTCAAGGCGCTGGCGACCGCGAGCCACTCCATCTCCGAGGCGCACGGCGTCGAGGACGGCGAGGGGCTCGACATCGACGAGGCCCTCGCCGCGGCTCAGCTCATCGTGCGCTCGGTCGACCTGCCCGTGTCGGTCGACTTCGAGAAGGCCTACGCGCAGGATGCCGCGGGCACCCGGGACAACGTCCTGCGCCTCATCGAGGCGGGCGCCGCCGGCCTGAACCTCGAAGACTCGCGCGGGCGGGACAAGGCCGACCTGTACGACCTCGACACGCAGGTGTCGAAGGTGGCCGCCGCGCGGGCCGCGGGCGACCGCGCCGGCGTCCCGCTCGTGATCAACGCGCGCGTCGACGCGCTCGCGGGCGACCCCGAGGCGTGGGACGACGCGATCCTGCGGGCCAACGCGTACCTCGACGCCGGGGCCGACGTCGCCTTCGTGCTCGGGCTGAAGACGGAGCAGCAGGTCGCCGACGCGGTCGAGCAGATCCACGGCCGGGTGTCGGTGATCTCGGGCCCGGGCTCGGTGCCGCTCGCACGGCTCGCGGAGCTCGGCGTGTCGCGCGTCAGCTTCGGCCCCGGGACCATGGGGATCACCCTGGCGCACCTGCGCGCGGCAGCCGAGACGCTCACCGCTCGCGGCGAGTACCCGGGCGAGCTGGGGTTCGCCTTCTAGAGCCTGTGGAGAACTTCCCCGCGCGCTCTCGGGATGCTCTAGTGTCAGCGGCATCGACCCGCTGACGACAGGAGACACCGTGCCCACGCCCTCGTTCTACCCCACCGGTGCGCCGATCTGGATCGACCTCACCAGCCACGACACCGCTGCCTCCACGGCGTTCTACGAGGGCCTCTTCGGCTGGACCTCCTCCGACGGCGGATCGGAGTTCGGCGGCTACGTCACGTTCTCCCTCGACGACCGCCGGGTGGCGGGGATGATCGGCGGGGCCTCCGAGGGCGTGCCCGACTCCTGGACGGTCTACCTCCAGACCGACGACGCCGAGACCACGGGGCAGGCGGTCACGGGCGCCGGCGGGCTCGTGTTCATGGGCCCGCAGCAGGTCGGTCCGATGGGGACGATGCTCCTGGCGCAGGATGCCGACCGCGCCGTCGTCGGCGCGTGGAACCCCGCGCAGATGACCGGCTTCCAGGCACTGGCCGAACCGGGCGCGCCCGCGTGGTTCGAGCTCCACACGACCAGCTTCGACGACGAGGTGCAGTTCTACCAGCAGGCCTTCGGCTGGACGACCGTGTCGATGCCGGGCGGGGCCGACTTCCGGTACTCGCAGCTGACGCACGAGGGCGAGATGTACGCGGGCGTGATGGACGCCAGCGGGTACTGGACGCCCGGCGATCCTGCGGCGTGGCTGGTCTACTTCAACGTCGCCGATGCCGACGCCGCTGCCGCGCGGGCCGTCGAGCTCGGCGGCGCGATCGTCGACGAGCCCGTCGACACTCCGTTCGGGCGGATGAGCACCCTCAGAGACACGACCGGGGCGCTGCTCAAGATCATCGCCTGAGCGATTCGGCGCGCGTCGCTCGTGCTCGGCGCCGCTGAGCAGCGCTCAGACGAAGTCGGCCGGGTTGTCGACGGGATTCTTCTCCTTGTCGCCGCGCTTGGAGCGGCGACCCTTCTTGCCGTCCCTGTCGCCGTCGCCGTCGTTCTCGCGATCGGCCTCCGACGCTTCGCGGAGCCGGATGCCGTCCTGGACGTCCTCCTCGTGCTTGGCGGCCTTCTTGTCGCTCTGGCGGGTGTCGCGCGGGGGCAGCTGGATGTCCTCCTCCGCGTGGATGCCGGACTGCAGCTCGCGGCCGCGCTCCGTCTCGGCGTCGAACTCGGCGCCGAAGAGGAGCGCGTTGTTCGTGATCCAGAGCCAGAGGAGGAAGGCGATGACCCCGCCGAGAGCGCCGTAGGTCTTGTTGTAGTGCGAGAAGTTGGCGACGTAGAAGGCGAAGCCGACCGAGGCGATCACCCACACGAGGATCGCCAGGAGGGCGCCCATGCTCATCCAGCGGAACTTGGGCTGCTTCACGTTCGGCGAGAAGTAGTAGAGGACGGCGACCACCAGCACGATGATGACGGCCAGCACCGGCCACTTGACGATGAGCCACACGTCGACGGCGGCCGTTCCGAGCCCGACGAAGTCGCCGATGGTCCGGGCGATGTCACCGCTCAGCACCAGGATCAGCCCGGCCAGGACGACGAGCACGACCGCGATGACGGTCACCAGCAGGTTGGTCGGACGGAGCTTCCAGATCGGACGACCCTCGGTGCGGTCGTAGATCCGGTTGAGAGCGCGCCCGAAGGCGCCGACGTAGCCCGACGCCGACCAGATGGCTCCGACGACACCGACGACGAAGGTGACGCCCGCTGCCGGGGAGGAGGTCAGCGACATGACGGGGCCGCGGAGCGAGTCGGCGATGTCTTTGCCGCCCAGCTGTTGAACGAGGTCGAGCACCTGCTTCGTCGTGTTGCCCGCCTGCCCGAAGAGGCCGAGCAGCGACACGACGGCGAGGAGACCGGGGAACAGCGCCTGCACGGAGAAGTAAGTGAGAGCGGCGGCCAAGTCGGTGCAGCCGTCGGTGGAGAACTCCCGCAGGGTCTTCTTGAAGGTGTAGCCCCAGGTGCGCTTGGTGAGGTCCGTCGGGCTGTCGGGCTTGCTCGGGTCTTCGGGGTCGCGGGTGGGGTCGTCCGCGATGTCGGCGTGGGCGGTCCGGGCCATGGGGTCCTCCGGGTGGATCGGTGTCTGAAGGGCGCCCTGGTGAGGGGCGCTGCGGTGAGCCAGGTCGGCGGCTCCGCGAAGAGAGGGGGTCAGCGAAGAGAGGGGCTCAGCGACGCCCGGCGCGCGAGGCGAGCTTCGCGATGCCGGTGACGGCCGCTGCGAGGCCGGCTGCTCCGGCCGCGGCGACGGCGAGCACCTTCGGGTCGTCGGAGACGCGCTTCGTCACGGCCGCGCGAGCACGGCGGTACTGGATCTTGGGGTTCAGGCGCTCCTCGAGCTCGTCCAGGGTGGCGGCGAACTCGGCGCGGGTCTCGGAGACATCGCGCTGCGTCTCGGGGAGGGACGGCTTCGAGGCCTTCTCGTCGCTCGATCCTGCGCGGTCAGAGTCGTTCTTCGGCGGGGTCATTCGACTCCCCTTTCATCGCGCGGACGTCGCTCTTGACGTTCTTGATGGTCTCTTCAGGAACGGGAGGCACTCCGCGCTTCAACGCCCGGACGCCCACGAGGGCGAGGACCGCGACGATGACGAGGAGTGCGGCTGCGACCAGCAGCGCGGCGAGCCACGCCGGCAGGGCCGTCGCCACGCCGAGGACGGCGGCGGCGATCAGGACCTCGAGGAGGATGAAGCCGAGGATGCCGGCAGCCGCGAGGATCCCCAGCCCGACCCCCGCCGCCTTGAGCTTCGCGGTGAGCTCCGCCCTCGCGAGAGCGATCTCACCTCGGATCAGGCGTCGGATGAGGTCGGGGAGCGAGCTGAGCAGCGAGCCGATGGAGGCGCGCTGCGGCTGCTCGGGATTGTCTGTGCGGCTGCCGAACATCGTCAGGGGCGGTCGTGCTTCAGGAGCTGGACGAGTCGGACTTGGACGTCGCCGACTTGACCTTCTCGGTGGCTGCGTGAGCCGCGTCGGTCACGCCCTCCTGGACCTTCTTGCCGACGATCGGCGCCTTCTCGGCGACGAAGTCCTCGGCCTTGGTGACGCCGCGCTGCACGTTGGGGTCGTGCCAGACCTTGTCGGCACGGTGCTTGATCTTCTCGTAGGACTGACGACCAGCGCGGGCCCCGACGACGTAACCGGCCGCGAGACCGGCGACGAACAGGATCTTGCCTTTCATGGGTTCTCCTTGGGGGGTGAGGTGGTGCGTTGTCACTCTACGGTGGCACCGACCGCGGCGGAGCGGCCAGATCCGTGGCGGTCGCTCATGATCCGGGGTACGCCGGGAGGCCGCCCGGTGCTCTCGTCAGCGACCGATCGCGACCCACCAGATCAGCAGCATCGTGGTCAGGAATCCGCTCACGAAGTTGAGCGCGAGGAATCTCCGCCAGCCCCGGTTCGCTCCCTCCGCATCGGCGTCGGCCACGTTCCACCAGGGCGCGACGGTCACCGCGTACGGGATCACCAGGATCGCGCCGAGCGGCCCAGGCCACTCGGTGAAGAGCATCAGCACGCCGCCCAGGACATAGGCCGCGAAGGCGAAGCGGACGGTGGCGCGCGCGCCGAACACCGTGGCGATCGACGCGATGCCGCCCTCGCGGTCGGCGACGACGTCTTGGACGGCTCCGAACGCGTGGCTCGCCATCCCCCAGAGGAAGAAGGCCCCGAGGAGGGCGTACAGCTGCGGGGTGAACGTCGCGCCGGCCAGGACCAGACCGTAGACGGCCGGGCTCGTGAAGTGGGTGCTCGAGGTGAGCGAGTCGAGCAGCGGGCGCTCCTTGAAGCGGAGGCCCTTCAGCGAGTAGGCGACCACGGCGAAGACGCTCACGGCGAGCACGAGCCAGCTGAGCGGTGATCCTGCGAGCACGAAGAAGATCAGGAACGGGACGTTCGTGATGACGACCGCCCGCAGGATCGGCGCGTGGAACCGCCGATCGAGCATCGCTCCCTCGACGCCGCCCTTCCGCGGATTGCGGAGGTCGCTCTCGTAGTCGAAGACGTCGTTGATGCCGTACATCGCGAGGTTGTAGGGGATCAGGAAGTAGAGGATGCCGATGATCGCGACGACCCAGTTCACCTGCGAGAAGTCGAACGAGTCGTACGAGAGGTGCAGCGACGACGACATGGCCGACGACGGGTCGACGCTGTTCAGGGGGACGTACTCGGCGAAGCGGCGGGGCATTCCGGGAGTACCGGCAGTCGCCAGGATGTACGCCGCCGCGAACGGGAACGCCGTGTTCACCCAGCTGAGCGGCCTCGACACGGCGAAGAGCGCCTTGAGCGTCTCTCTCATGCCCGCTCCCCCGCACTGTCGCGCCCCACGGCATCGTGCCCAGCGCGGTCGCGCCCCGCGCCGTTCCGCCTGCCACCCAGCAGGACCCAGAGCGACGGCAGCAGGATCAGCGCCGCGACCGCGTACGAGAAGTCCTCCAGCGGCGCGATTCCGACGAACACGCCGCTGATCTTCGACGCGTCGTAGCCCACGAGGCCGATGCCGATCATGACGTTGTCGAACACGGCCGTCATGCCGAGCAGGATCGCGGCGACCAGGACGGTCGCGAGACGGGCGCGCCGGCGCCGGTCGGGCGATGATCCTGCGCTCCGCCGACCGTGGACGACGACCGCGGCGATCCCGACGACGGCGACGACCGCGAGGAACACGGCGTTGAGCCCCCAGTAGGTCACGGTCGACCCTCCGCCCGGTCGGCCGGTGCCCGCAGGCCGGCTCGGCCAGCCGCCGCGTCGACGAGCAGCGGCACCCCGGCCGCCAGGTTCATCGTGAGATAGCAGAGCAGTGCGAGGAAGAACGGCTCCTCGAGGGGCAGCTCGCGGGCGACCTGGAAGCCGGTCATGAACGACGTCTCGCCCCGGAAGAAGATCCCGAGTCGGATGCCGGCGAGATCCCAGGCCAGGAAGAACGCGACGCCGACGATCAGGATCACGGCCGCACGCACCCGGTCGCGCCAGAAGAACAGCCGGAACCGCCGGTCGAGCACCACCATGCCGGTGAGAGCGATGAGCAGACCGAGGAGGTAGAGGACTCCCACCGGCGAGCCTCAGCCCTGTGCCACGGGGTCGCGCCGCGCGGGAGCGGGGGCCGGGACGGGTTCGGGCAGCGGCTCGGTGCTGGTGTCTCCGCGGAGGTTCTTGAGCAGCACCTCGGCGCTGATCAGGCACATGGGCAGGCCGATGCCGGGACGGACCGACCCGCCGACGTAGAAGAGGCCGCGCACCTTCTTCGAGACGTTGCCGGCACGGAACATCGCGCTCTGCGCGAGCGTGTGCGCGGGGCCGAGCATGCTGCCCGACCACGAGTTGTAGTCGTCGACGAAGTCGCCGGGGCCTCGCGTGCGGCGGAGGACGACTCGGGAGGCCAGGTCGGGGACCCCGGTCCAGTCGGCGATCTGCTGGATCACGGCGTCGCCGATCTCCTCGAGACGCGCAGAGCCCGGCTCGCCCGCACCGGACCCGTCGCCGAGATAACCCGCGGGCAGCGAGCCGGAGCCGATGGCGGGGTCGGCGGGGAGCGGGACCAGGACGAAGAGGTTCGTGCGCCCCTCCGGCGCGGTCGACGGGTCGACGACCGAGGGCTTGCAGACGTACAGCGACGGCGGCTCGGGGATGCTCTTCGGCTCGTGGAAGATCCGCGAGAAGTTGTCGTTCCAGTCGCGCGAGAACAGGAGGGTGTGGTGCTCGAGCTCGGGGAGCTCGCCCTCGACCCCCAGATACATCAGGAGCGCGCTCGGCCCCGGGTTCTTGGAGGCCCAGTACGACTCGCCGTACGACTGCAGCTCGGTCGGCAGCAGCGCCGTCTCGGTGTGGTGCAGGTCGGCTGCCGAGACGACGAGGTCGGCGAACTCGGCCCGGACCGCCCCGGAGGCGTCGGACCAGTCGACACCGGTCGCGCGAGGCCGGAGCCCGCCCGAGGTGCGGATGCGCGTCACCGTCGCGTCGGTGACGATCCTGACTCCGGCCTCCTCGGCGAGGGCGGCGATCCGCTGGATCACGGTCGTCAGGCCGCCCTGCGGGTACAGGACGCCGTCGTCGAGGTCGAGCGTCGACATCAGGTGGTACATGCTCGGCGTCTCGAAGGGCGAGGAGCCGAGGAACACCGCCGGGTAGCCCAGGATCTGGCGGAGACGCGGATCGCGGACCGTCTTCGACACGAGCGAGTCGAGGCTCTCGAGGAGCAGGCGGCCGAGCGTGGGGAGGCGCGTCACGACGTCGCGGCGGAGGAGGGGCGCCCAGCTCCGGAACGACGTGTAGAGGAACCGCTTCTTGGCGATGTCGTAGGTGTCGCGCGACGAGGCGAGGTAGCGCCGCATCTTCTCGCCGGACCCGGGCTCGATGCTCTCGAACAGCGCGAGGTTCTCGTCGAGGCCCTGCGGGATGTCGACCGGCTCGGTCTCGCCCTCGAAGTAGACGCGGTAGCCGGGGTCGAGCGCAACCAGGTCGAGCTGCTCCGCGGCCGAGGTGCCCATGAGCTTGAAGAAGTGGTCGAAGACCTCGGGCATGAGGTACCAGCTCGGGCCGAGGTCGAAGCGGAACCCGTCGGCCTCCCACGACGACGCGCGGCCGCCGACCGTCGGGCCCTTCTCGAGCAGGGTGACCTCGTGGCCCTCCTTCGCGAGCAGCGCAGCCGAGGCGAGGCCCGAGATGCCCCCGCCGATGACGATGACGCGGGAACCGTTTCGCGTGACGGACGGACTGGTCATGAGTGTGCTCCGACGGGGGTGATGCGGCCCGCCGCGGACGCCGCGGCGATGCGCAGCTTGACCGGGTTGGGCACGCGGATGCGGGTGTGCATGAGCTCTGTCGCGGGGGTGACCGCCAGGCGGCGGTTGAGCTCGGCGAAGAGGCCGTGCGCGAGCGCGACGGCGCGGCGGGACGACGCGGGGAGGTCGGAGATGACGTCGCCCGAGACCCGGAGGTCGTCGTCGATGTCGGCGACGAGGCGGTCGCGCTCCGCGTCGGAGAACGACGACGGGTCGACGCCCGGGAAGTAGCTGCGCCCCAGGGTCTCGAAGTCGTCGTGGAGGTCGCGCAGGAAGTTGACCTTCTGAAACGCGGCCCCGAGGGCGCAGGCGCCCTGCTCGAGCCGGGCGACGAAGGCCGGGTCGTACGAGCGGCCCTCGAAGAACGCGCGGAGGCACATGAGCCCGACGACCTCGGCCGACCCGTACACGTAGCGGTCGAACGACTCGGCGTCGTGCTCGGTCTGGTCGAGGTCGCTCCGCATCGAGGCGAAGAACGGGGCGGTGAGCTTGACACCGAAGCCCGCGCGGCGGGCGGTGATGGCGAACGCGTGGACGACGAGGTTCGTGCTGAAGCCGTCGCGCATCGCCCGCTCGGTCTCGCGCTCGAAGTCGTCGAGGATCCTGCCGCACTCGGCCTTGTCGGCGCCCGACTCGCCGGCCGGACCGTCGACGATCTCGTCGGCCACGCGCACCAGGGCGTAGATGTTCTCGACGTCCTGGCGGACGCCGGTGCCGAGGAGGCGCGAGGCGAGGCCGAACGACGTCGAGTAGCGCCGGATCACGCCGCTCGAGGTCTCTTGGGCGACGCGGTCGTACAGGGCGAGCCTGGTCATCGGTCTCGCTCGAGGACCGTGTCGACGACGGGCCGCAGGACCACGCGGAGATCGGCCGGCACGACGTCGCGGTCGAGGACGGCCAGAGCCCGCTCGGTGTGCTCGTCGACGAGGCGCTCGGCCTGGGCGCGGGCGCCGCAGACCTCGAGCTTGGCGCGCACGTGGTCGGCCTCGTCGGGGGTGAGATCGGCCTTGCCGATGAACGGCTGGATCGCGAACCAGTCGTCGGTCGTGGCCGCGGCCGCGATCAGCACTGTGCGCTTGCCCTCGCGGAGGTCGCCGAGAGTGGTCTTGCCGGTCGCGCTCTCGGTGCCGAAGACGCCGAGGAGGTCGTCGACGATCTGGTAGGCGATGCCGACCTCGCGGCCGAACTCCTCGAGGGCGTCGATGAGCGCAGGATCGGCGCCGGCCAGCATCGCCCCCGCCATCAGGGGCGCCTCGAAGGAGTACACGGCCGTCTTGGCGCGCTCCATGTCGAGGACCTCCTGCACGGTCGGGACCTCGGGCGCGAGGGCCAGCTCGACATCGAGGAGCTCGCCGCCGGCGCTGGCGAAGATGGCCTCGTCGAGCAGCTCGAGCAGGCCCGAGCGGACCTCGTGCGTACACGACACGTCGAGGAGGAGGCGGCTGGCGCCGGTCAGAGCGAGGTCGCCGGCGATGAGGGCGGCCGACATGCCGCGGTGCTCGGCGGCGGGCGAGGCGATCCCGGCGGTGGTCGCGGTGTCGCGGTAGCTGCCGGAGACGTTCGGGATGCCCCGGCGGGAGAAGTCGCGGTCGATGACGTCGTCGTGCACGATCAGCGCGGTGTGGAGGAGCTCGAACGCGGCCCCGACGAGAGCGCACGCCTCTTCGTCTCGGCCTCCGAGAGCCTCGTACGCGGCGACGACCATCCGCGGCCGGAACCGCTTGCCGCCGACCGAGTTGCGCTCGAGGACCGTCCACAGGTCGACGTAGCGGGGGCCGAGGGCGGTCGCGCGTCGCTTGGCGGCGGCGAAGAACGAGGCGAGGACGCGGTCGACCCGCACAGTAGTGTCGAGCGTGTCACCCGCGGACTTCGCGGCTCCGGCTCGCCGTTCTGCGAGCAGGTGATCACCGTCCATCCTGCGAGACTACAGCGTAATGAACACTGAACCCGAGGCCTTTCCCCAGGGCGACGACGCCGCCCTCGCCACGGTGCACGACGAGCTCGTGGTATTGGTCGACGAGGCCGGAAATCCGGTCGGAACGTACCCCAAAGCGAGCGTCCACACGAGCGATACACCGCTTCACCTGGCCTTTTCGTGCCACGTCGCGCACCCCGAGACGGGGGACATCCTGGTGACCAGGCGGGCCCTCTCGAAGGCCACCTGGCCCGGTGTCTGGACCAATTCGTTCTGCGGGCACCCCGGCCCCGGCGAGACTCCCCAGGAAGCTCTCACCCGGCGGGCGTTCCAGGAGCTCGGCCTCGAGGTCGAGCGGGTGGAGCCGATCCTGCCCGACTTCCGCTACCGCGCCGTCGACGCCTCGGGCGTCGTCGAGAACGAGATCTGCCCCGTCTTCACCGCGGTCGCGGTCGGCGACCCGTCGCCCTCCGCCTCGGAGGTCGCCGAATGGGCGTGGATCGCGCCCGACGACCTGCGGGCAGCCGTCGCAGCGTCACCGTTCGCGTGGAGCCCGTGGCTCGGCTGGCAGCTGGAGGCGTGGCCGCGCTCGTAGTCGGCGGCGTCGGCGTCGGCTGTGGCGGCGGGGTCGCTCAGTCGCGGGCGGACGACGGCGCGGACCGCGTGTCAGTCCGCGAGAAGTTCTGGAACGACCGGCTCGCCGTCGGGCCGCGCTGGCCCTGGTAGCGGGAGCCGTAGACCGAGGAGCCGTAGGGGTTCTCGGCCGGGCTCGAGAGGCGGAAGTAGCAGATCTGCCCGATCTTCATGCCCGGCCACAGCTTGATCGGCAGGGTCGCGACGTTCGACAGCTCGAGGGTCACATGGCCCGAGAAGCCCGGGTCGACGAAGCCCGCGGTGGAGTGCGTGAGGAGCCCCAGGCGGCCGAGCGACGACTTGCCCTCGAGGCGGGCCGCGATGTCGTCGGGAAGGGTTACGAGCTCGTACGTCGAGCCCAGGACGAACTCGCCCGGGTGCAGGATGAACGGCTCGTCGGGATCGACCTCGACGAGGTGCGTCAACTCGGGCTGGTCTTCGGCCGGGTCGATGAAGGGGTACTTGTGGTTGTCGAAGAGCCGGAAGAACCGGTCGAGACGGACGTCGATGCTCGAGGGCTGGATGAGAGCCGGGTCGAACGGGTCGAGCCCGATCCGCCCGAGGTCGAGCTCGGCCTTGATGTCGCGGTCGGAGAGCAGCACGCGGCCAGCCTAGTGACCGGCGGGCGGGGCCGGTCGCGCCGGGTTGGCCGGGCCGGGTCCCGCTGCGTCGCGTCGACAATTCAGGATGCAGGCCGCGCGGCCGGCGCGACTCCCCCGCAGGCACGGGGGTGCAGGATCGAGGTCATGCGCATCATCCTGATTTCCCGACCGGGCGGCCCCGAGGTGCTGGTCCCGGGCAAAGCCGCCGACCCCACAGCGGGGCCCGGCGAGGTCGTCATCGACGTGGCGGCCGCCGGCCTCAACCGCGCCGACATCGGCCAGCGGCAGGGCACGTACCCGCCGCCGCCCGGTTCCGTCGAGTGGCCGGGCATGGAGGTGTCGGGCACGATCTCGGACGTCGGCGACGGCAATTCAGGATGGAGGCTCGGCGACCGCGTCTGCGCGCTTCTCCCGGGCGGCGGCTACGCCGAGCGCGTGGCCGTCGATGCGGGCCTCGTGCTGCCGGTCCCGGACGGCGTCGACCTGGTCGAGGCCGCGGGACTCCCCGAGGTCGCGGCCACCGTCTGGTCGAACGTCTACCTCAACGCCCGCCTGCAGGAGGGCGAGACCCTGCTCGTCCACGGCGGAACGAGCGGCATCGGCACCATGGCGATCCAGCTCGGCACCGCGCTCGGCGCCCGCGTGATCGCGACCGCGGGCTCCGCCGACAAGGTCGCGTTCTGCGAGAGCCTCGGTGCTTCCAGCCTGAATTACCGACAGGAGGACTTCGTCGAGGTCGTCGCACGCGAGACCGGCGGGCGCGGCGCCGACGTGATCCTCGACCTGGTCGGCGGCGACTACCTCGCCCGCAACATCCAGGCCCTCGCCGTCGACGGGCGCATCATGGTCATCGCCAACCAGTCGGGTGAGGCGTCGAGCTTCCAGCTCGGCGCCCTGATGCAGAAGCGGGGCCGCATCTGGGGCACGACGCTGCGGGCGCGGCCTCTTGTCGAGAAGCGGGAGATCATCGCAGGAGTGCGGCAGAACGTCTGGCCGCTCGTCGAGTCGGGCCGGGTGCGACCGATCGTCGACCGGGTCTACCCGCTCGACGACGCCGCCGACGCGCACCGCCGCATGGAGGACGGCGGGCACATCGGGAAGCTGCTGCTGCGGGTCTGATCCGCCACGACGGAACGACTATCGGCCCTAGCGGACGCGCGAGTCGGCTCCCGGCCGCGCGGGCGACGCTCCGGTGACCTCGACGAGCACGGGCAGCGGCCTGCCGGTGCCGAGCACGAGGTCGAGCCCGCGCACGGCGACGGAGGCGGCCTCGACGGCGTCGGTCGGCGAGGATCCTGCCGTGATGCGCAGCTTGACCTTCAGCGCCGGTTCGCCCTTCAGCTCGTAGGCGGCGACGCTCACGTGCGCCACGTCGCGGCGCGACCCCAGCACGTCGACGAGGGCGGTCTCCGCGAATCGCGACGAGACGACGATGCTGCCGGTCGCGTCGTCCGACTCGATGACGCGGTCGATGCGGCCGCGGCCGCGGGTCGCGGCGGCGACGAGCGTCACGACGACGAGCACGAGACAGATGATCGCGAGGAGCCAAGGCAGGTAGCTCCGCGAGCCGTCGACGCCTGCCGCCGAGAAGGGCGTGTGCGCGAGGGCGTCGGCCTGCGCGTCGCGGGCAGTGCGCAGCGCGTCGCGCGCGAAGCCTCCGCCGGGGACGGCCACGAGCACGAGGCCGGCTCCGACGGCGAGGGCGACGAGCCCGACGACGATGAGGAACAGGCGGTTCGCAATGCGGTTCGAGATGGTCATGCGCCGAGCCTCCCGGAGCTGGTCAGGCGGACGTCCGGGGTGACGGCGGGCTGGTAGCCCCCCGCCTCGAGCTCGTCGCGGGCGGCGGCGAGGACGGACTCCACGTCGACGCGGACCCCCGACGCCGGAGTGATGGTCACGCGGGCGTCGCGGCGCGACACCCAGGTGCTGACCTGGCCGGGCGCGAGGCCGGCGGCCATGCGGGCGCTCCGGGACAGGGCCGCGGCGATCACCTGGTCGTCGACCACGACGGCGACCCGCGGGTCGTCGATCGTGTGGCGGCCTCGGCGGGCCGACGTGATGCCGAGGACGACGAGGAGCAGCCCCGCGAGAGCCGTCACGATGCCGACCGCGATGACGAGGCCGGCCTGGCCGGTGGCCGCCGACAGGAGGGAGGCCAGGACGTCGACTGGCGAGAAGAGCAGCGCCGGGAGGCCGAGGGCGGCGTAGACGGCCTCGACACCCACGTACCCGGCGACTAGGGCCAGGAGGACGAGGACCACGATGGCTGCGCCAGAGCGGGAGGAATGGGTCTCGCGCCGCAGGATCCTGCGGTACAGGCTCGAGGGGACGCTCGGCATCTCGGGCGCGCCGGACGGGGTCGGTCGTGCTTCTGTGGCGGTCATCGGAGGGCTCCGGTCTTCTCGAGGCGGCTCCCGGTCACGGTCACGTCGACGCGCGAGACGGCGCGACCGGTGATCTCGAGGAGGCGGTGCGTGACGGTGTCTTGAAGGGAGCGGATCGTCCCGAGCACGCCGCCCGGGGGCACCACGAGATCGCGGGTGAGGGCGGGGATGGTCATCGGCGTGCTCACGCTGAGAGCGAGGCTGCCCTCCTCGTCGTGCGCGTCGACGCGCACGTCGTGCCGCGGCACCGCGAGGGTCTCAGCGACGACAGCCCCGCCGACCTTCGAGAGGACGCGGGGCGCGATGCTGATGTGGCCGGGGATCACCGGCTCGCGACCGGGGACGTCGCGAGGGGTGATCGAGTGGTCGAGGACGGCCGTCGGAGAATCAGGATCCGACGACCGTCCGTCAGGGGCCGGACCGACGCCGTCGTCGGGCCCGGCGGTCTGGAGGCCGGCGCGGGGCTCCGGCGCGGCGCTCGGGCCTGGCGTGCTGCCGGGGCCTGGCGTGCTGCGAGGGCCTGGCGCGGCGCGATGGTCGGTCATGACGAGGAGCGCCGTCCGCGGATGACGTCGACGAGGCTCGACACGTCGAGCCTGCCCGACGCGATCCTGCCGACGAGGGCGCCCACGGCGATGAACACGGCGACCAGGACGAACGCCCAGAAGCCGAACGCGACCGCGACGACGCCGAGCACGGCGCCGACCGCGATGCCGGTGGTGGTGGCGCTCACAGGACGCGGCTCTCGGCGGGAGCCTGCTGCTGGTCGTCGTCCTCGCCGGGGATGTGGACGTCGTTGATCGCGACGTTGATCTCGGCGACCTCCATGCCGACGAGGTCGACGATCGCCTGGGCCACGGCCGCGCGGACCTGTTCGGCCACGGCGTTCATCGGGGCGGGGTACTCGACGACGATGGTGACGTCGGCGGCGACCTGGGTCTCGCCGACCTCGACTCGGACGCCCTGCGAGAGGTCGGTCGAGCCGATGACGTCGCGGATGGCGCCGAACGCGCGGGCGGCGCCGCCACCGAGAGCGAAGACGCCCGGGACCTCGCGCGCGGCGATGCCGGCGACCTTCGAGATCACGCCGTCCGCGATGACGGTCTTGCCCGAGGCGACTCCGAGCGACGCCGTCTGGGTCGTGGTGACGGGTGTCGCGACGCGGTCGACGCGGCTCGCGGTGGTCGTGGTCGTGGTCTTCGGGGTAGCGGGGGTGGTCTTGTCGGCCATGGTGGTGCTCCTTCGTCTCGACTGTCTCGCCAGAGGTGATCGGGGGGATCCTGCGGCTCGATGAAATGCAGCCTGGGGATGAGACGGATTCTGCTCCCCAAACGTCACGCGATTCGTCGAAAAAACTTTTTCAGCCGGTTCGCGGGTGTGTTCGCAGCGGGAATCCGGTTGACTGCACTCGTGACCACCGCCGCCCGCCCGCTGCTGACGCCCGCCCAGACGGCGGCTCAGCTCGACGCGGCGAGCGACGGGCTCCTCGCGCGGCGCGCGGCCGACGGAGACGAGCGGGCCTTCGAGACGCTGCTGCGGCGGCACCTCTCGCTGATGACGGCGTACGCCACGAGACTGACCAGCTCGCGGGCCGACGCGTCCGACGCCGTGCAGGAGGCGTCGATCGCCATCTGGCGGGAGCTGCCGACCCTCACCACGCCGGACGCGGTCCGCGGCTGGATGATGCGGATCGTCTCCCGGAAGGCGTTCGACCTGATGCGCTCGCGGAAGCCGGTGTCCGACGTCGACGACGAGGCGGTGGTGGCTCAGCTGCCGGTGACGGATGCGCAGGATCCTGCGCGCCTCGCCGCCTCCGCCGACGCCATGACCAACCTTCGGCGAGCGCTCGACGCCCTCCCCTCCCTGCAGCGCCAGGCGTGGCTGCTGCGCGAGGTCGGCGGCGAGTCGTACGGCGAGATCGCCGAGCACCTCGGAATCACCCAGACAGCAGCGCGCGGCCAGCTGGCCCGAGCGCGCGAGAACCTGACGAGAGAGATGGAGGCATGGCGATGAGCGACCCGACGGTCACGCTCGAACGGCTGGCGGACTACCTCGACTCGGGCCGGGTGCCCTACGACCCGACGATCGAGGACGACCCCGAGAACGCCAGCCAGCTCGCGTCCCTGCAGCGGCTCCGGAGCCTGTCGAGCAGGATCGTCGCCGAGGACGCCGCCGAGGCGCCCGAGCCCGACCCGGGCTGGATCGGCTCCGTGATGGAGCGGGTGCGGCAGGAGGCGCGGTCGGGGCGCGACATCCCCCTCGAGTCGGTCGGGACCGTGACCCTCCACATGACC